>JAJTGU010000050.1 GCA_021297985.1 Rubrivivax sp.
GGTGACCGTGATGCTCTGCATCCCAGCGCCTTCGGCGCTTTCGGTGCCGGCAGCCGGCGACGCCTGGGCCAGCGCCTGACCGGCGGCCAGCGCCAGCGTGGTGAGCACGAAGGCCGGTACGGCACCGGAGCGGATCAGGGTCGAGGGGCGCAGGGGCCTGGGCAGTCTCCGGACGGGCGGCGGAAGTTGTCCGGACAAATATCTGCGATTTGTTGCGCCTTGTCCACCCGGGTTAGCCGGGTGGGTGTCGTGCCGGCGCCTCGACCACGTCCAGGATCTGCTGCGGGCGGGCGTTCCAGACGCCGTCCTGCGCCATCAGGTGGGCGAGCACGGTTTCGAGGTGCTTGATCCGGTGCGGCTGGCCGATGACCCAGGGGTGGATCGACAGGCTCAGCAGTCGGCCGGCGCCGGTCTCCCGTGCTTCGGCGAGCAGGAAGGTGCAGGCGTCGATGACCTGCTCGGCCCATTCGGACTCGCTGTGCTGGTTGTCCATGATGACGAAGCGGTCCTCGATCTCGGTTGCCAGCGGCAGCGACCACAGCTCGCCCTCGGCGGTGCGGAACCGGTAGGGCAGTTCGTCGTTGACCCAGTCGCAGAACCAGGTGACGCCGTGGCGCTTGAGGATCTCGGGCGTGTCCGGGCTTTGCAGCTTGCCCGGCGACAGCCAGCCGGCCACTGGCTGGCCGCTGAAGCCACGCAGCGCGGCCAGGGACTTGGCGACGAGCGCGTCTTCGGCGTCCGCTGCCAGGCCGCCGGCATGGGGCGTGTCCATGCTCCAGGAATGGCCGACGAACTCGTCGCCGCGGGCCAGGGCGGCGCGCAGGATCTGTGGGTGGCGCTCGGTCAGGCAGGCGTTGACGGCCCAGCTTGCCTGCACGCCGAATCGATCCAGCGCTTCGAGCACCCGCCAGGCGCCGACCCGGTTGCCGTAGTCGCGCAGCGTGAAGTGCCGCAGGTCCGGGTACGGCATCGTCATGTTGCCGGGCAGCTTCACGGGCGTGCCGACCGGGTTCAGCGGAAAGTGCTCCAGGCTGACGTTGACCCACACCGCCAGCGGCTGGCCATCCGGCCAGCGCAGCGGCGGACGGTCGGTCATCATCGACCAGGCGTAGCGCTCGTGGTCCATGCCAAGGCGGCGCAACGGGTAGGCCAGGTGTTCGGGGGCGAGCGGCATCGTCAGGCCCCCGACGCTGCGGCGATGTGCGCCACGGCGGTGTCGTGATGGTGCGCCAGGTAGTGCTCGGCGATCTCCCGGCCGGTGGTCACCCACACGCCGCTGTGGCCGGTGATGTACTCGAGCGCCTCCTCGAAGGCCTTGAGCCGGTGCGGGCAGCTGACCTGGTAGTTGTGCGTCGGGATGCACATCACGGTGCCGCTCTGTGCGCCTTCCTGGTACAGGCGGTCAAAGGCGTCCTTGATCATCTGGCCGTAGCGCCGCGGCTCGATCCTGTTGACGACGTAGACGATGGTGTCGTTGAGTTCCAGCGAATACGGCACCGACACGAAGCGCTGGCCGCCGCGCACCTTGACCGGCGTCGGCTGGTCGTCGTGGAACAGGTCGCAGGTGTACAGGCCGCCGAGTTCAGCGAACAGGTCGAGGGTCTGCTCGCTGTGCGACAGCGCCGGCGCCAGGTAGCCCGCCGGCCGCTTGCCGACGGCGCGCTCGATGCTCTCGATGCTGTCCAGGATCATCTCCCGCTCCTGCGCCCCGTCCATGCCGTAGGTGTAGCGGGTGTTGTAGATGCCGTGGCTGAAGAACTCCCAGTCGCGCTCGCGGCACATCGCGACGATCTCGGGGTGGTGGTCGATCAGCGCCGTCGACAGCGAGATCGAGCCGCGGATGCCGTACCGGTCCAGCAGCTTCATCTGCCGCACATGGCCGACGCGGTTGCCCCAGTCGCGGATCGAATAGCCCGGCACCGCCGGGACCGGATGCGGCCAGGCCGCGCGGTGCGGGTTCTTCGGCGGGTTCAGCTCGTAGAACTCGATGTTCGGCGCGACCCAGAACGCCAGCCTGGCCCCGCCGGGCCAGGTGATCCTGGGCCGCCCGGCATAGGGCCAGGGGTCGTACAGGCTTGGGTCGCTGAGCTGCCCCCTCTCCCGCAGGGCGGGAGAGGGTTGGGGTGAGGGTGGGAAGGTGGCGCTCACGACAAGACCCTCACCCCTGCCCTCTCCCGCTCGCGGGAGAGGGAGTCAAGCCATCGAGCCAGGCCAGCGTCTCGGTCACGTCCACGACGTCGGCGTACTTGAGCATCAGGTCGGTCAGGTTGGCGAAGTGATAGCTCTCGTGCTTGTCGGCCACGCACTGCTCGGGCACGATGGTGCGGTAGCCGCGCATCAACGAGTCCACGCCCGTGGCGCGCACGCAGCCCGAGGTGCTGCCGCCCGTGATGACCACGGTGTCGACCTCGTGCCAGACGAGCAGGCTCTGCAGCGGTGTCTCGAAGAACGCCGACGCCATGCGCTTGCAGTAGACGAGGTCGCGGCCACGGTCGCCGGTCAGGATCTCGCAGCGCGGGTCGAACTCGGCGCGGCGGCTGCCGTGCTTGATGTTCTGCAGGCTGTCGGGGGTGTTGGTGCGCGTGCCCCAGACACCGGCGTCCTCGCCGCTGTCGGCATAGGCGACGTGGGTCCAGACCACCGGCCAGTCCAGCGCGCGGAACCGGCGCGCCAGCGCGTTGACGTGCTCGATCTGCCGTGGATCGGTCTCGTAGGCGGTCTTGAATTCGTCGGTGCGCGTGTACGCGCACTGGAAGTCGATGTTGATCAGCACCGCCTTTCGGCCATAGCCGAAGCGGGCGCGGTTGGGGTTGGCCTTGACGTCGGCCCAGATCTCGCGGGCGGTCTTGCTGCTGGTTTCCATGGTCAGTTGTCTGTCGGTGTGGCCTTGCCGTACCACCAGGGTGAAGGCGTGCCATCGTTGATGAGAAAGGCCTGCTGACGATAGAAGCGCTGCAGGCTCGCGGTACCCATGCGGCTGCCGCCCAGGCCCGAGCGCTTGAACGACTGTTTGGCGGCGTCGTAGACCATCGCGGTGAGTGCAGCGTCGTTGATCGACACCGCCCCGGCCTGCAGGCGCGCGGCAATGGCACGGGCACGGTCCAGGTCACGCGAGAAGACGCAGGCCGAAAGCCCGAAGTCGCTGTCGTTGGCCAGTGCGATGGCGTGTTCGTCGTCGTCGAAGGGCATCACCGGCAGGATGGCGGCAAAGCTCTCCTCGGCCACCACCGCCATCGCCTGCGTGGTGCCGGTCAGCACGGTGGGCTCGCACCACAGGCCGCCGCCACGCTCGACGACCCGCCCGCCCGTGACGGCCGTCGCACCCTGGGCCAGCGCCTCTTCCAGGTGGCGGCGCACGGTGGGCACTTGCACCGCGGCGATGATGGGCCCGATCTGGCCCTGGGCGATGTCGGGCCAGTTGGGCTGCAGCGCCCGCACCTCGGCGGCCAGGCGCTCGACGAAGGCATCGTGGACACGGCGCTGCACGTAGCAGCGCTCGATGCTCATGCAGCTCTGGCCGGCGCTGCCCATGCTGCCCCAGGCCAGAGCGCGTGCCGCGCGCTGCAGGTCGGCGTCGTCGCAGACGATGGCCGGGTCCTTGCCGCCGAGCTCGAGGTGCGCCGGCACGAAGGCCTCGGCCGCCAGCAGGGCGACGCGGCGGCCGGTCTTCACGCTGCCGGTGAAGCACAGCACGTCGACGTTGCGGACCAAGGCCTCGCCGGTGCTGCCGGCTCCGGTGACGAGCGCCAGCACCTCGGCGAGTCCCGGCACCGTGGCGACCACGTCGCGCAGCACCGGCACGAAGCGCGGCGTCGCTTCCGACGGCTTGATCAGCACCGCACAGCCCGCCACCAGGGCCGGGATCGCGTCGATCAGGCTCAGCAGAAGCGGGAAGTTCCACGGGCTGATGACGCCCGCCACGCCATAAGGCCGGCGGTGCTGCTCGATCAGGATGTGCGGCGTGCGCGACCGGCGCTGCGGCTCGTCCGCCAGCAAGGCGGGAGCATCGTCGAGCCAACGCCGGATCGTGCCGACGACGCCCAGCACCTCGAGCGCGGATTCGTGGCGCCGGCCGGTGTCGTGGCTGAGCACCTCGACCAGGGCCGGCTGGCCGGCCAGCAGCGCATCGGCAAAGGCCGCCAGCACCGCCAGGCGGTCGGCGGCCGGCCGTGCCGCCCATGCCGGCTGTGCGGCACGCAGACGGGCGGCGACCGTGGCGACCTCGGCGGCATCGGCCACCGGCATGGGGTGGTCGATCACGCCAGTGCGCGGGTTACGGGTGGGCAGCGTCGAATTCATGCAGGGAATGATGGGTCTACAAGCGGGCCAGCACCGCGTCGGCCGCGCGCTCGCCGGACGCGATCGCGGCCTCGATGCCGCGCAGGCCGGTGCCGGTGTGTTCGCCGGCAAAGTGGATGCGACCGTGTGGTTGCGCCAGTGCGGCGCCGAAGTCCGTGACCTGACCGGGCGCCCAGTTCGCCCAGGCGCCGCCGGACTCCGGCTCGCGGTGCCAGGCGGTGCGGTGCAACAGGCGAGTCGCGCCGCGTGCACCGGACCAGATGTCGGCCAGCACGTCGTCGATGCGATCCTGGGCCACCGGGTCACCCAGCGCATCCCAGGATGCCGTGCCGGCGCCGTTGACCCACACCGTCAAGGTCGGCGGCTGGCCGTTGCCGGCCCGGTCCTGCGGGAAGATTCGCTCCAGCGGACCGTCGCTCCAGAGGAACGGCGACGAGCCGTCGGCCTCCCAGAAGCGGCGCCGCACTTCGAGGTGAAGCTGGGTGATGCGGGCATAGGGCAGGCTGGCCACCGCGCGGGCCAGCGGCGCCGGCAGGCCGGGCTCGACCCTCACTTTTCGCAGAGCCGGCAGGGGCAGGGTGCAGATGCAGGCCCGGGCCGCGAACACGGCAAAACGAATCGACTTCATGACAGCCCCGCCCGGTGCACGCGTCCGAAAGGCTGTCACCTGGATCCCTTGCGGCTCGTCGAGCAGGCTCCCTGCCCGATAGCCGCTCGACAGCCTGCCGCGCAAGGCCTTGGCCATGGCCTCCGGCAGCCGCGAATTGCCACCGACCACGTTCTGCACCGGACCTGGGGTCTTCAGCAGTTCCGTCAGATTGGCCTGGCTGTAGAGCTGGTTCAGCAGCGAGGTCTCGGCCAGCGTGTCGCCCAAGGCGACGTTGGCATCGAGCAAGGCGAGCGCGGCGTCCGACAGTGCGAGCTTCTCGCGCAGCCAGGCCGACAGGGGCAGGTCGAGAGCGCTGTGGACCGGGTCGCGCCAGGCCTCGACCCCGGCCAGGGGGTTGCGCCCGCCCAGCCCTTGCAACACAAGCCGGGACAGCGCACGGTCAGGTGGCATGGCGCGCAGCGGCTCGGGCATCGGGTTGGCGTCGGCGCGTGCCCACTCGGCAAGCGTGTAGCGCCTGCCCGCGACAAAGAGCACCAGCTTGTCGTCGCCAAACAGCGGGCTGCGGGCGTTGGGCTCCAGGCTCAGGCCCAGTCGCTGGACCATCGCCATCGTGCGGACGTAGCCGGTGCCGATCTGCGTGCCGCCGGTTTCGGGGCGACCGGGCAGGTCGTCGAGCGTGTGGATGCGCCCACCGACCCGATGCGCCGCTTCGATCACCTGCACGCGGGCGCCACGTTCCTCGAGCCGCAAGGCGGCGCTCAAGCCGGCCAGGCCCGCGCCGAGGACCAGAACGTCCGGGCCTGAGGGCTGGGCGCGCAGGGTCAGCGCCGGCCATGCCACCCCCAGAGCCGACACCGCGCCCAGGCGCAGCAACTGCCGGCGCGAAGGACGCAAAGGGGATGTCGGGGCCTTGCGCACGGTCATCGGAGGAACATCATATTTGTCCGGACAACCTGATGCAAGGCAGTGATTGGACGCCGGGTGCCCGGCGCCCGCGGGGCTTCAACCCGTTGGCGATGCCGGCGTCGGTGCCGCTTCGACCGGCTCGGCAAACGGCGAGCCGGGGAAGCGGCAGGTCATCGTGAAGCGGCCGCCGGGCTCGTCGCTGCGGCGGATGTCCACGGCACCGAGCTGGCGCCATTCGCTTTCGACCTCGGCAGCCTCGAGCAGGGTCAGGCCCTCGATGCGGGCGTCGTGTGCCATGGTGTGTTCCTTCAGGGGGTCTTCAGGGGGTCTTCAAGGCTTTCAGGGCCTTCAGCGCTTCGGCGCGTTCGGCGGCAAAGCGCTCCAGTCGCATGAACGAGGAGACATCGGTGGTGATGTTCTTGCTCTTGATGAAAGCCTCCAGCGCCTGGCGCTTGGCCGCGTCGAGCAGGCCGTTCGGGAACACGATCGCGCGCAGCGCGGTGGTGTTGTCGTCGGGCCTGGACTTGAAGTTCGCCGCACCCACGTCGGCGTTGGACACCTGGGGCGGCTGGCCGGTGCTGGCGTCGCCCGGGTCGCTGTTGGGGATGGACTTCTTGACCGCCAGATTGACCTCGGCCTCGATGTTGGCCGGCACGCACAGCATCGAGTAGGTTCGGATCACGGACACGGCAGCCGGGCGCGAGACGTAGCCGGGATCGAGGTTGCTGCGAAATCCGGTGTGCAGCGACTTGACCAGCGTGCGAACCGACGAGGGGTCGAGGTCGTACAACACACTGCCCGCCAGGTTGTCCACCGTCGAGCTCGACAGCCCGAACAGCACCGCCACGGCCGCCACCTCCTTGGCCGCGGACTGCGCGGCGGCCATCAGCCCGGCGGTGGCGGTGCCAACCAGGCCGATCTGTGTCGTCACGGTCTTGCGGTCGCGGTTCAGGCGGAACAGCGAATGCATGAAGGCCTCGCACTTGCTGTCGGCGTAATCCATGCCGGCGGCGATGACGAGATCCCACTCGGTACCCGTGGGCGCCTTGCTCAGCCCGGCGAGCTTCTGCAGCTCGTCGATGACCTTGCTCTGGTTGTCGTGGAAGCTGGCCAGCTCGCTGGCCTTGAACTCCAGGCCCGGGCCGTCCTGGACCTGGGTGCTGTTGCGGTAGGTGGAGCAGCCGCCCAGCAGCATGGCGATCGCCACGCCGAGCAGAGCGAACAAGCGGTTTGCGTGCATGGGGCCTCCGGTGCGCGGGAGGCGCCAGTCTGGGCCTGGCCCACCGATGACGAATCCGCCCGAAGGCGGACAAAGGGCCTCAGCGCCCGGTCACGCCCAGCAACATCTGCAACCAGGCCTCGGGCTTGATGAAGCCTCCGCCATACCTGGCGTCATGGTCGGCGGTGATCTTCGCGTTGGCGATCTGCGCATCGGTCTGCCCGGCGCGGCGCGCGTCGCCGATGCGCTTGACGATGGCGGCCAGCATGTCGCGGTAGGCCTGCAGATCGGCTTTGCTGGCCAGCGGCCCGTGTCCGGGGATGATCCGGGTCTTGTCGGTGGCGATGGCGAGCACGCGGTCGTGCGCCGCGATCAGGCCCTCGGCGCTGCCGCCGGCACCGCCGTCGATGAACGGGTAGGTGCCGTTGAAGAAGGTGTCGCCCATGTGGACCACGTCGCTGCCGCGCAGGTGCACGATCAGGTCGCCGTCGGTGTGGGCGCGCGGCACGTGGAAGGCGTGCAGTTCCTCGCCATTGATGTGAAAGCGCATCTCCCCGGACACCGTCACCACCGGCAACCCGATCTTGGCCGTCGGGGCCTGTCGGGCGTTGAAGAACGCGATGGTCTGCTCGCCGCTCAGGCGTCGGCGCGCGTTGTCGTGGGCCACGATCAGTGCGCCGGTGCGGCCGAAGGGCTCGTTGCCGCCGGTGTGGTCGAAGTGGTAATGCGTGTTGAGCACGAACTGCACCGGACGCTTGCTGACCGACGCGATCGCCGCCAGCAGCTTGGGCGCCATCGGCGCGAACTGGTTGTCGATCACGAAGACCGAGTCCTCGCCGGCGCACAGCCCGACGTTGCCACCGGCGCCGACGAGCATCCACACGGTCGGCGAGAGCTGGGTCAGCTTGACCTCGACCTTGCTGAAGTCCTGCTGGGACCAGGCCGGACCCGCGACCCGGGTGGCGGCTGCCGCAGCAGCGGCAAGAAAGAGATGACGTCGCTTCATCGCCTCGGCCCTTCGCATGTGTTGGGGTTTCAATGCTAGGACCGCCACCGGCTGCCTCGGCGCCGGGTGGCGGGCTGGGCGCGGGCACGTGGACCTTCGGTTGACAGCAGGGGGTCGGCTGCTATGATTTGTCCGGACAACTTTAACGGATCCAGGAGCTGCGGATGACGACACTGATCGTGCTCTTCAACCTCAAGGACGCAAGCCGCCGCGACGACTACGAGCGCTGGGCGCGGGAGGTCGATCTGCCCACCGCCGGGGCGCTGAAGTCGGTGGACAGGTTCGAGATCCTCAAGGCGTCGGGCCTGCTGACCGGCGGCCCTTCGCCCTACGAGTATGTCGAGATCCTGCGCATCAACGACATGACCCAGCTCGGTGCCGACATCGGCCAGCCGGCCATGCAGGCGGTCGCGGCGCAGTTCCAGGCGTTTGCCGACAATCCGCTGTTCATCATGACCTCATCGCTCTGACGCGCGGCTCGCGACCATGGCCCGATACCCTGAACTGAATGGCAAGGTGGCCATCGTCACCGGCGCCGGCCGCCGAGGTGGCCTCGGAGCGGCGATCGCAACGCGTCTGGCCACCGAGGGCGCCCGGGTCGTGGTCGCCGACATCGGTGCCGCGGCCGGGCCGCACCTGCCGGCCTCCGCCATCGGTGCCACCACCGAGATGCAGGCCGTGGTGGACCAGATCACGGCCGACGGTGGCAGCGCATTGGCCCTGCCCTGCAACATGCTTGAGGGTGCCGCGGTCGAGAAGCTGGTCGCCGACACGGCCGCGCACTGGGGCGGCGTCGACATCCTCGTCAACAACGCCGGCATCGGCTACCTGATGAAGCCGATCGTCGACATGTCGCTCGACGAATGGGACACCGTGCTCGGCGTCAACCTGCGTGGCGTCTTCGCTGCGACCCAGGCGGTGGCGCGGCGCTTCATCGCGCAAGGTGCGGCGGGCCGCAAGGGGGGGCGCATCGTCAACATCGCCAGCCAGGCGGCCAAGAGCGGATTCCCGCATGCGTCGTCGTACTGTGCGTCCAAGCACGGCCTGGTCGGCCTGACCCGGGTGGCCGCCATCGAGCTGGCGGGTCATGGCGTCACCGTCAACGCGGTCTGCCCCAATCACGTGACCACCGGCCTCGGGGCCTGGCAGAACGAGTACTTCGCGCAGCTGCTGGGCAAGACGGTCGACCAGTACCTGGCCGACATGCGCGCCCGGATCCCGCTCGGTCGCCCAGGGCTGCCTTCGGACACCGCCGAGGCGGTGGCCTTCCTGTGCAGCGACGCGGCGCAGTACATCACCGGCGAGGCGATGAACGTCTCCGGTGGCGAAGAGATGCACTGAGCCCGCACGCATGGCGAATCCCTGGTCCTGGCCCGACGGCGCGAAGCTCGCGCTGAGCATCGTCGTCAACGTCGAGGAAGGCTCCGAGTACTCGATCGCCGACGGCGACCCGCTGCCCGAGCCGGTCGACGAGCTCGGCGTGACGTTGAAGAAGCCGGTTCGCATGCACGGCAACGAGTCCAACTACCGCTATGGCATCGAGGAAGGCGCCGACCGCATCCTGGCCCTGCTCGACGAGCATCATGTGCGCGCGACCTGGACCGCGGCGGCGCTGGCGCTGGAACGCGCACCGCGTCTGGCGCAGGCGATCCGCCAGCGTGGCGACGAGGTCTGCTCGCATGGCTGGCGCTGGGTGCACCAGTTCCGGTTGAGCGAGGCCGAAGAGCGCGAGTTCATCCGCAAGGCCGTGACCAGCATCGAGGCCAGCGTCGGCCAGCGCCCGCTGGGCTGGTTGTCGCGCTACCTGCACACGGCGCACACGCGCCGCCTGCTGCAGGAAGAAGGCTTCCTGTATCACATGGACGACTACAGCGCCGACACCCCGTTCTGGGCCCCGGTGGAGGGCTCGACGAGCCCGATGGCGATCCTGCCCTACGCGCTGGACTCCAACGACATGAAGATGTGGGTCGCACCCGCGTACACGCCGGACCTCTGGCTGAAGTACGCGATCGACAGCTTCGAGCAGTTGCTGGCCGAAGGCCGCAATGATCGATACGTCGGCCGCCCGCGCATGATGTCGCTGGGCCTGCACCTGCGCATCGTCGGCCGGCCCGGGCGCATCGGCGCGTTCAGGCGATTCCTGGAGCACGTCTCGGCCGCCGAAGGCGTGTGGGTCACGACGCGGCGCGACATCGCCGAGCACTTCGTGCGGCAGGTGCCGGCGCCGGCAGCCTGATGGCCCCGACGCCCCATCGACGACACGCGATGAACCCGGTCCGCGACGCCCGCTCGCTGCTGTTCGTGCCCGGCCACCGGCCAGAGCGCTTCGCCAAGGCCGAGGCCACGGCCGCGGATCTGGTGTGCATCGACCTCGAAGACGCCGTGCCCCCGGTCGAACGTGTCGACGCGCGCCGCGCCGTGCTCGAACACCTCTCGGCCTTGCCGGCGGGCCACCGCACGGGTGTGCGCGTGAGCCGCTGGGCCAGCACCGACGGTCTGCGCGATGTGCTGGCACTGGTGGACGCGGCGGCGCAGCCGGCCTTCGTGATGCTCGCCAAGGCCGACAGCGCCGAGGCACTGCGTCTGCTGGCGGCCCACTTGCCGGGCACGGCGCTGATCGCATTGATCGAGAGCCCCCGTGGCGTCGCGGCGGCGGGCGACATCGCCACCGCGCATCCGCAGGTGCAGGCGCTGATGCTGGGCGGCGTGGACCTCGCGGCTGAACTGGGCGCGAGCTTCGGTTGGGATGCGCTGCTGCATGCCCGGGGCGCGCTCGCCAACGCCGCCGCCGCGGCCGGCATCGCGTGCATCGACGTGCCCTGGCTGGACGTGGCCGACGACGCCGGCCTGGCCGCCGAGACGCGGCGCGTCGCCGGGCTGGGCTTCTCGGCCAAGAGCTGTATCCATCCGCAACAGGTGGCGGCGGTACACGCGGCGCTGGCGCCGACGGCCGCCGAGCTCGACCGCGCGCGCCGTGTGGTCGCTGCGGTGGGCGATGCCGGCCTCGACGCGGCGGCGGTGCTGGTCGAGGGCCGACTCGTCGACCGGCCCGTGGTGCTGGCCGCCCTGCGCCTGCTCGCTCGAGCAGGGCGCTGATCCCCAGACGACACCGCGCCGCACACCCCAGACATCGGAGACCCCATGGTCCAGAACAGCAAGCAGATCGGCCCGCAGCGCTACCGCGAGAGCTTCGGCCGCCACTTCGAGGACTTCAACGTCGGCGATGTCTACGAGCACCGCCCCGGCCGCACCATCACCGAGACCGACAACACCTGGTTCACGCTGCTGACGATGAACACCCATCCGATGCACTTCGACGCCGAATACGCCAAGGCCAGCGAGTTCGGCAAGTGCATCGTCTGCAGCCCGTTCACGGTGGCGCTGATGGTCGGCATGAGCGTGACCGACGTGTCGCAGAAGGCGATCGCCAACCTCGGCTGGGACGAGATCAAGCTCACCCACCCGCTGTTTGCCGGCGACACCCTGACGGCCGAGAGCGAAGTGCTCGACAAGCGTGAAAGCAAGAGCCGCCCCGGCGCTGGCCTGGTGACGGTCAAGACCACGGGCTTCAACCAGCACGCCGTGGTGGTCTGCCACTTCCGGCGCACGATGCTGATCGCCAAGCGCGGCCACAGCGTCGAGGACAAGGTGGGGTACTGACGCCATGAGCCAGTGGAACGCCGACGACGAACGCGCGATCCTCGACAGCATCGCGAACTGGGTCGCCAAGGAAGTGCGGCCGGTGGCCCGCAGGTTCGACCAGGCCGACGAGTACCCGCATGCCCTGGTCGAGCAGATGAAGGAGCTTGGTCTCTTCGGTGCCACGATCTCCCAGCAGTACGGCGGCCTGGGCCTTTCGGCCAGCACCTACGCGAAGATCGTGATCGAGGTCGCTTCGGCCTGGATGGCGCCGTCGGGCATCTTCAACTCGCACCTGATCATGGCCAGCGCGATCGAGCGATTCGGCACCGAGGCGCAGAAGGCCGAGTTCCTGCCGAAGATGGCCACCGGCGAGTTCCGCGGCGGCATCGGCCTGACCGAGCCCAATGCGGGCAGCGACCTGCAGGCGATCCGGACCACGGCCAGGCGCGAGGGTGACGACTACATCGTCGACGGCAGCAAGACCTGGATCACCAACAGCGGCAATGGCCATGGCATCCTGCTGCTCGTCAAGACCAATCCCGAGGCCGAGCCGCGGCACAAGGGCATGAGCCTGTTCATTGCCGAGAAGGGGCCGGGCTTCGTCGTGTCGGGCAAGATGAAGAAGCTCGGCTACAAGGCCATCGACAGCTGCGAGCTGAGCTTCCAGGGCTACCGTATCCCGGCCGGTCGCCTGGTCGGCGGTGTCGAAGGCAAGGGCTTTGCGCAGATCGCCGGCGGGCTGGAGCTGGGTCGCATCAACGTGGCCGCACGCGGCTGCGGCATCGCACAAGGGGCATTGCAACTGGCGCTGCGTTACGCCCAGGAACGCAGTGCCTTCAGCAAGCCGATCTGCGAGCACCAGGCGATCCAGCTGAAGCTGGCACAGATGGCAACCCAGGTCGAGGCGAGCAAGCTGCTGATCGAACAGGCCGCGCGCAAGTACGACGCCGGCGAGCGTTGCGACATGGAGGCGGCGATGGCCAAGCTGCACGGCTCGGAGGCCGGCGTGTTCTGCGCCAGCGAGGCGATGCGCATCTTCGGGGGCTACAGCTACTCCACCGAGTACGAGATCGAGCGCTACTACCGCGACGCGATGCTGATGTGCATCGGCGAGGGCACCAACGAGATCCTGCAGACCATCATCGCCAAGCAGCTGGTGGCACGGAACCCGGCATGACGCCGATGACGGTGCCGTTGCCGCTGGCCGGTGTCCGCATCCTGGCGGTGGAGCAATACGGCGCCGGGCCGTTCGGCTCGATGCACCTGGCCGACCTCGGGGCCGAGGTGATCAAGATCGAGCCACCGGGGGGTGGCGACGTGTCGCGCGCCACCGGCCCGCACTTCCTGGGCCCGGACGACAGCTCGTTCTTCCAGACCTTCAATCGCAACAAGTCCAGTGTCGTGCTCGACTTGAAGAGCGACGCCGGCCGGGCTGCCTTTCACCGCCTGGTGGCGACCAGCGACGCAGTGCTGAACAACCTGCGTGGCGACCAACCCGCGAAGCTGGGCCTGACGCATGCCGCCCTGGCGCCGCTGAATCCGCGCATCGTCTGCGCCCACCTGTCGGCCTACGGTCGCGACAACGAGCGCGCCGCCTGGCCGGGCTACGACTACCTGATGCAGGCCGAGGCCGGCTTCATGCACCTGACCGGCGAGCCTGAAGGCCCACCGTCACGCATGGGCCTGTCCATCGTCGACTACATGACCGGCGTCACCTGCGCACTCGGCCTCCTGGCGGCCTATGTCGGTGCGCTGAAGACCGGCCGCGGGCGGGACGTCGACGTGAGCCTGTTCGACGTCGCGCTGTTCCAGCTCACGTACCCCGCGGCCTGGCAGCTGAACGGCGGTCCGGGCACGACGCGCCAGCCCATGAGCGCGCACCCGGCCACCGTGCCCTGCCAGCTGTTCCCGACCGCCGACGGCCATGTCTTCGTGATGTGCATGACGCCCAAGTTCTGGGACCTGCTGGTCGCGAAGATGCCCACCGAGCAGCGCTTGCTCGAACCGCGGTTCGCCAGCATCGCTGCACGGCGCGAACACAAGGCGGAGCTGATCGCGCTGCTCGACGCGCAGTTCCGCCAGCGAAGCACCGCCCAGTGGCTGGACACCTACCGCGGCCAGGTCCCCATCGCCCCGGTGCTGGACCTGCCCCAGGCCCTGGCCAACCCGCACGTGCACGCCACGGGCATGGTGCAGGCGCTGCCGCACCCGGCGGACCCGGACTTCCGGCTGCTCGCCAGCCCGATCCGCCTGGATGGCCAGCGCCTGCCTGGCCGCGTGTGCTCGGCGCTGGGGGCGGACACGGCCCACTATGCAAGCCGCAAGGAATAGCCGCCAAAAAATCGATTGGACCGGCTCGCCTGCTCTGGGCAACATCCGACGATCCACCGAGACCGGAGGTCGCCATTGGACATCGCCCGCTTTCCCCGCATCCCGCTGGGGCACTTCCCGACCCCGCTGGAGCCCATGCAGAACCTGTCCCGCGTGCTGGGCGGGCCGCGGCTTTGGATCAAGCGTGACGACTGCACCGGGTTGTCGACCGGGGGCAACAAGACGCGCAAGCTCGAGTTCCTGATGGCCGAGGCCTTGGCCCTCAAGGCGGACGTCGTCATCACCCAGGGCGCCACGCAGTCCAACCATGCGCGCCAGACGGCCGCTGCGGCGGCCCGGTTGGGCATGCGCTGCCACATCCTGCTCGAGGACCGCACCGGCAGCACCGACCCGAGCTACACCGACAACGGCAACGTGCTGCTCGATCACATGCACGGCGCTGTCGTCGAACGCCGCCCTGGCGGCAGCAACATGCAAGCCGAGATGGAGGTGGTGGCTGCAAAGCTGGTGGACGCCGGCCAGCGCCCCTATGTGATCCCTGGCGGTGGCTCCAACCCGCTGGGCGCCATCGGCTACGTGAACGCGGCGTTGGAGCTCGTCAACCAGTCGGCCGAACGCGGTTTGAGGATCGATCACCTGGTGCACGCCACCGGCAGCGCCGGCACGCAGGCCGGTCTGGTGGTGGGGCTGCACGCGCTGAACAGCCCGATCCGCCTGCTTGGCATCGGTGTGCGGGCTCCGCGTGAGAAGCAAGAGACCATGGTCCACGACCTGGGGCGCCGCACCTGGGACTTTCTCGGCCTGCGCCATGACCTGCCGCGCGAGGTGGTGGTTGCCAACTGCGACTACGTCGGCGGCGGCTACGGCGTACCGACCCCGGGCATGGTGGAGGCGGTGACGCTGCTGGCCCGGACCGAAGGCCTGCTGCTGGACCCGGTGTACTCGGGCAAGGGCATGGCGGGGCTGATCGATCTGGTGCGCAAGGGCCACTTCAAGAAGGACGAAAACGTCGTCTTCCTGCACACCGGGGGGTCGGTGGCGCTGTTCGGCTACCCGGGGACATTCGGGCCGGTGCCTGAGCCCGCCAGCTGACCGCCCGACCCAGGCCACACCCGCCATGCAGCCGGGCGACCGGACGCTGGCGCTGTCCGGCGGTTCGCGCATCGCAGCGGCAGCCTTGCCCGCTGCCCAAGGGTTCGCTCAGCCGACAATCCGCCCGCCTGGAGGACAAGCGGCGATGGAACTCAAGTGGCTCGACGACTACATCGCGCTCATCGAGACGGGCAGTTTCTCGGCTGCGGCCGCGCGCCGGCATGTGTCGCAGCCCGCCTTTTCGCGTCGTATCCAGTTGCTCGAGGAGTGGCTGGGCGTCACGTTGATCGATCGTGCCCGCAAGCCGCTTCGATTCACGCCGGTGGCGGCCGAGAACCAGGCCGCCTTCCGGAACCTGGTCGCACGCATCTACGAGTTCCGCGCGGCGCTCAAGTCCGAGTCGCTGGACATGGCCGACCTGACGATCGCCGCGCAGCACAGCCTGGCGGCGTCCTACGTGCCGGGCTTCCTGAGGCGACTTCACGATCTGGAGCCTGAGCCGAGCTTCAGGATCCGGTCGGAGAACCGCAGCGAAGCCGTGACGATGCTGATGCGCGGCCAGGCCGAGATCCTGATCACCTACGAGACGGCGCAAACGCCTTGCGGCATTCCGTCGCCGATCGCCATGCGGCAGGTGCTCGGCGTCGACCAGCTGGTGCTGGTGGCAAGCCCCGCCTTGCATGCGTCGCTCAGCGCCATTCGCAGCGACGCCCCGCCGTTGCCGATGCTGTGCTTCCCGCCCGAGAGCTTCTTCGGCCAGGTGGTCCGCCTGCAAGCATTGGCGGAGTTGTTGCGTCGACAGCAAGTGGTGGTGCGTTGCGTCAGCGAGTTCGCCATGGGGCTGCGCGAGCTGGCACTGGTCGGTCAGGGTGCCGCCTGGTTGCCCGGCTCGCTGATCGCCGACGACCTCAAGCGCGGCCGGCTGCTGCCGCTGGAGTCCATGGGTCGGTCGATTGCCCTGGACATCGTCGCCTTCTTTGCGGTGCTGCCGGGCGACAAGGGCGAACGGCTCAAGCGCCAGTTCCAGGCCTTGCATGACCAGGCCGCGTTGTCACCGCATGCGGTGGCGGGAACCGGGCGTGCAGCCCCTCGCCGAGCCCGGCCCGACCAGGAGACGCCCCGTGCGCGGTGATGCCGCCTCTGGCGACGCTCACCGTCCGAACAGGCCCTTCAGCGCGTCCTTCACGGCATCGACCGTCTTGGGTTTCTGCGCCTGGCCTTCGGCGGGCGGTGGCGATGGGGCTTCGGCGGATTCCGGGCTGCCGCGGCGGCCGCGGCGGTCGTCCATGCCGGCGATGCTGCCGGTGCTGCTGCGCAGGCGCAGCTTGACGGCGTACTCCTGGTTCCAGTCGATCTTCGGGTCCTGCGGGCGCGGGGGGTGGACGACGTTCAGCTCGGGGCCGAAGGCGTTGAGGCTGTGCATCATCAGCTCGCCACCGGCCGCGGCGATGACCTCGCGCGGGATCTGACACTCGGTGGTCGTCGCGGGCAGGACGACCTTCTCGCGGATCAGGCGCTCGGTCTCCGACGGGGCGAGAAAGCCCATCAGCGTTTCGCCGCCCAGAAGGCGGACGGCCGAGCTGTTCCAGAGCACCATCTCGCCACCCCCACCGGCCATCTCGCGTCCGCCCATGCCGGTCAGGAAGTAGCCCAGCGCCGATGCGGCTGCGTTCCAGCTCAGCTTCTGCGTGCCACCGGCCACTGGCGTGCGCTGCAGTCGCAACGGCTCCATGAAGTCGTGCGGGGTGCCGACGGCAAAGCGGATCTCCGGGTTCAGGTTGCCCTGCACGACGTGGTTGCCCACCAGCGACGCATGGGCCGGCACCGCCGTGTCCATCTGCTTGTTGGGCCAGTAGACATAGCCGCGGTCGCGTGCCGCGCCAGGGCCGCTGCGGGGCGGGCGCACGGAGACACCCCCGCGCATGTCCGGCGGCAACTGGCCGTCCGCGAGCTTGGCGAAGTCGAGCACGATGGGCTGGCCGGGGCCGACCTTGTCGCCGCAGCCCCAGAAGAACAGCAGCCGCCCCTTGGCCTCGCCACGCTGGAACTCGGGCACGTCCCGGTCACCGTCGACCTCGCGCGGGGGTGTCGCGGGTTCGGGGGCGATCAGCGGCAGGCTGGCGCCCAGCGCCATGCCGGGCGGGATCTGGTGGCTGGCGCTGCTTGGCGCGCCGTCGCGCGTGGCGCCCAGGTCCAGGCGCAGCGACTTGCGCGGCGCGTTGGGGTTGCGCATCGCGTTCATCATGTCGGCGATGTTGCCCATGCCGCCACCACCGGCCGCCGGGGCACCGCCCATGCCGAAGCCCATGCCGCTGGCGGTCTCGGCGCTCAGCCAATAGCGGGCTTGCGGGCCGGTGACCTTCTGTTGGGCGTTGCCTGCCGCCGTCGTCTGGGCATGGCCGACGACGGCCGGGCCGGTACACACCACCGCTGCCGCGCAGGCGATCCAGGTCCTTCGGGCGATGGGCGTCATGGCGAGCTCTTTGTGGTTGTGGGCGAGCCTCCGATTGAAGGCCAGACCGCCGGCGCGCGCCAGTGCTCCGTGTCCCGCGTTTGCAGGAGTCAGGTGCGGCTCAAGGTGTCCAGCTGTGAGCGCTCCAGCGACCCCAGGTCCCAGTACAACCCGGCCATCATCGCCAGCCCTTCGCGCACCGCGGCGAGCATCAGGTGCTCGTCCGGGGCGTGCTGGGCGCAGCCCGGGTGGCTGTGCGGCACCCACACCGTGGGCAGGCCCAGGATGTCGGCAAACACGTCGTTGGGCAGGCTGCCGCCCAGGTTGGGCAGCACCACCGGCGCCCGTCCGGTGGTGGTGGCGATCGACGCGGCGCAAAAGCGCACCCAGGGGTGCTCGGGGTCCAGGCGGGTGGCGGCCATGACGGGCCCGACTTCGATCACGATGTCGGCAAACCCTTCGCCGTCCAGGTGCTGGCGAAGGTGCCTGGCCAGTGCAGCGCCGTTGTCCCGGCCGTCGCCGACATCGGTTCCGACGACGAACCGCATGTGCATCGTCGCCCGCGCCCAGGGTGGGATCGCGTTGACCGGGTTATCAGGCTGTCCGCAGACGTAGGCCAGCGGTTCCAGCGTGTTCCAGGCAAACAGCCGCTCGGCCTGGCTCAGCCCCGGCTCGCCCCAGTCGGCGTCGGTGGCCGGGTCGCCCGCGTCGCCGCCGACCCGCACTTCGCCCAGTGCGGCGCGCACCGCCGGCGGGATGGCCGGCGGCCGCAGGGCCGGAACGCGGATTGCACCGCGGGCATCGACCAGGCTGGCAATGGCGTGTGCCAGCCGCAGGCCCGGGTTCTTCAGCACGCCGCCCCAGTTGCCGCTGTGGTGACCGCTGTCGCGGGCGCGGCATTCGAGCGTGAAGTTGACTGTGCCGCGGCTGCCCATGAAGAGCGTCGGCGCGTCGGCATGCAGCCGCGGGCCGTCGCTGGCCAGGAAGAGGTCGGCCGCCAGCAGGTCGCGACGGGCCCGCGCAAACGCGTGCAGGCCAGGCGAGCCGGTCTCTTCGCTGGTCTCGAACAGCCAGATGGCGTTGAAGTCCAGCCGGCCGCCGCGCTCGGCCAGCACCGCGGCCAATGCGGCGAGATTCAGGCTGTGCTGCCCCTTGTTGTCGGCGGTGCCGCGGCCATGCAGCCGGTCGCCTTCACGCGCCAAGGTCCAGGGCCCGGCGCCATGGCGCCAGCTCGGGTCCATGCCGCGGATCACGTCGCCATGGCCGTACATCAGCACCGTGGGCCGGTTCGGGTCTTCGATGCGGCGCGCCACGAGCAGCGGCCCGCCGCCCGGGACCGGGTTGAGGTGCACGCTGCAGTCGAAGCCCAGCGCCACCAGGGCCGGTGTCAGTTCGGCCTCCAGGTAGTGGCGCAGCGCCGCGGCCTGCTCGGGCGCGCGGTCCGCGCCCTGGCTGACGCTGGGCACCGCGATGCGGGGCGCCAGTTCGCGTTCGAAAGCTCCGCTGTCGAAGTGCGACCGTGCCCGGGCGATGGCCAGTTGTCGCGACTCCGACGGGCTGCTGGATGGGCGGGCCAACGGGCCGGCTGCTGTGGGGACCACGGGGTGCTCCTGTCGAATGCGGGCTCAACCGACGTTGCCGGTTCGGGCGACGAGCATGCCCAGGCGCCAGCGGCGGGCCGATCGGGGTTTGCCTGGGCCCGCGCGCGGTCGTCCGGCGTCCGCTGAACTTGAGTCGGACCGCAAACCCCTTCGGTCCTTTGCTGTCGATTTCGTCACGGCCTGGTCGGTGGTGGCGACTCAAGTCGATGGCCGCTTTGGTCGAAAGACAGGACTGTGTTCCGCCCATCTGCACCCCCTCCCGCTGCTGCCATGCAACCCACTGTCGCCGTCGACGATCTGCGCCCGGGCATGTTCATCCACATGGAAGGCGGCTGGCTGTCGCACCCCTTCCCGCTGTCGAGCTTCAAGCTGCAGTCGGACGACCAGATCGCGACGATCCGCCGCCTGGGTCTGCAGCGGGTGCGCTGGTCGCCCGAGAAGAGCGATGCTCAGGTCGATCCCGTGCCGGCCGCGACGACGTCCCCGGGCGCGCCGAGCTCGGCTCCTGGCCCGGCTGCCGCCTTGAACGCTGCCGCGCAACAGGCCGCAGCACGGCGCGCGCAGCTCGACGCCCAGCGTGCGGCCCAGAGGCAGATGGAGGCCCAGTACGGCGAGGCCGGACAGACCTGGCGCGATGCCACGCGGCTGATCGGCTCCGATCCTGCCGCGGCCGGCGCCCAGGTGCAGGCGCTGGCCGGCGCGATCGTCGACAAGATGCTGTCCTCCCAGGACGTCTCGATCCGGCTGGTGCCGGCCGGCGGTGAGCGCTTCGCGACCCACCTGCTGAACGTGACCGTGGTCTCGCTGCTGCTCGGCCGCAGCCTGGGCCTGAGCGCCACCGACCTCAACGGTCTGGGCACCGGGACCTTGCTGCATGACATCGGCAAGCTCGACCTGGCCGAGCGCGTGCGCCATCTTGAGGATGGTGCGACCGCGGCCCACATCGCGGCCTATCGCGAGCACGTCGCCCGTGGCCTGCAACAGGGCCAGCGCATGGCCCTGCCACCGACCGCGATGGCCGTGATCGCGCAGCACCACGAGCAGGCCGACGGCCAGGGATTCCCGCTGCACCTGGCCGGCGACAAGATCCACATCGCGGCGCGGATCGCGGCCGTCGTCAACCGGTACGACAACCTCTGCAACCCGCCGCTGCGGACGGTTGCGCTGACACCGCACGAGGCGGTGGCCATGCTGTTCGCAACCGGCCGCAACCGCTTCGACCCGGCGGTGCTGAACGCCTTCATCAAGATGATGGGCGTCTACCCGGCGGGCTCGGTGGTGCAACTCACCGATGACCGGTTCGCGCTGGTCGTCGGCGTCAATGCCAGCCGCCCGCTGAAGCCTCGGGTGCTGGTCCACGACGGCGGCACGCCGCGGGGCGAGGCCCTGGTGCTGGACCTCGAGCAGCATCCGGAACTGGGGATCCGGCGCAGCCTTGCGGCGTCCAAGCTGCCGCCGGCGACGCTGCAGTACCTGGACCCGCGGCCCCGCACGGCCTACTACTTCGAATGCCTGGACACTGCGGCCGCGGCCTGTGAAGGTGGCGCCAGGGCTCCGGCGGAGCCCGTCGCGGCATGACCCCTGTCGACCGGTTGCTCGCCAACCAGGCCTTGCTGGAGGCACTGCCCCAGCCGGCCTGGCTGGTGGCACTGGCGAGTCAGCGCGTGCTGGCGGTCAACAGTGCGGCGGCGGCCCTGCTCGGGCAGCCCGCCGCGGCGCTGGTCGGGGCCGACGCACAGGCCCTGGCGACGTCGCCCGAAGACCTGGCCTGGTGGGCCGAGGTCGGTTTCGGCGATGTCGGCACGCTGGACAGCGACACGGTGATCGGCCTGACCGATGGCCGCAGCCTGCCCTGCCGACGCAGCATCCGCCTGCTGGCCGAAAGTGGCCGCGAAGGCGGGGTCTTGGCCCCGACACAGGCCCTGGTGAGCCTGCACGACCGCCGTGACGAACTTGAGCAGCGCGCGCGCAGCGACGAGCTCAACGCCGCCCTGCAGGCCACGCTGGAGGCCACGGCCGACGGCATCCTTGTGGTCGATGCGCAGGGTCGTCTGCGCGCGTGCAACCGGCGCTTCGTGCAGCTCTGGGGCTTGCCCGATTTGGTGGCGAACGACAACGGCGTGGCGGATGCGTCCGGGGTTGCGGACAGCGCCCGTTGGCTTGCCGGTCTGACCCAGCGGGTCGCGGACCCGCTGGCCTATGCCGAAGGCCTGGCCGCGCTGCGCGCCGATCCCCATGCCGAGGCGCAGGACACCCTGGTGCTGCGCGACGGCCGGACGCTGGACCGGGTGACCCGGCCGCTGCGGATCGGCGAGCGGGTGCGTGGAAGGGTCTTCTGCTTCCGCGACCTGACCGAGCGCATCGTCGCCGAACAGCGCATCGATTGCCTGTCGCGTCAGGACGCTCTCACCGGGCTGGCCAACCGCGCGGCACTGGCCGAACGCGTGGCCAAGGCGACCAGCGCCTGCACCGCGGTGGCCGAGGGGTCCGGCCGCGCGGTCGAAGGCGGCGGATTCGCGCTGTTGGTGATCGACCTCGACCGCTTCCGCCAGGTCAACGACAGCCTCGGCCACGACAGCGGCAACGCCGTGCTGCGCCTGGCCGCGGATCGCATGCAGGCCTGCCTGCGCGGCGACGACTTCATCGCCCGCATCGGTGGCGACAGCTTTGCCGTGATGCTTTCGGGCGGCGACGCCAACGGGGCCGAGACGACGGCGCGCCGGATGCTCGGCGCAGTCGCCCAGCCGTGCGAGGTTGGCGGTTCACCGTTCACGCTGACCTGTTCGATCGGCATTGCCTTGGCGCCGTCGCACGGCCAGACGCTGGACGACCTGCTTCACCACGCCGAGGCGGCGATGCGCGCCGTCAAGGACGGCGGCCGCGCCAACGTGCGACTGCACCAGGTGCGTGGTCGAGGCGACCGCCGATCGCAGATCCGGCTCGACCACGCGATGCGCCAGGCCCTGGTCAGCAACCGCTTCCGCTTGCACTACCAACCCCAGGTCAGCCTGGCCGACGGCCGCCTGCTGGGTGCAGAGGCCCTGATCCGATGGCGTGACCCGGAACACGGGGAGGTCCCCCCCGGCCGCTTCATTCCCGTGGCGGAGGAAAGTGGCTTCATCGTTGCCATTGGCGACTGGGTGCTGTCGCAGGCTGTCCGCCAGGCGACGCTGTGGATGCAGCGAGGACACCCGATCAAGATCGCGGTCAACGTGTCGGCCTTGCAGTTCCAGCAGCCGCAGTTCGTCGAACGGGTCGCCAGCGTGCTCGCGGTCTCGGGACTGGCGCCCGAGCTGCTGGAGCTGGAGCTGACCGAGTCCATTCTCGTGCGCGACGCCGAGGACGCGCTTCAGCGCCTTCATGCGCTCAGCCGGCTCGGGGTTCGCCTGGCGATCGACGACTTCGGCACCGGCTACTCCAGCCTGGGCTACCTGAAGCGGTTCCCGCTGGACAAGCTGAAGATCGACCGCAGCTTCATCAGCGGCCTGCCGACGGCCGAAAGCGATGCCGCGATCGTCCGTGCCATCCTGCAGATGGCCGATGCCCTGGGCCTGAAGGTCGTGGCCGAGGGCGTTGAAACAGAGGCCCAGCGTGCCTTTCTGCAAGCCTGCGGCTGTGACGGCTTCCAGGGGTGGTTGTATGCGCCGGCGCTGGACGCCCTGAGCTTCGAGGAGCGACTGGTCGGCGCCCGGTCCGAGCCACACCCGCCCGACAGCACGCTGGCGGAAGGTCCTCGAATCCGCCTCGTGCGTTGAAGCCGGCGGGCGTTGGCGGCCGCAAGGGGCAGAATCGCCCACTGTGATCTACAAATTCAAGAGCAAAGCCGCCGGCGACCTGATCATGCTCGGGCCCCAGGGCGACGAGTTGATGCGCCTGCTCGGGCGGGAGTGGCCGCAGCCGCGCGGCATCTTCGAAGCCCGCGACATGCCCCAGGCGCTGGCCCGGTTGCACGCCGCGATCGCCGAGCAGGAGGCCGCCGCCGCGGCGACCCCGGAGGCCGAGGACACGCGACCGCGCGGCCTGCCGCTGCGCACGCGGCTGTGGCCGATGATCCAGATGCTCGAGCGCGCGCACGCGGCCGAGCATCCCATCGTCTGGGGCGTCTGAGGTCGTTGTGGGGGGAGGCCTGGCGTGAAGCTGTGGAGCGAAAGCTGGGTCAACGGCGAGGCGATCCCGCCGCGTTTCGCCGCCGGCACGATGGACCACGACGGGGCCGTGCGCTTCGGCGAGAACCTCAACCCGCATCTGGCCTGGAGCGGAGTGCCGGCGGCGGCACAGTCGTTGGCATTGGTTTGCCATGACTTCGACGTGCCGGTGGACCGCAACCGGATCAACCGTTCCGGCGTCGAACTCGATGCCGACGCCGAGCGCTCCGACTTCTTCCACTGGCTGCTGGTCGACCTTCCACCGGGCGACGGCTCGATTGCCGAAGGCGAGTTCAGCCGCGGCTTCGTCGCACGCGGCAAGCCCGGGCCGGCCACCCATCTCCAGCGGGTTCGCCAGGGGTTGAACGACTACACCGGCTGGTTCGAAGGGGACCCCGAGCGTGCCGGCGACCATTTCGGCTATGACGGGCCTTTCCCGCCGTGGAACGATGGTCTGGTGCACCACTACGTGTTCACGCTGTACGCGGTGGTCGTCCCCGTGCTGCCGTTGCCGGATCGGTTCCGGGGCCGCGATGTCTGGCAGGCGCTGGCCGGGCGGGTGTTGGCCGAGGCCACGCACTCCGGTACCTACACGCTCAATCCGCGCCTGCTCGTGCGTTGAGCCCGCTGAGCCTGATGCACGAGGGCCTGACCCATGTCCTGGCGCTGCGCCACGGCCAGACCGCCTGGAACACCGAACAGCGTCTGCAGGGCCAGCTCGACATACCGCTCGATGCCACGGGTCGCTGGCAGGCCGACCGGCTGGGCCTCGCCTTGGCCGACTCGAACATCGAGTGCATCTACAGCAGTGACCTGAGCCGCACCGTCGACACCGCATCGCCGACCGCGCAGCGACTGGGCCTGCCGATCGAGCTTGACGCGACCCTGCGCGAACGCGGGTTCGGGGTCTTTGAAGGCAGCACCTATGCCGAGATCGAACATCGCTGGCCTCGTGAGGCCCGGCTCTGGCGCTCGCGCGAGCCTGCGTTCGGCCCCGAAGGTGGCGAGACCTTGCAAGGCTTCCAGGTCCGGGCCGTGGCGGCGGCGACCCGCCTGGCCCGGGCCCACGTCGGCCAGACCATCGCCTTGTTCACCCATGGGGGTGTACTCGACGCGCTGTACCGCGCTGCGGCCGGGCTGGAGGTGTCGGCGCCGCGGGCCTGGGTGCTGGGCAATGCCAGCATCAACCGCCTGCTCTGGACCGGCGAACGCTGGACGCGCGTCGGCTGGAACGACAGCGCCCACCTGGAGGGTGGGCCGGACACGACGAGCGCCGGGGCAGGCGCTGGCGCTCAGCCTTCGCGGTAGAAGGCCTCGACCTGCCCCTTCAGCAGGATCGTCAGCGGCCGCCCCTTGCGGTCCAGCGTCCGCGCAGCGGCGACCTTGATCCAGCCCTCGCTGATGCAGTACTCGTCGACATCGTTGCGTTCGCGACCGTTGAACCGGATGCCGATCGGGTGCTCCATCAGCGCCGGGACATGGTGCGGGCTGCGCGGGTCGGTCGCCAGACGATCCGGCAGGGGCGGGCGGGGGCTGGTGTCGTTCATGGCCGGGATTGTCGGTCCCGGAACCGCCTCACTCCGGTGTCGCCGGGTCGGCGTCGCCACCGCCGTCGGCTAGCGCCTGGCGCTCCAGTTCCTCGTCGCTCAAGGGCGGCGCCGACTCCAGCACCGCCAGTTCTTCGGCCATCTCGGGTGACGCCTCGGCCTGCCCCAGCAGCACGGCCTCGCCACCGGCATGCGGCGCCACGACCTCTTCATGGTCCAGCGGCGAGGGGTGCACGGCCCCGGGCGCCAGCGCCGGGATGCGCGCGGCGGCAAGCTCGAGCTGTTCGTCGACCAGGCGGGCAATGCCGCCAGCCGGTGTCGGGCTGCTCATCGGGGCCTCCTTCATGACCATGCGAGGAGGCCATGATCCCCCGAGAGGCGGCTCTTGAACAGGGGTGGCCCGCAGAACCTGCGGAACCACCGTCAGCGAGTCGCGCTGCGGCGGATCTCCTTCCAGGCGTTCTTGCCAGGGGCGATCGATTTCGGCGGGTCGATGTTCTTCTGCACGATGGTCCGGTCCGAGGTCTGCACCGTGATCTGGCCTCTGCCGTTGGTGCCGACCAGCACTGCAGCGCGCGAGGCGGTGGCGCGGTCGGAGATCAGGCTGGCGATGTTCGTCTGACCCGGGGTGGGCAGGCCGGTCGTGATGTCGATGACGTAGGCCCACGACGACTGGGCGCAGTTGGTCGCGCCGCTGGAGTTGGCGATGAAGACGGCCGCGCCGTAAGCGATGGTCGGGTCGGTGTTGATGTGCTCGCCGGCCGGCAGGTCCATGTACCAGCCACGTTCGGTGGACCAGTCGTCGACCGTCGCCCCGGTCAGATCGGGATTGCCGTTGCGCGTGTAGGTGCGCGACTTCAAGCTCGTGCGCACGTTGGCGATCGTCGTGCCGTCGGCAATGGCGTAGATGGAGTTGATGTTCGCCGCCGCGTCCTTGCCCCAGTCGGTCACATCGAGCAGCCGGCCGGTGCCGATCACCACGATGGTGCGGCCGCTGATCGTCATCAACTCCGGGATCGCCGTGATCGGCTGCGCGCTGCCGGCGCCGTTGACCAGCGTCGTCAGCAGGTGCGGCGCGTGCGGCCCGGCGCCGGCGGTCGTGATGTCGAACCGGTAGACGTTGCCGTGCAGGTCGCCGCCATAGACGAATTGCGTCGTGCCGTCGAGCTCCCTCAGTGCCGACACGTGCGTCAGGCCGGCTTCGGCGGCATTCGTCCCGTTGCTCGTGACCCAGGTCTTCAGCACGCTTCCGTCGGCGGCGTCGAGCATCCACAGCCGGCCCTTGCCGTCGCCGATGGACAGACCGTTGTCGTAGCCCGAGGTCACCAGGACCACGGTCTTGTTGGTGCCCTTCTGCTTGACGATCGCCGGCTTGCCGACGGTGTAGCCCATCCGCGCCAGGTTGGTCGCATCGGCGTCGCTCGGGAAGCTCCACTTGAACAGCTCGGCCGGTGTGCGCGTGCGCGGACTGTCCACGCGAAGCGCGTACCAGCGCCGACCTGCAGCGCCCATGCCGCCGACGAGCAGGCGCTCGCCGTTGTCGGCCTTGGCGACGACCGGGGTCGCATCGAGCAGGGTCTTGAAGGTCCAGTTGCGCCGTGTCGACGCAGCCAGGTCGGTCCAGTTGCCGGGCGGCACGAAGGCCCAGATCTCGCTGCCGGTGGTGGTGTCGAAGGCGTGAAGCTGCCCCTCGCTGCTGGCCAGGAAGATGACGCTGCTGTCCTCGCGCGAGATCACCGGCTCGCTGTTGATCACCGGACCGAGCAGGCCGTAGCGCAGGCGCCAGGTCTGGCCTTCGCCGCTGCGGTTGCCGCGCAGGTAGTCGACCATGGCCGTTCGTTCGGCGGCATTGGCGGTCAGCAGGGTGCCGAAGTTGGCCGCCGTGAAGTCCAGGCCCACACCTCCCGTGGCGCTGTAGACCTTGCGGTTGCTCCAGCCGAGCGTCGTCAGCCGGTCTTCGGCGCGCCAGCGGGAGGTGTCCTTGATCTGCGCCGTTTCGCGGTCGACGTCGCGGGCCTCCAGGTCGCCGACCCAGCCGCGCGGGTTGTAGTAGCCCAGGTAGGCCTTGCCGTCGCTGCGACTCAGGTTGACGGCGCTGACGGCCACGCCACCCTGGGCGCCTTGCTCGTTGCGGATGTCGTCCAGGCCGGCCTTGACGCGCGAGGCGGTTTCTTCCGGCGTATTGGCAAGGTACATCCGGCCCTTGCCGTTGATCGTCGCGCGCCAGAGGTCGTCCACCGCGGTCGGATTGCGGTTCTGGTTCGGCACGGGCCAGTCGCCGGCGTTGACCGGAGGCACCGAGTCCTCGCCGAAGAACAGCGTGCCGCGGGCGCCGAGCGTCAGGCCGTAGGTGTTGACGTGCAGGTTGGTGTTGGGGTCCAGCGGAGTCGGGCGCACCTTGCCAGTTTCCAGTGTGGGCCGCGGGTTGGTGTTGTAGTAGGTCGTGGCCAGTGTTGCGAGCGTCGGTGACCCCGACGCGTTGGCAAAGCCGTCGGTCACGATGAAGGCGTTGTTGCGCTGGCAGGCGAACTGGATCACGCCGCCGTCGGTGGTGTCGGTGCGCTGGTACTGCAGGCCGATGTGGTTGAGCGTTTCGCGCGTCGGCGTGCCGCCGCTGCCGTTGGCGTTGTAGAACTCGCCGCTGACACGAAACCGGTTTGTCGAGTTGGTCGTGGCATCGGCGTCGAACAGCCGCACCGTGCCCGGCAGGGCGTTGAAAGGTGCAACGCCCAGGCGCATGCCGGTCAGGTTCTCCAGCGTATCCCCCATCGCCGCAGCCAGCATCAGCTTGCGCTTGCGGAAGAACTGGAACCAGTTTGCGAAGTTCTGCAACTCCTGCGTGCCGGTGCGGCTGACCGAGCCCCAGTTGTAGCTGCCCGCGCTGGTGATCTCGTAGCGCTTGAGCGTGCCGCCGCTGGGGATCGCGGCGCAGTCGGCGACGCCGACGCTGACGGCGGCGTCCACCGTGCAGGCCTCGCGGACCCACACCGTGGCCGGGCGGTACTCCATGGCCACCCAGACCACCTGGTTCGCGGGTACGACCTCGTCGGCCGCCACCGCCACCCAGGCGGCGGCGCAACCGCCCGCACCCGGACCGCTGCCGTTGTTGCTGTCGCAGACCAGCTTGGTGCTGCCGGCCGGGATCGTCATGCCCGGAAGTGCGGTGAAGACGTGGTTCGCGGTCTGGTTCGCGGCGCGGGTGGTGCTCAGGTTGAAGGTGCCGGTGCCGCCGGAGTAGTTGGTGCCCGTGATGCCGTTGAGCGGGTGCGAGCGAGTGGTCGCCGGTGTGGCGTCGTTGGCTGCGCCGTCCATGAACACGTCGCTGGCCATGTTGCCGATGCGTGCCGGCGCCCAGGGCTGGTAGGTGATCAGCGGGTTGTAGTAGAGCGGGTTGTGCATCGGCGAATCCACAGGCGCCGAAGGCGCCGGCGAGAAGCTGCCGTCGGCGTTCTTGCGAATGCCGCTCCAGCGCAGGAACGCGAACTGGCTTGTCGGCAGGATCGCGAAGTGGTCGTTGGCCCCGTCGTTGTAGACGCGGTTGCCGGTGCCGGTGCCGTTCGGGAACAGGTAGATCATCTTGCGCCAGGCCGCTGTCGCGTTGCCGGCGGCGTTGAACCACGTCGTCGTCAGCGTGCGAAGGGATGGATTCGGATGCGCGGCGTCGACGCCCCAGCCGTTGCGGTTGGTGAAGTTCCACCACATCGCGCCGTCGTTGTTGTAGAGCATGACCTCCGAGTCCATCGAGCCGGAATCGTCCATGCCGAAGATCACGTTCGGCTTGGCCAGCACCGAGGGTTTGAGCGGCAGCTCCGACAGGTTGGTGGCGCTGGCCGCAATGGCGACGAAGAGCGTACCGGCGGCGAAGGCGTTGGCGCTCAGTTGCAAGGCGGCTCGGATCATGGCGGTCATGGCTCGCGGGAGTGATGAAGGGCGGGCTCAGCTGCCCTTGGTGACCAGGGACTGGACCCAGGTCTCGGTGTCCTTGGGGCCTTGCACGCGCACGGTGATGCGAAACTGGCGCGAATTCGGCGGGTCCAGCGCCTCGGTGCCGACGCGCGAGCTGGCGGGCACCGGCGTCTGCTTGATCAGGCACTGGCGCAGCGTGTCGGTGACGTCGGCCACCGTGCACATGCGCTCGACGACGTAGCGGACCTGGTAGCTGCCGACCGTGACCTCGGGCGCCTTGTTCCAGTCGACCGTCGGAACGCCGTCGGCGTCCGCGGCCTGGATCGTCGGCCAGTACCAGTCGCCGCGGGCCGTGGCCTCGGACGGCAGCGCGCGCACCGCAGCGTAGGCGCTGTTGACGCCGACCTGGCTGGCCTGCAGCGAGGCCTCGCGGAAGGCGGCGTTGCCACTGGCCAGCATGCCGATCTCGGACATGCGGGCGAAGGCCAGGCCGCCGAGCAGCATCACCGACAGCAGCACCAGCACGACGATCAGTGTCACGCCACGCCGGGCACGAACGAATTGCGGCCGCTTCATGGCGCCACCCCCATCACGAAGTTCTGCAGCGGCACCACGGTGAGCGCGGTGCGGAATCGGTAGCACTGCCAGTCGGTCACGTCGGCCGTCACGGCGCTGCCCATCAGTTCTGGCAGGGCCGCGGTGGCCTCGCAGTCGCCGGCGGCGTTGCGCTTCTCAGGTTGCGGGCTGCGCGTCACCACGCCGATGCGCAATGCACGCACGCGTGGCAAGGTGTTGGCGTCCAGGCTCGCGAAGTCGCCTGTCGCATCCACCCATTCCGACAGCGCGGTGCTGCCGACCGCCGCCACGCCGTACTGGACCCGGAAGGCCACGACGTTGCGCGCCAGGACCGCGCTCGCACCGCCTTCGAGCGGCCGGGTCAGGATGAGGTCGGTGCCTTCGAGCTGCCAGTTCGCCCAGCGCAGGGTCCCGAGCAGCGTGATGCGGCTCTGGTCGGCGTAATTCGGGTTGGTCGTGAATGCGGCCTTGTTGTGCGCGCCGGTGTCCCCGAAGCTCAGGGTCTGGGGGTTGTCATCGGTTGCGGCCACGGACTCGGATACGGTGCGCACGACGCAGGGGTCACCCGGCGTTGCAGGAGCCACCAGAACGGCCTGGCCGACGTTGATCGGCATCAACGAGCGAACGGCGGCGGACACGCCGGTGCTGGTGCCGTCGGTGAGCACGTTGGTGCCCGAGGCGATCTGGTCGGCGTAGACCACGTCGATCCGGTCGCGGTTGTCGGTGCGCGTGATGCGCAGCGGCACGAAGCTGGCGCCGTCCACATGGACCTTGTTGGCCAGGCTCAGGTTCAGTCGTGTGCAGAGGTAGCGGCTGTCGCCGAAGAAGCCCAGACCGGCTGCGGCAACATCGTCCTTCAGGGCGGCCAGCGCCGA
>JAJTGU010000143.1 GCA_021297985.1 Rubrivivax sp.
AGCAGCCCCCAGGCCACACCCCCCGCCACCACGCCCCAGAACGCCGAGCCGATGCCGGCCAGGCTGAGTCCGCTGGCGGTGACGAGAAAGGCGATCAGCGCCGGCTCGCGTTCGGATTCGTTCTTCATCGCCACCGCCAGGCCGTTGCCGATGGTGCCCAGCAGCGCCAGGCCCGCGACGGCCAGCACCAGGGCTTTCGGGAAGGCGGCGATCAGCGCCACCACGGCACCGCCGAGCAGGCCGAGCACGATGTAGAAGATCCCGGCAAAGGCTGATGCGAGCCAGCGCCGGGCCGGGTCTTCGTGCGCCTCGCGGCCCATGCAGATCGCAGCCGTGATCGCGGCCAGGTTCAGCGCGTAGCCGCCGAAGGGCGCCAGCACCAGCGTCGCCAGCCCGGTGACGGCAATCGTGGGCGACACGGGCGTCATGTAGCCGGCGGCCCGTTGGGCGGCGACGCCGGGCAGGTTCTGCGACGCCATCGTCACCACGAACAACGGCAAGGCCAGGCCCACGGTGGCGGCGAGCGTGAACTCGGGCATCACGAACACCGGCACGGCCCAGTCCAGCGCCACGGCGTCGAAGGCGAGTCGACCCTGGGCGGCGGCAATCGCGATGCCCAGCACCAGCACACCGGGCACGGCATACCGGGGCCAGAAGCGCCGTCCCAGCAGATAGGCCGCGCCCATGCCGCCGACCAGCAACGGGTCGCCCGGCAGCGCGGCAAAGGCATCGAGCGCAAAGCGCACCAGCACACCGGCCAGCAAGGCCGCGGCCAGGGCCTGCGGGATGTGGTCCATCAGCCGTGCAAACAGGCCACTGACACCGGCCGCGACGATCAACAGCGCGCAGATCACAAAGGCGCCGGTGGCCTCGGGCAGCGTCGTGCCGGTGGCTGCCGCGCTGGCGGCAATGACGGCGGCGCCGGGGGTGCTCCAGGCGGTCAGCACCGGCTGCCTGTACCAGACCGACAGGCCCAGGCTGGTCAGCCCCATGCCGAGGCCCAGAGCCCAGATCCACGACACCGTCTGCCCGGCGTTGGCGCCCAGTGCCGCGGCGGCCTGGAAGACGATCACGACCGAGCTCGTGAAGCCCACCAGCACGGCCACGAAGCCGGCCACCGCGGCCGTGGCCACGCCCGGCCAGGGGCCGAGTCCCGAGCTTGCGTTTCTTGCGTCGCTTGCGTCGCTTGGCGGGGCCGGCTTCGTGGATTCGGTCATGGATGGGCGCGGAGCATACGCAGCGGCAGGCTCAAGCCCGGGTCCGGTCGGCCGTAGATGCCGACATGTGCCGACTTGCTGCCTACCTGGGCGAAGCCATCTTCCTCGACGAGGTCATCGTCAAGCCCAGCCACTCGCTGCTGAACCAGGCGCGCGAGTGCACGATGGCCGCCCAGCGCACCCAGGGCGACGGCTGGGGCCTGGGGTGGTACGGCGAGCGTCCTGAGCCCGGCCTGTTGCGCGACGATGCACCGGCCTGGAGCGACAGCAACCTGCTGGCCGCTGCCCAGACGATGCGCTCACACCTGTTCATGGCCCATGTGCGCGCAGCCACCGCCGGCGAGGTGACGCGCAGCAACTGCCACCCCTTCGCCCAGGGCTCGTGGCTGTTCATGCACAACGGCAGTGTCGGCGGCTTCGCCAGTCTGCGTCGCACGCTCGAGTCCTGGCTGTCCGACGAGCTGTACGCGGTGCGCCGTGGCAGCACCGACTCCGAGCTGCTGTTCCTGCTCATCCTGCAGATGCTCCGTCAAGGCCTGCCGCCACCGGCCGCGGGCCTGGCGGTGTTCGAGGCCGTGACGGCGCTGATGCGCGAAGAGGGCGTCGACGCGCCGCTGCGCTTTGCCGCCGTGCTGGCCGACGGCCAGCGGCTGTGGGCCTTCCGTCTGGCCAGCGACGACCAGCCGCCGACGCTGTACCTGCGCCGCATGTCGGCCACCGAGACCTCGGGCCGCAGTGGCGGCACCCTGGTCGCCAGCGAGCCGCTGTGCGGCAAGATCGCGGCCTGGACCGAACTGCCCGCGGGCGCCGTGGTCGCCATCGACGCCCACGGGCCCAAGGTCGTGCGCCACCGGGGGTCCGACCTGGGTGGCGGCAGCCTGGTCAAGCCGCTGCGTGCCGAGCCGCGCCCCCCGTCGCGGGTGATGCCCGACGTGGTGCTGGCCTGAGGCGGGCAAGGCCCCGCGGCCAGGCGCTTTTGCGGACCCTTACTGCACCACCCAGACCATGGCCGTGCGTGGCGGGATCGTGAACGCACCCGTTGTGCCGTTGTAGGCCGATTGCGCCGCCGGCCGGGTGTCGGCCGCCGTCATCGCGCGGTGCACCGGGTGCAGCACGAAGGCCTTGCCGGCCAGGGCGGACACGGTCACCGTCTCGGCCGTGGTGCCGACGTTCACGGCATACACGACCTCGCGGAAGTTCGCACCCGCGTAGCCGTTGCCGTTCAGGTGGCCCATCAGCACGGTGGGCACCTGGTTGCCGCCGAGGTTGTGGAAGGCGAGCCGGCTGCGGATGTCGTCGGCCGTGCGCAGCCGGAACAGCGTCGAGCTGGCGCGGATCTTCATCAGGTCCAGGAAGGCGTCGCGGGTCCACGCGATCTGTGCCGGCGCGGCCTTCAGCTCGGCGTTGCGCAGGAACGGCCGCATCGTGTCCCAGCTCGTGCCGTTTTCGCCCTGGCGCGGCAACCCGATGCCGAAGTTGTGGTCGGTGTACGTGAAGTCGAGCTTGTTGAACCAATCGCCGCTGTCGTAGCTGTTGCGGTCCAGGCTCTTGCTGCGCAGCGTGTCGACGCCGGCGTGGAAGTAGGCGATGCCCTGGCTGAAGGTGGGCAGCGCAGCGGCCAGGATCTGCACCCGGGCGCGGTCCTCGCGGCTGGTGCCCGCCGGCAGCTTGAGCGCGTTGTTGTCGTACAGCGTCAGGTTGTCGTGGTTCTCGACGTAGTTGACGACCTCGCCCGGCTGCGTGACGTAGCCGACGCCGCCCAGGTCCTTGAGCTGGAGGTTGGCGTCCCAGTGGGTCAGGATCGGGTAGTCCTTGATCGAGCCGGCGAGGCCGCCCTTGATCAGGTCGCCGAACCAGCGCAGGTCGTTCAGCGGCCGGTTGCCGGCCTGGTCGTTCGGGGCGTAGTGCAGGCCGTTGACCCAGCCCTGGTTGGCGACCAGCGAATTGCCGCTGTCGAAGCCGCTGCCGCCGCGAACGGCGTCGCGCATCTTGTCGGCAAAGGTGCCGATGCCGCTGCCGTTGAGGCTCGCCTGATCGGCCTGCACGAAACGCGCGCCGTTCGCCACCTCGCCGAAGTTCCAGCCTTCGCCGAAGAGCTGCACGGTGCGGCCGGCGGCTGCGTTCACGCGGGTCTGCAGCTGCTCCATCACCGCGCGCGGCTGGTGGCCCATCAGGTCGAAGCGGAAGCTTGCGATCTTGTACTCGCGCGCCCACAGCACGGCCGAGTCGATCATCAGCTTGCCCATCATCAGGTGCTCGGTCGCGGTGTTGTCGCAGCAGGTGCTGTTGGTCACCACGCCGGCGGCGTCGAGCCGGTGGTAGTAGCCCGGCACGACGCGGTCGAGCACGCTCTTGTCGTTCTGGCCGCTGGCGGTGGTGTGGTTGTAGACCACGTCCATGCCCACCCGCAGGCCGGCCGCGTGCAGGCCCATCACCATCCGGCGGAACTCGATCACGCGCTTGGCGCCGTCGGCCGCGTCGCTGGCGTAGCTGCCCTCGGGCGCGTTGAAGTGCCAGGGGTCGTAGCCCCAGTTGAAGCAGTCGGCGTTGGCCGCCGCCGTCACCGTCGCCTGCTGCGAGTCGGAGTCGGCGGCGCCGCTGGGGGCGGGTGTCGTGCAGCCGGTTTCGGGCACGGTGGCAATGTCGAACACCGGCAGCAGGTGCACGTCGGTCACACCGGCGGCGCCGAGCGCGGCGAGGTGCTTCATGCCGTTGGAGCTGGCCTCGGCAAACGCCAGGTACTTGCCGCGGCTGGCCGCGGGCACGGTGCTGTCGCTGGCCGAGAAGTCACGCACGTGCAGCTCGTAGACCACCATGTCGGTGGCCGACTGCACCTTGGCCGGCACGGCCGACGCGTCCCAGCCGGCGGGCTTGAGCGCGGCCGACGACAGGTCGCCGATCCAGCTGCGGGCGCTGTTGGCCGACAGGCTGACCGAATACGGATCGGTGACGAGGTTGCGCACCTTGCCGACGCCACGCACGAAGGTCTCGACGCCGTAGCGGTAGTACTTGCCGGTCAGGTCGCCGCTGCGGGCGACGCTCCAGACGCCGTTGGACGCATCGAAGTTCATCTCGTCGACCGACGTCGCCGGCCCGGTGGCGGTGTCGTACACGAACAGCAGCACCTGCTGCGCGGTCGGCGCCCAGAGCTTGAAGCGCGTGCCGCTCCCGCCGACGGTGACCCCCAGGTCGCTGACGTTGGCGGCGGCGGCATACAGGTCGTCGAGCGCGCCCGGGATCTGGGCCGTCGTCGCGTTCTGGACCTTGCCGGTGGCGTCTTCCTGGACCAGCACGAGCTGGCCCTTCAGCAGCGAGAACAACCGCGACTGGTCGGCCGCCTTGACGGCGAACACGCCGCCCGAGCCGGTCCAGCGGAAACGGTTGGCCAGTTCGGACGGCAGCGCGGCGCTGGAGACATCGAGCACGATGGATCCGTCGGCGCCCGCCACCGTTCCGGTCAACGGCGCGGTGATCTGGCCGGTGGCCGAGTGGTAGAGCTTGACGGTGCCGCCGCCGGCCAGGACGCCCGGCCACTTGATCAGCGAGCGGTTGAGCCAGAAGGCGCGGGCATCGGTGGTGCTGGCGCGGCCCAGGCTGGGGCGCGCGGCGTAGACGGTGGTGTCGCGCTCGACGAGCCAGACCTCGCCGACCTGGTTGGCGATGGCGAGCGACGCGAACTCGACGCGGATGTTGTCGTTGCGGCCGTCCTTGTCGTTTTCGTTCGGCGGCATGCCATGCACGATGAACTCGATGCCGGTCGTGCCCGAACCTTCGCGCGGGTTGCGCACCGGGATGTCGAAGACGACCTCGCCATTGGCCAGCGCGTAGCCCGGCATCTGGTCGAAGCGCACCGGCTCGGTCCAGCGGTCCAGGTTCACGCCCGCGGGCATGCGGGCGGCGTCCATGCCATTGCCCGGCCACAGGTGCAGGCCCCAGTTGGCGTAGTCCCCGCCGAACCGCAGGTAGCGGACCCGCAGCGTGCGGATGTCGGGGGGTGGCGTGCCCTGCGGGTTGGAGCTGTAGGTGGCGCCGTCGCCGGCGATGCGCCAGATCTCGTTGCGGCCCGGGCTCAGCGTGTAGCCCTGGTCGTTCGGGTGGGCCTTGGTGTCGCCCTTGTGGAAGATGTAGCCGACGTTGCCGGCGTTGGCCTTCAGGGGCACGTCGTAGTAGACGCCGAACGACGTGGTTCCGGCGACGGTACGGCCGGCGTCCCAGCTCGTGTCCTGCGCCGCGTCCCAGGTGTGCAGGGTCCAGCCGGCGTAGTCGTTGTCGGCCTTGTTGAAGTGGATGCGCAGGGTGGTCGCGTTGCCACCGGGTCCGCTGGCCGGTGGCGCCACCGGAACGGCGTTGAGGACGCGCGAGATCGTCGTGTCGTCGCCCTGGCTGAGTCGGGCATCGGGTGGCGCCGGCGAAACCGGCGCTGGCGCGTCGCCCCCTCCACCGCCGCCCCCACAGGCGGCCAGCACGGCCACAGCAAGCGCCCCGACAACAGCCCGCGCCCGGCGGCCCAGCAGGCCCAGAAGGCCCGAATGCGACTCGGAAAACAACAGCATCACAGTCTCCTCGGCTCATACAACTTGGCCGAGGCGCGATCCTATTGAAGCAAAACTACATCATGTGCGCGGGCTTTCCCGTGGAATCGACGCGTTGCTTACCTATACTGACGATGTAGTTTATGTAGTCGAACTACTTTCGGTTCGGATCTGAGTGTGGGGTCGGTTCACAACTGCAGCTTTCCCGCAAACACCACCGGCCCGGTCGGCACGCCGGTCGGCGAGCCGCCGGGCGGCTCGATGCTCACGGCCAGCGCCGCGGTGCCGCCCTTCAGCAGGGTCTGCGGCAGGCGGTCGCGGCGGACCACGGTGGGCTGCGAACCGGAGATCAGACCCAGCGACCGGGGGTTGCCTTCGGGTGGCACGGACCAGAGCTCGAACACGCGGTCGGCCGACAGGGCGACCGGGGCCAATGGACGTGCGGTCAGAGCGGCGCCGTCACCGCTGACGCTGGCCACGAACAGGGCCTGCTGCATGGCGCCGGCCGGAGCGGCGGTGCCAGGGTCGGCGCCCGTGCCCTGCAGCACCACCACCACCGGCGGCAGCACCGGCTGCGGTTGCGCCTGCCACACCAGCACCGCCGCAAAGGCGGCCAGTGCAGCGCCAGACAGGCCTCGCCACAGCGCCAGGCGTTGCCACCACGGCAGCGCCGGCGTGGCGGCAGGCGCCGGCCAGAGCCGGGCCTCGATGCGGCGCCAGACGGTCGTCGGCGGCGCCACGGGCTCCAAGGAACCGGTCAGTGGCAACAGCCGGGCCTGCCAGTCGGCGACCGAGCGACGCAGCGCCGGGTGGGCCGGCAGCAGGCTTTCGAAACGGCGCCGGGCGCCGCCACGCAAGGTGCCGGCCACGTATTGGGCGGCCAGCATGTCGGCCAAGGGGGTGCGGGCGTAGTCCATCGCAGGTGATCTGTTGTGGTCTTCAGGACGCCTGGTCGCGCAGCGCGCCACGCTCCAGGCATGTCTTGAGCGTCTGGAGGGCGCGCCGGACCCAGCTCTTGACGGTGCCCAGCGGTTCGCGCAGATGTTCGGCCACCTCGGCATGGGACAGGCCGTCGAAGAATGCCAGCGCGACGCTCTGTCTTTGCGGTGGCGACAGCCTCTCCATGCACGTCTCGAGCTCGCGTGCGTCGCAGGCCCGGTCGAGCAGATCGAGCGGCCCCGGACCGTCGGCCGCGACACGATCCGTGACGTCGCCTTCATCGTCGCTTTCGGCGCTGCCGAGGTGGCTGGTTTGCAGCTGTGGCTGAGTCTGGGCCCGGCGCAGGCTGTCGATGGCCCGGTTGCGCGCGATGTGGGTCAGCCAGGTCAGCGGTTGGCTGCGCGCGGCGTCGAAGTTGCCGGCGGCCTTCCAGACCGCGATGTAGACCTCCTGCAGCAGATCCTCGGCCAGCGTGCGGTCGCGCTGGATGCGCAGCACGACGGCAAACAGGTGGCCGCTGCTCAGCTCGTACAGGCGGGCAAAGGCGGCGCGGTCGCCCATGCCGCTGCGTGCCAGCAACTCGCCCAGCTCGCGGCTGCGGGCGCTCCACTCGGTCTGTGGCCGGGCCACGTTCTCAGACGGTCGATTCATGTCCACTCCCTACAATTCCGGCCCCATGGTGTCCGATCCGACGCAGTTCGTCCTCACGCTCGCCTGCCGCGACACCCTGGGCATCGTGCATGCGGTGTCGGGTCTGCTGTACCAGGCCGGCTGCAACATCGTCGATTCGCAACAGTTCGGCGATCTCGAAGGCGATGCCGCAACCGGCCTGTTCTTCATGCGCGTGCACTTCCAGGCGCCGCGGCAACTGGCCGATGTCGGCACCCTGGTGCGGCTGTTCGAACACACGTTCGACAAGTTCGGCATGCAGGCCCGGCTCCATGCGCTGGCGCGACGGCAACGTGTGCTGCTGATGGCCAGCCAGCACGGCCACTGCCTGAACGACCTGCTGTTCCGCTGGAAAAGCGGGCAGCTTGCGATCGACATTCCGGCCGTCGTGTCCAACCATCGCGATTTCGAAGGCTTGGCGGCCAGCTACGGCGTGCCGTTCCACCACCTGCCGCTCGCCGCCGGGACCAGCACCGAAGTCAAGCGCGCCCAGGAGCAGCGGATCGAGGCCCTGATCGAGACCGAACGTGTCGACCTGGTCGTGCTGGCGCGGTACATGCAGATCCTGAGTCCGGAGCTGTGTGCGCGGCTGGCGGGTCGGGCGATCAACATCCACCACAGCTTCCTGCCCAGCTTCAAGGGTGCGCGGCCCTACTTCCAGGCCCATGCCCGGGGCGTCAAGCTGATCGGCGCCACGGCCCACTACGTCACCGCCGATCTCGATGAAGGCCCGATCATCGAGCAGGACGTGGGGCGCGTGGACCACACCCACTCGGCCGAGGACTTTGCCGCCGTCGGGCGCGACATCGAATGCATGGTGCTGGCCCGGGCGGTGCGCTGGCACGTCGAGCACCGCGTGCTCGTCGACGGCCACAAGTGCGTGGTCTTCCGCTGACGCCAGGCCGCCCCAGCGATGTCCAGACCTCCTCCCGCGGGCGCACTCGGCGGCAGTGCCGACGAGATCGAAACCCAGTTCTACGAAGCCCTCCAGCGTGCCGACCTCGACCGCCTGATGTCGCTGTGGGCCGACGACGACGAGATCGTCTGCGTCCACCCTGGCGGGGCCCGGGTGGTCGGTGCCGGCGCGATCCGCGCCAGCTTCGCGGCGATCTTCGCCAACGGCGCCATTCCTGTTCAGCCCGAAGGCGTGCACCGCCTGCAATGGCATGGCGGCGCGCTGCACCACCTGCTCGAGCGCATCGAGGTCGTCACCTCTGAAGGCAGCCAGGTGGCCTACGTCGTGGCCAGCAATGTCTACGTGAAGACCGCGCAAGGCTGGCGCATCGCCGCCCACCATGCCAGTCCGGGCCTGGCCGACGGGCCGTCGATGCTCGCCGACGCGCCGTCGACGCTGCACTGATGAGGACCTACCGCGCGCCCTGGTGGCTGCCGGGCGGGAACGCGCAGACGATCTGGGCCGCCAAGGTCTCACGCCGCCACCTCGAGGGCGCGAAGCCCGATTTCGTCCGCGAGCGCTGGGCCACGCCCGATGGCGACTTCGTCGATGTCGACCATCTGCAGCGGTCCGGGTCTGCTGTGCCGAAGCG
>JAJTGU010000191.1 GCA_021297985.1 Rubrivivax sp.
CGCGGGCTGTCAGCTCCACGCCTTGGCCTTCCAGCAGGCAGCGTTTGGCCGCCACGTCGAGCTGAACTGCGCCCGCAGCCAGGCTGGTACCCGGGGTCAGACCTTGGCTGCGACGCACCACGGCGCGAATCCGCGCGGACAGCTCATCCAGGTCGAAGGGCTTGAGCAGGTAGTCGTCGGCACCCGCATCGAGACCTGTCACGCGCTGCGCGATGCCGTCGCGTGCGGTGATGATCAGAACCGGCGTCGTCTGGCCGCCCTTGCGCAATTGGCGCAACATCATGAGCCCATCGCCGCGTGGCAGTCCCAGATCGAGCAAGATGGCTTCGTACGCGTGGGTATGCGCGGCAGCAAGTCCTTGCTCGGCATCGCGCACCCAATCGACCGCATAGCCGTCCTGCCGCAGTCCGATCATGACCGACTCGCCCAGCATTCGATCGTCTTCCACCAGCAGCAGCCGCACGCACCCTCCTGACCGAGGCGATTGAAACGCAAGCAAGAAGCTCAAGGCGTCCAGCAGCCGGTGGCGCAAAGGCGTTCTGACGGCTGCACGACCGGCAGGCGGCGACGCTCAGAAGCGGTAGGACACCGAGACCGAAGCACTGGTGTCGTTCTTGGTCTTGAACAACGGGCTCTTTTTTGCATCGCCAAGTTGCTGCATCCGCCCGACACTCGCCGAGGCGGACCATTGCTTATCAATCTCCCAGTTGAGGCCAAGACTCACGGTGGACTCCATCAACCCGGCCTTGGGCGTGAAGACCGGGTTGCCCGAGCGCAAGGACTGTGCCGATGTGACGCCGAAGAAGGTTTGCATGTGCTTGCGATCGGCATACGTGGCTCCGACCTCGACAGACCCGCTCACAGGCCCCCAGACCGGGAAGCCGACACCCGCGCCGAACGCGGCCGTCAGGCCCTGTTCGCTGCGCGTGGGCTTGAGCAAGACGGCATTGAGGTTCACCAGACCGTCCAAGGGGGCGGCACCAATGCCCAGCAGCAACAGGCCACTGCTTTGGACTCTGCCCATTCCCACCAAACGCGGGTTGTCCTTCTTGTCGCCGGCCTTGCTTTCCTTTCGGCCAGGCTGGAAGGCCAAGGCAGCAAACGCTGAGAAGAGGTCGGTCTTCCACAGCTCGTAGCCGATGCCTTGCGACGTGGACGCGAAGAAGCGACCGCTGCGGTAGTCAAGGCCGAACAGAGGTGAAACCTCCGGCTTGTCGGTGCTTTCGCCCGTAGCAGAGCTGCGCGAGCGTTCCACTCCAAGGGTGACTGTGAGGCCGTCCTCGGATTTCTCGTCGGCAAGGCTGGCGCTGGCGGCGACCGTCAGCAAGACGGCTGCAAGCAAGGGATGACGTTTCATACTGACTCCTGATGGGTTGTCGAACGGTTGGGGGGAAAGGTTTTCAAGACCCACGCGCGATGCATGGATGTCTGGGTTTGGGGGACGGGTTGCAGAGCCCTGGTGCCGGGACGATCACGAAAAGGCCCCGTAGGCTTGCTGCAGCAGCAATGCGCTCTTGAGGCGCTGGGCCTGGGCTGCCAGTTCTGCGGCTTCCTGCAGCAGCAAGCGGATCTCGGCGTCGCGCACTTCGCGCGCAGACAGGCGGCCCGCCACCTGGGCCCGCTGTTGACGTTCGACCAGGCTGCGAAGCTGTTGGGTGCGTTGGGCGGCCAAGCGCGCTTTCTCGGCCGCTTCTTCCTGCTGCACCCACTGTGTCGCCACCTGTTGCAAGGCGCCCAGCACGCTGCTGCGGTAGTCAAGACCTTGGAGGTCGGACTGCGCTTGCGCCTGCGTTGCCGCAGCGCGGATCCGGCCCGCATCCAGCAGAGGGATGCTGGCGCGAATCCCGACCAACCAGGTGCCGGCATCGTCGCGCAGGAATCGTTTCAGTGTGTCGGCCGTCCAGCCGCCACTGGCGCTGAGGCCGATCTTCGGGAAGCGCTCGAGCCGGGCGAGTTGGCTGTCTTCATGCGCGGCCTGCCAGCGCTGCCAAGCCGCCTGCACATCGGCGCGCCGTGCCAGCACGCGGGTCGGATCCGCTGAACCCAGCACGGTCTCCTGGCGCAAGAGAGCCGCGTTCACGGGCTGCAGCCGCACGGCTGCCGGCTCCTGACCGGTGAGCAGCGCGATCTGGTGCTTCGCAAGCTCACCCGCGTGCAGAGCATCCCTTCGGGCTTGCTGCTGGGTCAGGACCGCAAGCTCGGCGTCCTCCAGATCGGCAGGCGTGGCCAGGCCGGCCGCCTGCCGCAACGCCAGGCTGCGCCGGTCGGCTTCGGTCAAGGCCAACAGATGGGCGGCGATGCTGGCCTGTGCTTCGGCCTGGGCCAACTGAAGGTAGGCCTGTATCAACGCGGCCCGGACCGCGCCTCGGGTGCCGACCACGTCCAGGCGCGCCGCCGCTTCCTGGGCTTTGGCGCTCGCACGGGCCACTGCGCTGCGGCCGAACGGGTCCGGGTCCCAGCTGGCTGTGGCGTCCGAGCCCAGCCTGTTGAGCGTCAAGCGCCCCTCGTCGGGCGTGTCGCTGCC
>JAJTGU010000275.1 GCA_021297985.1 Rubrivivax sp.
GCGGCGCTGGACGGCCTGCGCACCGGCACCGGCCAATGGCCCGCCTGGTGCAGCATGGCCGATGCGCTGAACGTCGCCGAACAGCTGGCAGCCGACGGCATCGCCAGCAATCACGCCGGCACGATCGCTGCAGCACAGTCCGTGCTGGCCGACCTGCACGCGCGCCTGGCCAAAGGTGCACCCTGGACGCTGCGTGCCGCCGAGCTGAAAACGCTGCAGGACGCCGCCGAGATCGCCGAGATCCAGCTCGAGTACGCCAGCCAGGGCGAGGTCGCCGACGCCATCGAAAGCGTCAAGCGCCGCGTGGCCGGCGCACTGGCCGGCAGTGTCGGCGCAGACACCACCGTGTGCATTGGCGGCTTGGGCCGCGACCGCACGACCGTCGACGCCACCGCATGACCACCGCCACCCGCCCGCCCGGCCGCGTCCAGGCCGCGATCCTGGGTCTGCTGCAGGACATGCAGCCCCGCAAGCCGCTCGAGGTCCAGCAGGCCTTGGGCATCACCAACACCAGTGCCGACAACGCCCTCAGAACCCTGGCCGCGTCCGGCTTGGTGCTCAGGCAGCCTGACGGCGCGTACATCAACCGCGGCGGCGATGTCGACCAGGCCCTGTGCCGCGCGGTCAGCGTGTGGGCGTATGCGGCGCGGCTGAAGACTCTTTCCACCCACCCAGCAAAGGTGACCACTTGAACCAGACCACACCCACCGGCACCACACACGCGGCGCCGGACACCACCCGCGCGGCCACCGACGTCGACGAGTTCATCAACGCGTTGGACGGCGGCATGGTGGCCCAGAAGCTGAGCGTCGCGCTTAGCAAGGCCGCGGCCGCTGCCATGGACCACGACGAGAAGAGCGAGGTCACGATCAAGCTGACCTTCGAGCGCCTGTCGGGCACGTTCCAGTGCCGCGTCGAGCACGAGCTCAAGTTCCGCCAGCCCACGATGGACGGCGAGACCAGCGAGAAAGAGAAGCGCGCCACCGTGCTGTGGGTTGGCCGGTATGGCCGCCTGAGCATGCTGCCGCCCGACGTCACCCGCGGCGGTCAAGCCACGCTGCCCAACACCTGATCGCAGATCCCATCCATGTTCACGCAAGACGCGATTCAAGAACTCGGCCGGCCTCAAGCCATCGCCGCCGCGCTGGCTGCGATCCTCCAGCACGCCGATCACGGCCTGGGCATCGTCGCACTGCCCGAAGAGTTCAAGGTCACCGACCTCGAACCCTACATGCCGGCCCGCCGGCGGCAGCGCGGCCAGATGGACACCCAGTCGCTCGGCGACTTTGCCACCTACGTCGACAACCAAGCCGATGAAGGCGCCAGCGTCTTCGTCAACGCCGCGGCCATGAAGGCCACCGCAGTCCTGAACCTCGGCATTCCCGGACAACCGGGCCACTGCGACCACATCGCCAGCTACTCGCCGCCCGCCACAGCAGCCTACAGAGCGCTGCGCGAAATCGCCTCCGGCCAGCACCCGCAGGCCCGCATCGCCGAGTTCCTCGAGGACTGGCTCGACCACATCAGCGCCGAACGCGATGGCCAGGCGATCGACGCCAAGAAGGCCATCGCATCGATCCGCCGCATCACCATCGAAGCACTCCGCAAGCAGGAGACGACTTCCGAGCAGCTGCGCGCCGAGCAAAGCACCTTCGAAAGCATCACCGCCTCCAGCCGCGACCTGACCCTGCCGTCGTTCATCAACTTCCGCTGCGTGCCGTACCTGGAGATGCAGGAGCGCACCTTCCGCATGCGCCTGGGCCTGATCACCAGCGACAAGCCCGCGCTGACGCTGCGCGTCGCGAGCTTTGAGCTGCACATCGAGCAGATGGGCGAGGAGCTTTGCCAGCGCGTCCGCGACGCCGTTGCAGACCTGCCGGTGATTGCCGGCAGCTTCAGCCCGCGCTGAGCACGAAGCGCAAGGACATGGCGTCGTGATGGACTGCATCGATCTCTTCGCCGGGGCCGGCGGCTTCAGCACCGGCGCCGCGATGGCCGGCGCCCGCGTGCTGTGGGCTGCCAACCACTGGCCCGCGGCGGTGCACTGGCACGCCGCAAACCACCCGGCCACCGTGCACGCCTGCCAGGACCTGCAGCAAGCCGACTTCCACGACGCGCCGGCCCACGACCTGCTGCTGGCCAGCCCCGCTTGCCAGGGCCACAGCCGGGCCCGTGGCGCCGACAAGCCGCACCACGATGCTCAGCGCGCTACAGCCTGGGCCGTCGTCGCCTGCGCGGAGGTGCACCGGCCCTTTGTGGTTGTGGTCGAGAACGTCGCCGAGTTCGCGTCCTGGACGCTCTACCCGGCCTGGTGCGCCGCGATGCACGCCCTGGGCTACGCTTTGGCGCCGCTGGTGCTGGACACAGCCGACCACGGCGTTCCGCAGCACCGCCGCCGGCTGTTCATCGTGGCCACCCGCAGCAAGCATCCGGTCGACTTGCGGCTGCCGCGTCGAGCACATGCCTCCGCGTCCAAAGTCCTGGATTTCAGCGCAGGCCGGTGGTCAGCCATCGACAAGCCGGGCCGCAGCGCCAAGACTCTGGCCCGCATCGCCGCCGGGCGCCAGCGCTTCGGCGCGCGCTTCGTGGCGCCGTTCTACGGCTCAGGCTCTGGCGAGACCGGCCGCAGCCTGGAGAGGCCCATCGGCACCTTGACCACGAAGGCTCGCTGGGCGCTGATCGACGGCGCCCGCATGCGCATGGTGCTGGCCAGCGAGGGGCGCGAGCTCATGGGCTTTCCGGCGGACTACAAGCTGCCGGCGAGCGAGCCGCAGGCGTGGCACCTGTTAGGGAATGCCGTGTCGCCTGTGGTGGCTTGCGACCTGATCGAGGCGCTGAGGGCCGCCGCATGAATCGCGCCAACCCGACCGCCGCCACAGCAGCCGCGACTCCATGGGACTGCCTCCTGCGCCAGCCGCCGCAGCGCATGGCCCCGCGCGTCGACCCCGACCAGCAGATGGCTCAGCCCGGCACGAAGCTGGCCAGGCTGCTGGCGGTCCTGGCCGAGCGCGGCAGCTGCACGACGCTGACGCTGTCGGCCTGCACCGACCTCGAGTCTCGCCAGGTCTGGGGCCTGCTGAAAGCACCGCGCGCCATCGGGCAGGTGGAGTTCGTCGATGGCCGCTGGCAGCTGGTGCACGGATTCGCCGGCCGCGACGTTGAGCGCGCCGCTGCTCTGCTGCGCGATCTGGGGTGGCGGGTGCTGCGGCCGAGCGTTGGGGGTAAGGCGGACCAAATGGCCGCGCAGGCTTGAGAAGATGCGACGGTGCGGCAGGCCGTATGGTGGCGCCGCTTGAGCTACCAATTCGGCCTGCGGGCCAAGGAGAAAACCATGAACGACGAAGAGCAGCGGGAATTGGTAACCGCCGTGGAAAAGCAGATTGCGTTTTTGCTGGCTGACCTGGAGAAGCGCACCGGCTGTTACGTGGACGGCCTGGCACTGAGAAACACAGAGGTCACAAGGGTGTCCAGCTCGGAGCCCGAATACCTTCGGCGCGTGGAGGTTGACTTGCGCCGCCAGCCCGGTTCGCGCTGGCAGACGTGAGCAGGCCCAACGCGGAGTTCAGCGGCCCGCCTGCGCCGCTGGTGGAAGGCGCGGACCTGCCGTAGGCGGGTCCGCTGCAACGCACAGTTGGGCGGCTGCCGCCCGTAGCGAAGGAATGGCGATGGCACTTGAAGAGATGAAGACGATGGCCGACGCGCTGCGTTGGGCACTGCGGCGGATTGACACTGCCGGGTTGGGCTGCGGCGAATACTTTGACCGCGCTGAAGCGCTGCTCAACACCGCGCCGGACGTTCCGACACAGGTGTACAGCTACTGGCCGGACGGCAGCCGCCAGTACATGGAGCTGGACCATTGGCCACAACGCTCCGAGCTGCCTGCGGCTGCCGTGAGCTTTGAAATGGCCGTGCCTGACCCGTCGGTTCCAGTGCCGCGACCCAACACCGAAGCCGCAGCCCTGGCGGCGGCGAAGGCCGAGAACATTCGGCTGCAGCAGCGCGTGGAGTGGCTGGAGAGACTGCATCTGTACCGCGAAGACGGCCACTCGGACGTGCATGACGGCATGGCCCGCCCTTGACGCCCAACGTTCGAGGTAACGCGGGCTAAACGGCCCGCACGAAAGGTGACTATGACCACAGAAGTAGCAGGCCGTTTGGCCTCGCCGTTGACCGAGGGGTTGGGCCTCAACGCCACAGAACGAGCCGCGTTTGAAGCGTGGGCCTCCAAGAAGTGGGGAAGCGAAGCCTACCGACACACCAGCGAAACAAGCGGGGAGTGGGAAGCATGGCAGGCCGCCCGCGTTGACCTGCTGGCCGCGCTTCAGTGGTACGCAGATGGCCTGCACTTCGACAAGGCCAGCCCGGATGCCTGGGACACCGTGAGCGGAGAGCCTCAGAACTGGTGGTGTGACGAGGCCGGAACTGCGACCGTTGAAGACGGTTCTATTGCGGCGATGACGCTGCGCGGCGAACTCACGGCCGCCCAGATTCGGGCGCTGGATTGAGGCCCAACGATCAGGTTAAGCCGGGCCGTTCGGCCTCGGCTTGAACCGCCAGTTGTGCCCCTGTTTGATAGACGAAAGGAACGACGAATGAACCGACCCCTTGTGATCTACCACGGCAACTGCGCGGACGGCTTCAGCGCCGCGTGGTGCTTCTGGCGCAAGTACGGCAGTGGCGCCGACTACGTGGCCGGCGTGTACCAGCAAGACCCGCCCGACGTGGCCGGGCGCGACGTGTACCTGGTGGACTTCAGCTACAAGCGCGCCGCGGTGGAACAGATGCTGAAGGTGGCGAACAGCGTATGCCTGATCGACCACCACAAAACCGCCATCGAAGACTTGCAGCCGCTGTTCATGCAGGACAGTTGGACCGGCGAACCCAAGCAACTGGCGCACTTCACGGATCTGAACCGCAGCGGCGCCACGCTGGCTTGGGACTACCTGTTCCCCGGTGAAGACCGACCGCTGCTCTTGGGCCACGTCGAAGACCGCGACCTGTGGCGCTTCAAGCTGCCGGGCACGCGCGAGATTCAGGCGCTGGTCTTCA
>JAJTGU010000009.1 GCA_021297985.1 Rubrivivax sp.
CAACGCCCAGGCTGATCGCCACCGGGATCTTGAAGACGTCGATCAGCACCATCTTCGTTCCGATGAAGACCAGGATCACGGCCAGGCCGTAGCTCAGCAGGTGGAACTTGGCGGCGATCGCGGCGAGCAGGAAGTACATCGCGCGCAGGCCGAGGATGGCGAAGATGTTGGACGTCAGCACGATGAACGGGTCCATCGTGATCGCGAAGATCGCCGGGATCGAGTCGACCGCGAAGATCACGTCGGTGACGGCGACCAGCACGATCACCAGGAACAGCGGGGTCGCGATGCGCTTGCCGTTCTCGAGGGTGAAGAACTTCTCGCCGTCGAATCCCTTGCTGACCGGGATGATCCGGCGCAGCAGCTTCAGAGCGGGGTTGGACTCAAGATCGGGCTCCTGGCCCGCGGCCCACCACATCTTGATGCCGGTGAGGATCAGGAAGGCCCCGAAGACGTACAGCACCCAGTGGAACTGCTGGATCAACCACGCACCGACCAGGATCATCACCGTGCGCAGCACGATGGCGCCAATGATGCCGATCATCAGCACCCGCTTCTGGAACTCCAGCGGCACTGCGAAGTACGTGAAGATCATCAGGAACACGAAGATGTTGTCCACCGCCAGGCTCTTCTCGATGAGGTAGCCGGTGAGGAACTCCATGCTCTTGACGTTGGCCACCGCGGTGCCATGGTCCTGGTAAACCGCGAACCAGAACAGCGCATTGAAGGCGAAGCTGAGCATCACCCAGACGATCGACCAGTTCAGCGCCTCCTTGACGCCGACCGCATGCGCGCCCTGCTTCTTGAGCACGACGAAGTCGACGAACAGCGCGACAAGCACGCTGGCGATAAAGAAAATCCAAAGCCAGGTCGGCGCGATGGTGTCCACGGACACTCCCGTTCTTGTGTCCCCGCAATGGGGATGGGGTTGAAGGTCGCGCCGAAGGGTCTTGCGAAGACGGCTGGAGGAGCGTCTCTGCGGGCCCGGGAGCGATGCCGGCGATGGTGCTGCCGGTGCTCCGTACTGACGGGGTGCCGCGACCCTCGTTGCGCGCATCACGCAACCGTGGGTCAGCTACTCCCCCTTCGACAACCCGGAATGTAGTGGGGTCACACCTGGCCCCAGGACGTCTGGGGGCAAAAAGTTCCCGGCCTGGCGTGAAAAAAGGCGCCCCCAGCCCGGACTGTCAGTCGTCGTCCTTGACGTGGAACTGTGCGACGAGTTGGGCCTGCACGTTGGGCGGCACCGGTTCGTAGTGCGACAAAGCCATCGTGTAGCTGCCCTGGCCGGCGGTCATCGCGTTCAGTCGCAACTGGTAGCCGGCGAGTTCAGACATCGGCGCCTGACCCTTGACGACGATCTGACCCGGCGCACCGTTGGCAGTGCCGCTGACCAAACCGCGACGCGACGACAGGTCGCCGGTGATGTCCCCCATGTTCGCGTCGGGTGCGGCGATCTCGATGTGCGCCACCGGCTCCAGGACCTGGGGCCGCGCCTCCCGTACGGCCAGCAGCATCGCCTTCCTGCCTGCCGTGACGAACGCGATCTCCTTGCTGTCGACGCTGTGGTGCTTGCCGTCGAAGACCGTGACGCGCACGTCCACCACCGGGTAGCCGGCGATGGCGCCGTGGGCCAGCACCTCGCGCACGCCCTTTTCGACCGCCGGGATGAACTGTCCCGGGATCACCCCGCCCTTGACCGCATCGACGAACTCGAAGCCCGCGCCCCGTGGCAGCGGCTCGATCCGCAGGTGGACTTCGCCAAACTGTCCGGCACCGCCGCTCTGCTTCTTGTGGCGGTACTGCGCCTGTGCCGGTGCGGTGATGGTCTCGCGATACGCGATCCTGGGCGGCTGGGTGTTGACCTCGAAACGGTGCGTCTCGCGCAGCCGGTCCAGCAGGATGCGCAGGTGCAGATCGCCGAGGCCGTAGACCACGGTCTGGTTGGTCGCCGCGACATGTTCGACCTTCAGGCATGGGTCCTCGTCGACGAGCTTGCCCAGGATCTCCCACATGCGCTGTTCGTCGCCGTGGCGCTTGGGCTCGATCGCCAGGCCGTGCACCGGCTTCGGGAAGGCCAGCGGCTTCAGGTGGATGTGGTCGTCCTCGGCCGCGTCGTGCAGCACGGCGTCGAACCGGATGTCGTCGACCTTGGCCACCGCGACCAGGTCGCCCGGCAGCGCCCGCGCGACCTCGTAATGCTCCTTGCCCTGAAGCATGAACAGGTGGCCGACCTTGAATGGCTTGCGGCCGTCGCCGATGTAGAGCTGCGATTCCCGGGTCACGGTGCCCTGGTGCACGCGGAAGATGCCCATCCGGCCGACATAGGGGTCGACCGTGACCTTGAACACATGCGCCAGCACATGAAGTGCGGGGTCGGGCGTGGCGTGCATCGCCACCGCGGCGTCGCCCTCGCCGTTCAGGAAATCCGGCGGATTGCTCTCGGTCGGATTGGGCAGGAGCTTGACGATCACATCCAGCAGTTCGGCAACGCCCGCTCCGCTGCGTGCGGACACGAAGAAGACCGGGATCAGGTGGCCTTCGCGCAAAGCCTGTTCGAGTGGCGCGTGCAGCTCGCTCGCGTCGACGTCGCCGTCGTTCAGGTAACGCTCGACAAAGCAGGCATCGACTTCGACGACCTGCTCGACCAAGGCGCGGTGCGCCGCATCGACGCTGCCGAAGTCGCTGTGGCCGTCGCGGTTGTAGAAGCAGTCGACGACCCGGCTGCCGTCGCCATCGGGCAGGTTGATCGGCAGGCACTCCTTGCCAAAAGCCGCCTGGATGTCGGCCAGCAGGGCGGGCAGCTTGTCACTGGCGGCGTCGATCTTGTTGACGATGACGATGCGGTCGAGGTGCCGCTCGGCGGCCCAGGCCATCATGCGGTGCGCCATCGGCTCGATGCCGGTGTTGGCGTTGATGACGATGGCCGCGGTTTCGACTGCTTCCAGCGCGGGCAGGCTGTGCCCCAGGAAGTCGGCACCGCCGGGCGTGTCGATCAGGTGCACGCGGGTGTTGGCGTGCACCAGGTGCAGCAGCGACGATTGCAGCGAGTGCTGCATCCGCCGCTCCAGCGGCTCCCAGTCACTGACCGTCGTGCCACGCTCCAGCGAACCCGCGGCGCCGATGGCGCCGCTTTTCACGAGGAGGGCTTCCGCCAGGCTGGTCTTGCCGGCCGCCGCCGGACCCACCAGGGCCAGCGTGCGGATGGCCGAGACGTCGGCCGGGCTGAAGGTGGCTGGGCTGGGCATGGGGGTCTCCTTGGGGTGGCGGCGACCCGGGTCCGGGTGCGGCGCAGGCTCTGGGTCCAGGCCAACCCAGGGTATGCCGATGCCCGCACAGCGGCAAGAGGGGGCTCCCGTGCTCCGATTTGGCGTCGTGCCGGACGACGGGCCTTTCGAGACCCGCCGTCGGCACCGGGATTCCCTCGTGGGCTACGCGGCGGCGCGCATCCCCGCCGTCAGGTCATGGTGTTGCGACAACTTGAACACGGCAACGGCTTGAACCAGTTGCTGAGCCTGGACCTTCAGGCTCTCCGCTGCTGCAGCACTCTCTTCAACCAGCGCCGCGTTCTGTTGCGTAGCCTGGTCCATCTGGCTCACCGCCAGACCCACCTGCTGGACGCCGTTGCTCTGCTCGGCGGTGGCTGTCGTGATCTCGGCCACGATGTCGCTCACGCGCCGGATCGAGCCCACGATATCGCCCATGGTCTTTCCGGCCTGGTCGACCAGTGCCGTGCCCTGCTCGACCTGTTCAACGCTGTGGCCGATCAGGGTCTTGATCTCCTTGGCGGCCTGCGCGCTGCGCTGGGCCAGGCTGCGAACCTCGGAGGCGACCACGGCGAAACCACGCCCTTGTTCGCCTGCGCGGGCAGCTTCCACGGCGGCGTTCAACGCCAGGATGTTGGTCTGGAACGCGATTCCGTCGATGACGCCGATGATGTCGCCGATCTTGCGACTGCTGTCGCTGATGCCCCGCATGGTGGTGACAACCTTGCCGACCACTTCTCCGCCTTGTGCGGCCACCGCCGAGGCTCCTTGCGCCAGCTGGTTGGCCTGGCGGGCGCTGTCGGCGTTGTTGCGCACCGTCGTGCCGAGTTGTTCCATCGTGGCCGCCGTCTGCTGCAGGGCGCTGGCCTGCTCTTCGGTGCGGCCGGACAGGTCAAGGTTGCCCTGGGCGATCTGGGCGCTGGCGGTGGCCACGCTGTCGGAGTTCTGGCGTACGTTGCTCACCACCGCCGCGAGACTGGCCTGCATCGCAGCCAGCCTGGCCAGCAGGCTGGTCGTGTCGCCCGCCTGCACATCAATGCGGACACTCAGATCACCATCCGACACGGCGGTGACCAGTCGCGCGGCGTTGCTCGGCTCTGTGCCCAGTTCCCTGAGGATGCCGCGAACGATGAAGAGCCCCAGCAATGCCGAGACCACCAGGCCGACGCAGGTCAAGCCGACAGACACATTGCGCAAGACCTGGTACCGCGCCTCGGCGGCGGTGTACTCCGCCTTGGCCACGTCGAGCTGCAACTGCTTGAGCGCGCCGAGCTTCGCCTCGACAGGAGCGGCGAGACCTGGCAGGACGTTCAGCATCAGGTCCCTGCCACCCTCGATGTCGTTGACCTTCAAGGCCTGGACCACAGGCTGCAACGCGCCGTCGAGGTAGGCGTTGCGCAAGACCACAAACTCGTCAACCAGTTTCTTCTCGTCGGGTGTCAGCGTGGTGGCGAGGTAGGCACTCCACTGTTTGCCGATTTCGACCGCATTGGCCTCCACGGCCGCAATGCTCTGCGCCAGCGCGTCGGGCGTGGGGCTCAGCATGGCGAGCAACAACACGACACGGTTGTTCGTGAGGCGATCATCGACGGCGGCCAATTGCCCCATGGGGACGAGGCGATCGTTGTAGACCGCGATCAGCGAGCCGTTGCTCTTGGATGTGCCGTAGAGGCCCATGCCCCCCACCGTGATCATCAGCACGGCGAGGAAGGCGATGAGTGCGGTCAGTCGGGTGGAGATTTTCAGATGTCCCATGGAATGTTGTCCCTCTAAGGATTCGCAGCGAGCTCCATTCGCGGTGCTGCGCATTTCGCGGCCGCGCTTTGCGCGATTCAGGTGATGTGTGTTCAGGGTTTCGACTTCATCGCACCAAACTTAAGCATTGATGTCGATATTGCCCAGAGTTGGTGCGTTCACCTGAGGGTGGCGGGGCCAGGGTGGTGCGCTCGGGCACCATACGGGCCGCCGATCTTGGCTGTGCATGGGCGCGCGCCACCGCCGCAAAGTGATTCCGGGCCCCCGCGTCTGAGCTGGATGGGCTCCCGTCCTCTCCGCAAGGTCAATGACGGCTCAGAAGTGATCACCAACACTGAGCGCCGCGCCCACCTCAGACGCCACTCATCCCTTCACGAGGAGGGCTTCCGCCAGGATGGTCTTGCCCGCCGCCGCTGGGCCTACCAGGGCCAGCGTGCGGATGGACGAGACGACGCCTGGCTGGGCATGGAGGTCTCCTTGGGGTGGCGGCGACCCGGGTCCGGGTGCGGCGCAGGCTCTGGGTCCAGGCCAACCCAGGGTATGCCGATGCCCGCACAGCGGCAAGAGGGGGCTCCCGTGCCTGCCGGCTAAGCCGACATCACCGCCGGCTCGTCGACTCGATGCTGCGCCCGGCCCGCAAAGTTGTCCGGCGGCATCGGGCGGCCCAGCAGGTAGCCCTGGAGCACCTGGCAGCCGTTCTGCCGAAGGAAGTGCTGCTGTGCCGGCGTTTCCACGCCCTCGGCCACCACGCTGATGCCCATGGCGCCGGCCAGCTGCAGCACCGCGCGCACCAGGACGCAGTCGTTTTCGTCGTCGGGCAGGCCCTTGACGAAGCTTCGGTCGATCTTGATCTTGCTCGGGCGCAGTCGCTTCAGATAGGCCAGCGACGAATAGCCAGTGCCGAAGTCGTCGACCGCGAGCCTCAGTCCCAGGGCATGCAGCCTCTCGACAATGCGTTGCGTGGTGTCCGTGTCGGTCATCAGCACGCTCTCGGTGATCTCGATCTCCAGTTCGTGAGGCTGCACGCCGTGGTCGCTCATCGCCTGCGTCAGCGTGTCCACCAACCGATGGTGGCGGAACTCCAGCGCCGAGACATTGACCGCGATGCTGCCGAAGTTCGTTCCCTTCGCGCGCCAGCTCGCGGCCTGGGCGCAGGCCGCGCGGATGGTCCAGGCCCCCAGGTCGCCGATCAGCCCGCAGGCCTCGGCCGCGGCAATGAACTGGCCCGGCGCGACCATGCCGCGCTGTGGATGGTTCCAGCGGATCAGCGCCTCGCATCCGACCAGCCTGCCGTCGGCGGCGCTGACCTGCGGTTGGTAATGCAGGACGAACTCGTCACGCGCCAGGGCTTGCTTGAGTTCGCGCTCCAGCTGCATGGTCGCCTGCAGCTGCTGGTTGAACTCGGCGCGATAGAAGCTATAGCGCGCCTTGCCCAGGTGCTTGGCGGCGTACATCGCTGTGTCGGCATGCTGCATCAGCTCGTCGGCGGCTTGAGCATCGTCCGGGTACAGCGCAATACCGATGGAGGCCGAGACCTGCACGTCGCGTCTGTCCAGTGCCACGGGCTCTTCCACCGCCTTCAGCAGCCGTTCGGCCGTGGCAGCCAGCTCATCGAGCAGATTGGTGTCGCGCAGCAGGACGGTGAACTCGTCGCCGGAGTGGCGGCAGACCACGTCACTGGCCCGCACACCTTGCTTCAGGCGGCGCGCCACTTCCAGCAGAAGCGCATCGCCGGCGGCATGGCCCAGGGAGTCGTTGACAGCCTTGAATCGGTCCAGGTCGATGAACAGCAGCGCCAGCTTGCCACCGTCTCGTGCGGCCGATGCCACCGCGCCGCGCGTGAGCTCGCGAAACAGTGCCCGGTTCGGCAGGCCGGTCAAGCCGTCGTGCAGGGCGATCTTCTCCAACTCGGCCTTCTGCGTCTCCAGCTGGTCGAAGAGACCGTCGATCTGCGCATGCACGTCGTTCAGGTGCTGGCCGAGCTGGCCGAGTTCATCGGCCCGGTCCCAGGCCACGGGTGGCACGTCGATCCGAGAGGCGATGTCGCTGGCCTGCTGCTTGAGCTGCTGGATGGGTTTGAGCAGTCGATAGGTCAGCACGGCCAGCAGCGCCATCGCCCCGACCAGCACCTGCAGGGCCGCGAGCATGGCCGTCGCCCGGGAACGCTCGGCGAGCGCGGCGTCCAGCTGATGCGGGTCGAACCAGATCTCCAGGTCGCCCAGGGCCTCGCCCTCGCGCGAGATTCGGGTTGACAGCACCACACCCTGGCCTTGCTGGGCGCCAGGCCTGACCAGCATGACTGGCTTGGACAGTGGGTTGTTCTTCTCGGTCAGCCGAACGCTGTCGACCCCCGGCGAATCCAGCAATCTGCGCAACGCGCTCTGGATGGCGGGCTCGTCCAGGCTCCACAGCGGCTCCACCATCGACGACGCGGCGATCGTCAGTGTCGATTGCCGACCTTGGTCGATCAGCGGCGCCTGCGTGTCGCGCGCCAGCCGCTGCTCGACTTGCCACAACATCAGCGTCGGCAACAGCACGGCCACCGCGATGGCCAGCAACACAGTGCTGCGGATCGACAGATGAGGCCAGCGAAGCTGAAGAATTGACATCGGCGGGACACCCGCGACTGGTGGGAATTCTGGATATCGGCGATCCGACCAGCGACTGAAGAGTAAACGCCTTTGGGGTGCGTCAGGCCCGCTGGGATTGGATGGGCGATGCCCACGGGCGTGCAGTCACGGCATTGCCGCAATGTGTTTCCGAGCCCCCCGCATCCGCGGTGGATGCGCGCTCGGCCTGTCCGCAAGGTCAGTGACGGCTCAGGAGTGGCCACCAACACTGAGTGCCTTGCCCACCTCAGACGCCACCCAACCCTTCAACACCGACGCCGCCATGAACCGTCACACCCTCTCCTGCCTGGCCTTTGCGGCCGCCGCCAGCGCGGTCGCCGGCTTCAGCGCCGGCGCACAAGCTGCCGTCGTCAACCACGCCGATGTCAACGGCATCCGCACCTTCCAGGACACCGGCACGGGCCTGATCTGGGCCGACCTGGACCAGTTCCTCGTGGCCGGCGCCGCGGGGCCGGTGTTCCAGTACGCCGACCGATCCGCCTACATGGCGGCGCTCACGACAGCGGGCTTCCAGTGGGCGGGCTGGGCGGAGGTGACGGCGCTGACGGGCTCGGTGCCCGTGTGGAGCGCCGCCGGGTATCAGGATGCGCTTGACGCGATGTCGACCGAGTTTGGTTCGATCCTCGGCACCGTCAGTGGCTACTCCGACTTCGCGCCCGGTTCGGTGATGCAGTGGCATGCGACACCGCAGGGTTGGAGCAGCTTCTTCACCCAGATGCCGAACAACCTCAATGACTCCGGCCTCTGGGCCTACTACAGCGCAGGCGCGGGCGGCAACGTGCCCGC
>JAJTGU010000274.1 GCA_021297985.1 Rubrivivax sp.
CCATCGAGGCTCAAGCCCCACCCGACGTGCTGGTGCTGTTGCCCTGGAACCAGCGCCTGCTGCACGATGAAGACAGCGGCGAAAGTCAGGGCAAGCGTGTCGCTGATGAGGTGGCGTTCTGGAGCCAGGTCTGGCGACTGGCCGCGACGCGGGGCGTGCCTCGTATCGTCCAGGTCGGTTACGACTGGCTGGAGCCGGGGGCTGCAGGCTACCTGCTCGGTACCGGGAGCACAGGACACCTGCGCAATGTGCAAGCGGCCAACGAGGCACTGCAAGGGGCCTTGCCTGACGCCACAGCCTTCGTGCCGCTCGATGCGATATCGGGTGTGATGGGCCGTCATCGCTTCTATGACCGGCGGCAGATGGCATGGACGCGGCAGCCGTTCAGCGCAGCCGGTGTGGCTTTGCTGGCAGAGCACCTCTTCGCTGCCATACGCGCGCTGACCACAGGACCCCGCAAGCTGCTTGTCGTCGACCTCGACGACACGCTTTGGGGTGGTGTCGTGGGCGAACTCGGGGCGACGGGAGTCGAACTCGGCGACAGCCCTCGCGGCGAGGCCTTTCGCGCCTTCCAGCGCCACCTGCGGGCTCTGGTCCGGCGTGGAGTCCTGCTGGCCGTTTGCTCGAAGAACAACCGCGAGGATGCGCTGGGGCCGTTCGAACGACATCCGGACATGGTGCTGAGACTGGACGACATCGCCTGCTTCCATGCCAACTGGGAACCCAAGGTCGAGAACCTCCAGCACATCGCTCGCGAACTGCGTCTAGGACTCGACAGCATCGTGTTCTTCGATGACAGCGCCTTCGAGCGGGACGCGGTCCGCCACGCGCTCCCGGAGGTCGAGGTGGTTGACGTGCCCGAGGATCCGACGGAGTACGTCGCGGCGCTCCAGGCCGGCCTCTGGTTCGAGTCGGTGTCGCTGACCCAGGCCGACCAACAGCGTGCTGCTCAATACAAGGTGATGCAGCAGCAGCAAACCGCCGCGGACACGGCTCCTGACCTCGAGGCCTTTCTGGCGGGGCTGCAGATGCGGGCGTCGACCCGGATCCTCAGCGAGGAGGATCTGCCTCGCGCCGTACAACTGCTGGGCAAGACCAACCAGTTCAACCTGACCACTCGTCGCCACACAGCGGCCGCCCTGCGATCCCTTCTGGCCCTGCCAGGCATGATCGCCTTGACTCTGAGGCTGGTCGACCGGCAGCTTGATCATGGCCTGGTGGCCTTGGCGATCGCCATCCCGGATTCGGAGTTCGGGGCTTCGACGATGCGTGTCGATGTCCTGCTGATGAGTTGCCGCGTGATCGGCCGCACAGTGGAGGATCACCTTGTCGATCAGCTCCTGCGACGGGCGGCGGCGGCCGGTTTCCAGCGGATCGTTGGGGAGTTCATCCAGTCACCCAAGAACGCGCTCGTCGCGGGCCTCTACCCACGTTTGGGTTTCACCGCCGAAGGAGCGACCCGCGGTGGCGGGGTCCTCTTTGCGCAGTCGTTGGTGGAGCTGCCGGTCTCCAAGAGCCACGTTCGCGAAGACACCTGATCCATGGGGGGCGCCGCGTTCTACGACGTTGCCGGAGTCACGTTCTGGCTCTTCATCGCAGTCGCGGTGCTGCTGATGAACGCCACCCCCACGGGCATGGCACGCAAATCGCTGTTGGCGTTCTTGAACCTGGGTTTCTGCGCCCTGGTGGTGGGCCTGCCCGCGGCGGTGGTGGTTGCCGTCCTCTTGTTCTTGCTGCATGGCGTGATCCGCATGCCGCGCCGTACTCCTCGGCGGATGGCACTGGCCGTGACAGCGCTGGCCTTGCTTGCGGCTTTCCTCTTCCACAAGTGGCCGGCTTCGGGATCCGAGTCGACACTGGAGGCGGCGTTGGCCGCCTTGGGCTTCTCGTACATCGCCCTGCGAGTCGTTGAGGTACTGCGGGCTGCCGCGGAAGTGGCACCGGACGAGAGCGCTTTGGTCGATACCGTCAACTACGTGATTCCGTTCCACATGTTGATGGCGGGCCCGATCATGGCTTTGGCCGACCATCGACGCGAGTCCAGTGTCTCGACTGCATTGGACGGTGAGGTTGTGCTGATTGCGTTCGAACGCATCGCGCGCGGCCTGTTCAAGAAGTTCGTGCTCGCCAATGGGTTGATCGACACCGTCTTCCTGACTGGCTTCCAGAGTGAAGGGGTGCACTGGCTGCTCGAAGTCCAGATGTACTACTTGTTCATCTACCTGGACTTCAGTGCCTACAGTGACATCGCCGTTGGCATCGGCCGCCTGCTGGGTGTGCCGACACCCGAGAACTTCAAGCGACCGCTGCTCGCCCGCAACATCGTCTCCTTCTGGGAGCGATGGCACATTTCGCTGTCGCAGTTCATTCGCCGCAACGTCTTCATTCCCGTTCAGCTCGCCGGCATGCGGCTGACCCGGGGGCAGCATGCACTGTGGGTGGCAGCGGTGGCATTCACGGTGTCGTTTGCGCTGTGCGGGCTGTGGCACGGCCTATCCTGGCGGTTCCTGCTCTGGGGCCTGGGGCATGCGGCAGCGCTCATCGTTTGCAATCTCTATCGACAGTTCCTGCTGAGGCGCCTGGGCGCCCAAGGCCTGACGCGCTATCTGGCCCGGCCTGGTGTCAGGGTGGTGTCGACCATCCTGACCTTCGAGTTCGTTGCCTTCTCATTGGCATTCCTGGCCGATCCGGCACTGAAGCACCTGGATTGATGCAAACCATGAAGTGGCGTCCCTCCCGTTCGACCCTCATGCTGCTGCGCTGCGCCTGGATCGTGGCCCAACTGGTCATGGCGGCCTGGATGGCACGCACCGGTGTCCAGTTCTACTACCAGGGCTTCTGAGGAAGGGCTGTGACTGCGACACCTTGGGTCAGGGCTCCAGTGACTGCGATCGGCCTTCGCCCGCTGGCGCGGGTGGTTGGCGGCGTCGTTGGGGTCTTTCTGTTGGCCAACCTGATCCTGTCCTGGGCGATGCAGGGGCCATCAGGGTCCTGGCAGAGAGCCGCTCGCATCGATCCCCATCTGCTGCTTGAGATCGAGGCCAGGGTGGCTGCGGCACACCAGGATGTGACCGCCGGTGCGCTGGACCCGGGTGCGCTGGTTTCAGTGGTCGGTCTGTCCACTGCGCGCGTCGGACTGGACTCCGCCGAGTTCGCCAAGGCTCTTGAGGGGCGCGGCCAGCTGCTCAACATCGCGGCCACGGGTGGCAGCTTCCAGGAACTGCAGCGCTACGCCCAGCCGCTGTTGACTCATGGGCCCAGGTCACGACTCGTGCTGGTGGCCATTCACCCCAGTTGGCTGGCCGGTCGGGAGTCGGCATCGGCATCGAGGAGCCTCGATCCTCTCTGGGCGCTCACCCACCGCGGCACGATCCACGCCCGACTGCAGGCCATGCTGGTGCAGGCACGGGTGGCCTTGCTGCGCCGGGTCGAACTGCAGCCCTCAAGCTGGCAACTGCGCTCCGGAGATCCTTGGCAAACCGGCCGGCTCTACCAGGAGCCGAAGGCGTCACCCGAGACGCTTGCAGCCCAGCTTCGCCACTGGACGGAATTCGGCTGGTTCGATCCGACGCGCTTTTCGACCGCCAACGCCGAGGCCAAGGCGCTGGGGCAGTTGCTACAGGGCTTGCGGGGCCACGCGCAGCACGTCGTCGTGGTGCTTCTTCCCGAGGCCGCTGAGTTCAGGAGCCGTGTTCCGATGGTTGCGCTCGAGACCACGCGGAAAGTCGTCGACCAGATCGATCCAGGCTTGCGTCTGGTGGATCTTCGCGACAGTCTGGGCCCATCGGCCTTCCATGACCTGGCACACGTGAATCCAATGGGACGCATGCTTCTGGGCGCGATCGTCGCCGATCTGGCGCGGCCGTACCTTGCGCCACCACGACACTCGGAGCCCTCGGCCGGTACCCGTTGATGCCTCGGTCCGACCCTCCTGGATGGATGGCTCGCCAGGGAGCCAAGAAGTGCTGAGCGCGGTTAGGCTGCTGGGCGTGGCGCTGCTGGCCGGTCTTGCTGTTGCCTGCGGCGAGCCGTCGTCGACGCCACAGGTCGAGCCGCCGGCCTTGATCGCGCGCTTCGCAGTCCCGAGCCGCATCGAGGTCCAGGTCGAGCCCTACGCGTCGGTCGACGCGGCCTTGGCTGCCGATCCGGATGCAGCGCCCGCCAGCCCTGAGCATGAATCTGCGTTGATCCTGGCCCAGGCGGCTTCGGAGCTGCGCCGCCACCTCACGGACGTTGGCCTCCCGGTGGCGATCGGCAGCAATACCGCCGACGCCGGTCCACCCGCCATCGTGATCGTTCTCCGTGGCCAGCGTGTCCTGCCCGGGGTCGACTACCCGATGCTGGGCGATCAGGGCTACGCCGTCGTGCCGCACGAGGGCCGCGTGTTCGTCGTCGCCAACAAGGCGGAAGGCGCGCTCTATGGCACCTATCGACTGCTCGGGCTGCTTGGCTTTGCCTGGCACGATCCGTTCGAGACCCTCATTCCGGGGCTGGCCTCGCTGCTGCAACCGCGGGACTGGTTGTCGCTCCAGGAGGTGCCACGCACGCGGCTGCGGGGCTTCTGGGTCTACGACACCGACCCGATTCCCGATGCGTTCGCTCTCTGGCTGGCTCGGAATCGCTTCAACCTGTCTGCACCGGCTCGGCCGGCGTTGCAGCGTCGTCTGGGATTGAAGGCTTGGGCCGGTCACCATGAGCTTCTCCAGCAGGAGTTCTCGCGGGCGGGCCTCTTCGCGCAGCATCCGGAGTGGTTTTCCGTCGTGCGCGGCTCCCGGCGGCCGGTATCGCCAACCGGCAACTACATCAACCCCGCTTTCGGACACCCCGGTGCCGCGGAGTACTTTGCCAGCCGCATGCTCCAACGGCTGGAGCATGGAGACCTGCGCAGTGTCGATGTGCTCAACATCTGGCCGGCGGACGACCGGTTCCGCCCGTTCGACGAAAGCGACCAGGCGCGTTCCATCGGCAATCCCACCGACAACCTGCTGACCTTCTACGGCCGGGTTGCCGCCTACCTGCGACACGCGCACTCCGACGGTCGCCTGTCGCGGCCGGTGACGATTGCCGGAATCTCCTACTTCCAGACCATGGAGGCGCCGACTTCACAGGCCGCCGTGCGTGCCGTCGCACACGAAGACTATGTGCATGTGTTCTATCCGATCGACCGGAGCTGGGGAGGGCCGGTTGCTGATCGCGCAGCCGGTCGGGACGCGAATGACCGGATCATGGAGGCGATGGCGCGCTGGCAGGCCGTCGCCAGATTGCCATATGGCGTCGTGGACTATCACAACGTCAGCACCTTCGCCGGCGTCGCAGTGACCGATCACCCGCATCTGCAGGCGAACCTGGGCACCTTCACCGAGGGACGTACGGCCCTCTTTGCGTCGATGCATCCGCTCCTGCGCAATCCCGGACCGCGACGATTGACCAATGTGCTGCTCGCCGAGTTGCTCTGGCTCCCTGTACGTGGCGGTAGCGTCGGCTCGCCACCCGATGCCGAGCCCGTGGTGCGTCAGTTCTTCGAGCGTCGATACGGCCCTGCAGCCAGCGAGTGGCGCGCGGTCCACGACACCATGGCGAAGTCTGTTGACAACGCCGCGGAGCTGTTCGGCATCAACTCCCTCTATTGGATGCTGCACCAGGATCTGATCTGGACACCGCCCTTCTATCGGGATGCCGAAGCGGTTGCTTTTCTGCCCCGCTTCATGGCTGGAGGGGCCCAGGACGTGCCGGCGGCCTATTCGGGAATTCCGAGCTTCCGTGCCCGCTTCCGTGGCCTGCACGAATCGGTGTCCATGCAGCAACAAGCGTCCACAGCCGGGGATCAGGTGCTCGCCCAGCTCCTATCGCCCGCGATCAGGAGCCGGATGGAGAGCGATGTCGTCTGGTTCCAGTCCACCGCAAGCCGCTACCGGCTCATGTCGGCCAGCATCGACCTGGCAGTGCGCGGTGCTCGGGGAGAGGACACCTTTGCCGCCCGAGTCATCATGGCGCGGGAGATCGACCTGCTGGCCGGCTCCGCGACAACGCTGGATACGGTGTCCCCGGTCGACCAGCGCGCTTTCCTCGACTTGCACCGGATCAAGTCAGGGCTGCCAGTCGCCCCGGCGCGTACTGCGGAGGTGCCCTGACTGCTGCGGGCCACGATGCCCGTGGCGGGCGACCCACAGCCATCGGCGACAATCGAGGGTTCCATGGCTGAAACCCGACTTGAGACCATCGCCTGCCCGTATTGCGGCTCCAACCACCATGAGGCCTGGGCGCAGGAACTGGGCTTTGTCACGGTGCGGTGCCAGCAATGCGGCCTCTTGTACTGCAATCCAAGACCGGCTGCAGCCTTGATCGATGCCGCAGTCCGTACCGGAGCCCATGGCCCCGAGGCCCAGGGGCTGGTCGTGACGGCGCGCCGCATCCCGGGCAAGGTCAGCCGCTACCGGCGGGTCTTCACTGAAATGTTTGGCGACCTCTGGCACCGCGGGCGGCCGGTTTCGTGGCTCGATGTCGGTGCCGGATATGGTGAGGTCGTCGAGGCGGTCAAGGCACTGGCACCGGCCGGAAGCCGCGTCGTCGGGCTCGAACCGATGGGTCCCAAGGCTGCCGAGGCCCGCCGGCGAGGGCTCGAGATCATCGAGAACTACCTGCACCCGGGACTGGACAAGGTCCAGGTGGTGTCGGTGGTCGATGTCTTCTCCCATGTTCCGGATTTCGGCGCCTTCCTGAGCGACGTCCGTGCGGTCCTCGAACCCGGCGGCGAACTGTTCCTCGAGACGGGCAATCTCGCCGACCTGGACCGACGCGAAGAGTTTCCGTATGAACTGGGCCTGCCAGACCATCTGGTCTTCGCGGGTGAACGCCACCTGCTCGGCTATCTCGAGCGCGCCGGTTTCGAGGTCGTGGGGATTCGTCGATGGCGCATCGACGGACTGCTGAACCTGGCCAAGAACATCGTCAAGAAGCTGATCGGCCGGCCCGCGGCGTTCGGTATTCCCTACACATCCCGCTACCGACAGATCCAGGTCCGGGCTCGCCTTCGCATCCAGGCGGCCTGACGCGACGCTGTTGTCAACCCTGACCGTTCACTCATGCTCAAGCGCGCTTACCAGATCTGCAGCAACTGCATCATGGACACGACCGACTCCGGCATCGTGTTTGACGATCAGGGCGTCTGCGACTACTGCCACAACTACCGAGACAACATCGTGCCGAACTGGCACACCGACGCCCGCGGCGAGGCGGAACTTGCGCGGATCGCGGCCGAGATCAAGGCCGGCAGCAAGGGACAGAGTCACGACTGCCTGCTGGGCATCAGCGGGGGGGTCGACAGTTCCTACCTGGCTTGGGTGGCCAAGGAGAAGATGGGCCTCAACCCGCTGGTCTTCCACACCGACGCGGGCTGGAATTCACAGCAGGCGGTGCACAACATCGAACGCATCGTCGAGGGGTTGAAACTCGATCTGCACACCGAGGTGGTGAACTGGGAGGAGATGAAGGACCTGCAACTGGCCTTCTTCCGCGCCGGGGTCCCGCACCTGGACACGCCGCAGGACCATGCGTTCTTCGCCGCCTTGTACAACTTCGCGGTGAAGCACGGCTTCAAGTACATCCTCAACGGCGGCAACTTCTCCACCGAGTGCGTCAACGAGCCCAGCGAGTGGCACTACCACGCCAGTGACCTGATGCAGCTCAAGGCGGTCCACCGCGCATTTGGGCAGCGTCCGCTGAAGCAGTTCCCGCTGTCGGACATCTTCACGTACCGGATCTGGTATCGGTACGTGAAGGGCCTGAAGGTGTTCCGACCGCTGAACAGCGTGCCCTACATCAAGCACGAGGCAATGCAGTTCCTGGTCGACCGTTTCGGCTGGCAGCCGTACGCCCACAAGCACTACGAGAGCCGCTTCACCCGCTTCTACGAGGGTTACTGGCTGCCGACGCGCTTCGGTTTCGACAAGCGTCGCGCGCACTTCTCCAGCCTCATCCTCACCGGCCAGATGTCGCGCGAGGTCGCCTTGGCCAAGATCGCAGTGCCGGCCTACGACCCGGAGACGATCGAGCAGGACTTCGAATACATCGCGACCAAGCTCGATGTGTCCGCCGACGAACTGCGCGCTCTGCACAAGTCTCCGCTGCGGACCTATCGCGATTTCGACAACAACATGAGCCTGATCCAACTGGGGGCCAAGGTCATGAAGACCCTCGGCATGGAGCGCTCGATCAAGCGATGATCAGGATCGTCGACTACGGCCTGGGCAACATCCAGGCGTTCCTGAACGTCTACAAGCGGCTGAACATCCCTGCCGAGCGCGCCCGGACGGCTGCTGACCTGGGCGACGCCGACCGACTGATCCTGCCGGGGGTCGGGGCTTTCGACCATGCGATGGACCTTCTTGATGCCTCGGGCATGCGCGAACCGCTCGAGGAACTGGTTCGTAATCGCGGCCTGCCGGTGCTCGGCATCTGCGTGGGGATGCAGATCCTGGCCGATACCAGCGACGAAGGTCGCCGCTCCGGTCTGGGCTGGGTGCCGGGCAAAGTCCGCAGCTTCGCGTCCCTGGGGCAGCCTGGACTGATGCTGCCGCATATGGGTTGGAACGATGTCGTCCCGGCGGGTGGGAATCCATTGTTCTCGGACCTCGAGTCAGACGCTCGTTTCTATTTCCTGCATTCGTTCTACTTCGAGTGCGCAGACTCCGGGCATGCTGCCGCACGCGCGTCCTACGGTCTGGACTTTGCCTGCGCCGTGCGCGCCGGCAATGTGCACGGTGTGCAGTTCCACCCCGAGAAGAGCCATCACTTCGGCAACGCGCTGCTGAAGAACTTCGCACTTGCCTGCTGATCCATCATGCTTCGTCCGCGTGTCATACCGTGCCTGCTGGTCCATGAAAACGGACTGGTCAAGACCGTTCGCTTCCAGGATCCGAAGTACGTCGGCGACCCGATCAATGCGGTCAAGATCTTCAACGAGAAGGAAGCCGACGAACTGGTCGTGCTGGACATCGATGCCACCGTCCAGGGGCGCGAGCCGAACTTCCGTCTCATCGGCCAGTTCGCGGCGGAGTGCCGGATGCCCCTGTGCTACGGCGGGGGCGTGACGTCGGCCGAGCAGGCCAAGCGCATCATTGCGCTCGGTGTCGAGAAAGTCGCGCTGTCGGCGGCGGCGCTGGCACGTCCCGCGCTGATCGGCGAGATCGCCGAGGAGATCGGTCGCCAGAGCGTCGTGGTCGTCGTCGACGCGCAGCGCAAGTTGCTCGGCGGCTGGGAGGCCCGCACCCACAACGCCAAGCGCGCCAGCGGACGATCGGTGGTGGACTGGGCGGTCGAGGCTGCCGAGCGAGGCGCTGGCGAGATCGTCATCAATTCGATCGACCACGATGGCGCCATGAAGGGCTACGACATCGGACTCGCGCGCAAGGTGCGCGAGGCGATCCGCGTTCCCATGTCCGTGATTGGCGGTGCCGGCTCTCATGAGGACCTGGCTCGACTGGTTGAGGCCTGCGGCGTGGTCGGCGCGGTTGCCGGCAGCCTGTTCGTCTTCAAGGGCGTCTACCGGGCCGTGCTGATCAACTACCCGAACCCCGCGCAGAAGGAACAGATCATCGCGGCTGCGCGCGCCTAGCCGATGTGCGGCATCGTCGGCAGCATGGGGCGGTCCTGGCTGGACCGGCTCGAGACGATGGTGGCGGCACTGGCCCACCGGGGCCCTGACGACCGCGGCCTGTACGTGGACCGTGACCACCTGATTGCGCTCGGACAAGCCCGGTTGTCGATCATCGACCTCTCTCCGGCCGGCCACCAGCCGATGACCGATGGCTCCGGTCGGTACACGGTGGTCTACAACGGCGAGATCTACAACTACCGGGAACTGCGCGCCGAACTGCAGGCCGAAGGCGCGGTGTTCCGTGGTCACAGCGACACCGAAGTGCTGCTGGAGTTGTATGTCCGCCAAGGAGCGGCCATGCTGCCGCGGCTCAACGGCATCTTTGCGCTCGCCATCTGGGACCGGCAGTCGCAGGAGCTTCTGCTGGCGCGCGATGCGTTGGGTGTCAAGCCCCTCTACTTCACGGTTGACCGCGACGGTCTGGCCTTCGCCAGTGAACTCAAGGCCCTGGTGCCGGTGCTGAAGACGCGCACGCTGGATCCGGTGGCCCTGCACCGCTACCTGAGCTTCCTGTGGTGCCCTGGCGAAGGCACGCCGATCGCCGAGGTCCGGCAGCTCGGGCCCGGCGAAGCGATGCTCGTTCGTCAGGGGCGGGTCGAGCGGCGCTGGACCTGGTACGAGCTGCCGGCCCGGCGCGGGGTTGCGGCCACGCTTGCCGAGAGCGATGCGCCGCAGGCGGTGCACGACGCGCTGAGGACCGCGGTGCACCGTCAGCTGGTTGCCGACGTCCCGGTCGGGGCCTTCCTGTCCGGAGGGCTGGACTCCAGCGCCGTGGTGGCCTTCGCGCGCGAGCAGGCCCGCGACATCCGTTGCTTCACGATCGACCTGACCGGTGGCAACGATGCCGGTTTCACAAACGACCTGCCCTACGCGAGGCGGGTCGCAGAACACCTGGGCGTGCACCTGGACGTCGTGACCGTGGACGCGGGGCGCATGGCCGCCGATCTTGTGCGCATGGTGGAGATGCTCGACGAGCCGCTGGCCGACCCGGCGCCACTGAATGTGCTCTACATCTCACGTCTGGCGCGCGAGAACGGCATCAAGGTCCTGCTGTCCGGGGCGGGAGGCGACGATCTCTTCACCGGCTATCGACGCCACCTGGCTCTGCGCTACGAGCGGATCTGGTCGTGGCTGCCGGCTTCGGCACGCGCTGGCCTGCAGCGAGCCTCCTCCCGACTGGATGCCAGCCGGCCGGTCGGCCGCCGCTTGCAACGCCTGTTCGCAAACGCCGGCGCCACGGGCGACGAGCGGATCGCGGCCTACTTCGCCTGGACACCCGAAGACCACCTCAAGAGTCTCCTGGGTCCGGCCATGACCCAGGCGATCGGTGCCACGCGCGCCGACCAACCGCTGTTGGACTTCCTCGCGGGCATGCCGGCGTCGACAAGCCCCATGGATCGCATGCTGGCGCTCGAGCAGCGCTTCTTCCTGGCTGACCACAACCTGGCCTACACCGACCGGATGTCGATGGCCGCCGGTGTCGAGGCGAGAGTGCCATTTCTCGATCTCGACCTGGTCGAACTGGCCGCCCGAGTGCCCGACCGACTCAAGCAGCGCGGCACCATGGGCAAGTGGGTTCTCAAGAAGGCCATGGAGCCGCATCTGCCGCGCGATGTGATCTATCGCCCGAAGACCGGTTTCGGAGCGCCCCTGAGGCTCTGGATGCAGCGCGATCTGCGCGAACTCATGGACGATCTGCTCGGCGCGCCCGCATTGCGCGCGCGGGGGCTGTTCGACCCCACCGCCGTGCAGGCGTTGCGCACGGCCGATGCTGCGGGCCGGGTCGATGCCGCCTACACCCTGCTGTCCATGGCTTCCATCGAGATCTGGTGCCGACGCTTCGTCGACCAGGGCTGCGCGTGAACTTCAACGAATGACGATCAGCGGATGAAACAGGTCTTGCAGAACCTCAAGGACGGCGCGACGGAAGTCGCCGACGTGCCCTGCCCGCGCGCGGGGCGCGGGCAGTTGCTGATCCGCACGACGCGCACGCTGGTCTCTGCCGGCACCGAGCGCATGCTGGTGGACTTCGGCAAGGCCGGCTTCATCGACAAGGCGCGCCAGCAGCCCGACAAGGTTCGAATGGTGCTCGACAAGGTCCGAACCGACGGCTTGCTGCCCACCATCGAGGCGGTCCGCAACAAGCTCGACCAGCCGCTGCCGATGGGCTACTGCAACGTCGGCGAGGTGGTCGAGGTCGGTGCGGGCGTCGTCGGCTTTGCGGTGGGCGACCGCGTCGCCAGCAACGGCAAGCACGCCGAGATGGTGGCGGTGCCCGCCAACCTCTGCGCCCGGGTCCCGGAGGATGTGGCCGACGAGGCGGCGGCCTTCACGGTGCTCGGGGCCATCGCGTTGCAAGGCATACGGCTCGTGCAGCCGACGTTGGGCGAGGCCGTGGTGGTCACGGGGCTGGGTCTGATCGGCCTGGTCACCGTCCAGTTGCTGAAGGCGCAGGGCTGCCGTGTGCTGGGGCTGGACTTCGACGCCAGGAAGCTCGAGCTGGCGCGAAGCTTCGGTGCCGAGGTCGTCGACCTGGCCACCGGGGCGGACCCTGTCGCGGCGGCGCAGGCCTTCTCGCGAGGACGTGGCGTTGACGCGGTCCTGATCACGGCCAGCACGCGCAGCAGTGAACCCGTGCACCAGGCCGCGCTGATGAGCCGCAAGCGCGGACGCATCGTGCTCGTCGGGGTCACGGGGCTGGAGCTGTCGCGCGCGGACTTCTTCGAGAAGGAGTTGACGTTCCAGGTCAGCTGCTCCTACGGACCGGGCCGCTACGACCCGCTCTATGAGGAGAAGGGCCAGGACTATCCGGTGGGCTTCGTGCGTTGGACCGAGCAGCGCAACTTCGAAGCGGTCCTGGACATGCTGGCCGAAAGGCGACTCGACGTCGGGCCGTTGGTGTCGCACCGCTACCCGATCGAAGAGGCTCCGCAGGCTTACGCGGTCGTCGGCGGCAGCGAACCTTCGCTGGGCATCGTGCTGGCGTATCCCGAGGCGACCCAGTCCGAAGCCGATCCGCGCCGGTTGCGCACGGTGACGCTGCCTTCGTCAGGCACCGGTGCTCCAAACGACAGGCCCCGTGTCAGCGTCATCGGCGCGGGCAACTATGCCGGCGCGGTTCTGATCCCGGCATTCAAGGCCGCTGGCGTGCGCCTTGCCCGCGTCGCGTCCTCGGGTGGGGCCAGCAGCGTCCATCTGGGGCGCAAGCATGGGTTCGCCGAGGCCACCACCGACACCGCAGCCCTGATCGCCGACCCTGGGGTGGATGCCGTTGTGGTCAGCACGCGACACGACACCCATGCCGAGTTCGTGCTGCGGGCGCTCGCCGCCGGCAAGCACGTCTTTGTCGAG
>JAJTGU010000080.1 GCA_021297985.1 Rubrivivax sp.
CCATGTGCTCGTACTGCAGCAGCGAGTTCATCACCACCAGGCTGTCGCCCAGGATCATGCGGTTGAACCAGCCGTTCGGGTACTCGTAGGCCTTCAGCAGTTGCTCGGCCAGGTCGCGGTCGGGGTGGCCGCCGAAGTCCAGCGCCAGCTGGCCACCGGTGTAGCCCTTCAGGCTTTCCAGGATGGCCTGCGTGGACAGCCGCTCGTGGATGAACAGCGGCAGCGTCGGCACCTCGAAGCTCAGCCGCTCGGCCTTGCCCGCCCATTCCAGGAAGGGACGCGACATCGCCTTCAGCGCCGCCGTAGCCGCGGTGAGATCAGTGTGGGCCGCGTCGCGCTCTGCCTGGGCCTGCGCCGCCAGCAGCAACTGCGCCGCCGCGTCGATTCGTGCGATCAGCGCCTCGCCACGCTCGCGCGCCACGTTGCCGCCGTCCCACTGCATCGTGGGCGCCAGCGAAGGGTCGTAAGCGAAGCTGGCCGGCGGCTTGCGCTTCTTGAAGCGCGGTTGCACGCCAACTTCGGGTCGGATCAGCGCCTCCGCCGACTTGTGTTCGTAGCTGGCCGCCGCGGTTGCAGGCGCGGCTGTCGTTCGCTTCTTTGTCGCCATACGCGCATTCTGGCGGCTCCAGACGGCGGATTCGGTCGGTGGCTTTGGCCAACGCCGGAAGCCGACACGCCATCCGCGTGGCCGGTCGAGGCGCCGTTGCGACACCCACCCGGCTAACCCGGGTGGACAAGGCGCAACAAATCGCAGATATTTGTCCGGACAACTTCCGCCGCCCGTCCGGAGACTGCCCATGCCCCTGCGCCCCTCGACCCTGATCCGCTCCGGTGCCGTACCGGCCTTCGTGCTCACCACGCTGGCGCTGGCCGCCGGTCAGGCGCTGGCCCAGGCGTCGCCGGCTGCCGGCACCGAAAGCGCCGAAGGCGCTGGAATGCAGAGCATCACGGTCACCGCCCGGCGGGTCGACGAACGGATCATCGACGTGCCACTGTCGATCCGCGCCCTGTCGGGCCGCGACCTCGCCGACCGCGGCATCACCGGACTGACCGACCTGGCCAGCTTCGTGCCCGGCATCGCGTATTCGCCCGACCTCGGCCGCGTCGCCGAGCGCCCGGTGGTGCGTGGCATCTCGGCGCTGCGGCCCGAGGCGCCGCAGCCGGTGTCGGTGTTCATCGACGGCATCTTCCTGCGCGAGGGTGCGCTGAGCCTGTTGCTCGACGACGCGCAGCGCGTCGAGGTCATCAAGGGCCCGCAGTCGGCGCTGTACGGCCGCGCCACCTATGCCGGCGCGATCAACTACGTCACCACCAAGCCCGGCAACGAGATGAAGGGCATGGCCACGGTGACGCTGGCCCAGGCCAACGAGATGTCGGCCTTCGCCGCGGTGACGGTGCCGCTGAAGAAGGACGTCGCGTCGATGCGGATCAAGGCCCGCACGCACGAATACGGCGGCCAGTACACCAACACCCAGACCGGCAACAAGATCGGCCACGAGAGCAACGACGCGCTCGGCCTGGTGATGTCGCTGACGCCCAGCAAGAGCCTGGACATGCTGCTGAGCCTGGACCGCTCGATGGTTCGCGACGGCCTGTTCAACGCCACCGCGCGCACCGTTCCGACCCAGCAGCCCGCGGGCACGGTCGTGAGCCAGAACAACTCGACCAACGTTCCCAACGGCGCCACCTGCAACGGCCGCACGATCAACATCGTCGGCAACAACGCCCAGGGCATCCCCGACGCCAGCGTGGCCCCGACCGCCGCCGCACGCGCCAATGGCTGGCCCTGCGGTCCGGCCAACTTCACCGGGACCAACGTCACGCGCAACGAGAACGACCTCGCCAACTACACCGATCCGAGCACCGGCATCAACTACGGCAACATCGCCGGACTGGACCGCACGATCAACCGCCTGGGCTTCACGCTCAACTACGACTTCGGCGGCTACACGCTGACGGCGCAGACCGGCTGGACCAAGCAGTTCACCGCGCTCGGCGCCGACCAGTCGTACAACGGCACGCGCTTCTCGATCGCCGGCGCCTCCTGGCTCAGCTACAACCGCGACGCGCTGCGCTACTGGTCGCAGGAGGTTCGCCTGAGTTCGCCCGAGGACCGGCCGCTGACCTGGCTGATCGGCGCCTTCGTCTACGACGAAGAGGGCAGCGGCCAGAGTGCCGGTGGCGTGATCGCGCGCAGCGGACCGAACATCGTCGCGACCTCGATGCGCGCCGTGCCCGGCAGCGTGACCACCAACTCGGCGCCGTTTGCGCGCATGCAGTACGAGATCAGCAAGGCCCTGCGCGTGTCGCTGGAAGGGCGCTACAACAAGGAGACGGTCGAGGTCGTCGGCACGCCGCTGGGCGTGGCGACGGTGAGCGCCGGCACCTGCGTCGCCGGCCAGCAGTGCATCGTCAGCGGCAAGCGCACATTCACCGACTTCTCGCCGCGCGTGACGGTGGACTTCAAGCCGGGCAAGGAGTCGCTGATCTACGGCCAGGTGGCCAAGGGCAGCAAGAGCGGCGGCTTCAACACCGCAGCCGGCATCCCGACGGCGCAATTCGCCTACGACGGCGAAGACATCCGCAGCGTCGAGCTGGGCTACAAGGCCGCGCTCGGCGGCTCGCTGGGCTTCAGCGCGGCGGCCTTCCGCAACGACATCGACGGCTTGCAGCTGTCGAACATCATCACCATCACCAACCCGTTCCCCAACCCGCCGGGCGCGGTGCAGTCGAGCACGGTGACCATCGTCAACAACGTCGGCAAGGCGCGGACCCAGGGCCTGGAGTTCGACCTGTCCTGGCGCGCGGCCGACTGGCTGACCCTGACCGCCAACTACGCCTTCACCGACGCCAAGGCGCTGCAGGGCACCGAGATCACCAACGGCACGGTGTTCGGCGGCAACATGAGCGTCGCCGGCTTCACGCTGCCCCGCACGCCCAAGCATTCGGGCGCGCTGTCGCTGGCGGTCGACACCCCGGTGGCGGGTGGCAGCCTGCGCTTCATCGGCCGCGCCGACCTGACCTACCAGAGCCGGCGCTACGCCGAGATCCAGAACACGATCTGGGCCGACCCCTACACCCGGCTGAACCTCAGCGCCGGGCTGCGCGGCAAGGGCTGGACCGCACGACTGTGGGTCAAGAACGCGACCAACGACGACACCTCGCTCAACGGCTTCCGCTACCTGGACCCAGTGACGTTCCGCCGCTCGGCGGTCGACTTCCTGCCGCGGTTGCGGCAATTCGGCGTCACCGCCAGCTACGACTTCTGATGCGGCTCATCGGGCCGGCGGTCCTGCTGTGGACCGCGGCTTCGGCGTCGGCACAGCCGGCCACGGACCCGTCCGACGTCGCCCGGGTTCAGGCCTGGCTGGCCGGCGAGTGGAACAACCACGAGCAGGTCTGGCAGCAGCGCATCGATGCGGCCAACCCCAAGCTCACCGAGCGTGCACCGGCGGTGGCCCACCGACAGGCCGTGGTGCGGCCAGCGGCTCCCGACGGCACCCAGCCACTGGCCTGGCATGCCGGCGTCGTGCACGGCCGCGGCGCGGCGCAGGGCGCCACCAACCTGCGCGCCGTGGCGGCCGGGCCGGGTGCGGTGACTCTGCACCTGGAGGCCACCTGCAGCCTGACCCTGCGCTGGGACCCGGCGGCGCGGTCCTACCAGGGCAGCAGCGAGCCCGGCCGCTGCACGATCGCAGGCGACAAGCGGCAGGTGCAGACCACGCTGGCGTCCGGCCTGTGGCAGTGGCTGGACCGCGCCGAAGCGGCGTCCGAACCGGCGACACCACTGCGCCTGCGCCGCCAGCGCTACTACGAAGGATGGGTCTGGTTCCGCAACGCCGGGCCAGGCGCCGCGAGCGACGACAAGGACACCAGCTTCACGGCCCGGTTCGCGCTGCACAACGAGGGCCAGCGCATGGTGCTGCTGCGCAAGGACGGCAGCGAGAGCCCCTGGGAGCTGGAGTTCGCGGTGCTGACCTACCAGAACACGCGCCGTGCGATCCTGAAGTTCGGGCTCGTGGACCGCGCCACCGGCAAGAGCCTCGCCTACACCTGGGCCCACCCCGAATCGCCCAACATCGGCATGAACCTGGGCTGGTTCCAGAGTGGCCTGACCCTCAGGCCCGAGGGACAGAACCTGTACGGCGACTGAACGGCGACCGAACGCCGCCGTCACGGCACCCGTTCAACTCCGGCGTGGCGGGCAGCACTCGATCCAGGCACCGGGCGACAGCTCGCGCAGCCCGGCGGGCACCGCGTCGCAGGCGATCGCGATCCAGGCCAGGCCTGCCGGCAGCGACTGCCCGGCGGCGGCCAGCGGCGGCCGCACGCCCGGATCGACGACCTCGTCGATCTCGAACAGGCACTCGCCCGCCCACTGCACGGTCGCGACCGGCCAACGCTTGTCGAGCGCATGGCCCAGAGCACGGTTGAGCACGGTGACCTTGGTCTCGAACTGCAAGGCGGGCCCGGCACCCAGCGGCGCACAGGCCGCGAGCGCGGCGGCGCGCGAAGGTGTCGCCATCACCGCGATGAACAGGGGGCCGAGATCCTGTCCCTGTGGCAGACGACTCGACAGCGGAATGGCAAAAGGCGGCACCTCGGCCTTGACCTGCGTGAGGTAGAGCATCTCGCCGGCGGGCCCGACCAGCTGCATGGCGCGGATCGCGGGGCTGACGTCGAGGTCGGCGGGAGGACCGACAACCTGGAAGCCGGCGCCACCGGCCATTGCCAGCCGGGTCGCCAGCGTGTCAACGTCGCGAACCAGGATCTCCAGCGCCAGCCAGCCGTGGTGCCAGCGCGTCGGCCGCGGAGCCGTTCCGGGCACGACAATCAGGCGCAGCAGAGGCTCGGCAGCGCCCAGCGGACCCAGGTCCACTCGGCGGCGGCCAACCAGATGCGACCCCGCAGCACCCCAGGCACCGGCATCGGACTCGGCGATGCGCGACTCGTTCTGGACCACAAGCCCGAGGTGGGCATAGGCGGCAACGAGAGGCGCAGCGTCGGCGACGATCAGCGTGGCATGCAGCAGAGGTCCGGCGGAAGGGGGGTTCGAGACGGGGAGCGACACCCGGTGTTCTTGATTTGTCCGGACAGTGAAGTCAGTCTACGCTTGACCCCCCATGATTGAACTCACCCTGAATGAGGGCGTCGCGACCCTGTCCATCCGCCGTCTGGAGAAAAGGAACGCTTTCACCACCACCATGTGGGGGATGCTGCAGCGCCACTGCGACACGCTCGCCCAGATGGCCATGCAGCACCGGCCCGACGCCGCGCGGGTGCTGCTGCTGTGCGGCGAACCGGGCGCGTTCTGCGCCGGCGCGGACATCGAGGAAATGCGCAGCCTGGTCGCCGATGCGGCCGCGCTGGCCCACAACAACGACATCGTGATGCAGGCACAGCTGGCGCTGGAGCGGATGCCGCTGCCGACGATCGCCGTCATCGACGGGCCCTGTTTTGGCGGCGGCCTGGGTCTCGCGGCGGCCTGCGACTTCCGCCTCGGCAGCACGCGCGCGCGGTTTGCGGTGACGCCGGCCCGGCTGGGCCTGCTGTACAGCCGTCCCGACACGGCACGACTGGTCCGCCTGGTGGGCGATGCTCGGGCGCGTCGTCTGCTGCTGCGCGGCGAGCGCATCGATGCCGACACCGCGCTGGCCTGGGGCGTGCTGGCCGAGTTGCTGCCCGATGCCGAGGCGCTGGCCGCCACCGCCCAGGCCTGGGCGCGTGAGCTCGCGGCGGCGTCGCGCACGTCGATGGCGGGGCTGAAGGCCACGCTCGCCGAGCTGGCCGACCCAAACGAGGCCGAGGCCGACGCCGTGCGCCATCTCTATGACGCGGCCTTCACCGGACCGGACTTCGCCGAAGGCGCCGCGGCCTTCATCGGCAAGCGCGAGCCGCGCTTCGCCTGAAAGGGCGCCGTCAGACGTCAGGTGCCGTTTCGGGCACGAAGTTGGAGATCGAGACGCCAACCACGACGGGCTTCCAGACGCCCGGCTCGCACCAGGCCGAGCAGTCGATGACCACCCCGTCGCAAAGGTACTGCTCGAGTTCGATGATCTTCTTCGCGTCGCCTGTGGCCTTGTCATAGGCCTTCTTGCGCGCCGTCGTCATGCCCACTGGCGACCCGAGACTGATGTTGTACTGGACCTGCACGCCGCGCAGCACCATTTCCTTGACATGACCCTCGGCCTTCTTGGCCATGTCGGTGTTGGCGCTGGCCCAGAAGGGAAAGACGTTTTTCGCGTTGTCGCCGGGCCCGTTCAGGTTGTGGTTCACCAGATGGGCCAGCACGTAGTGCGGCTTGCGACCGAGCTTTCCCAGGCGGTCCTGGTACGGCCGCTTCTTGAGAAGCGTCCAGGCCGGCGCCTGCTTGCCGATCTCGTCCTGGTCGGGCACCGAACCGAAGTTCACGCCCCAGGCCGAGTCAGGCACGAGGCTGAGGTTGGTGCCGACCAGGCCGTTGCCCATCTTCAACTTGGTGTCGAGCCCGAGCTTGATGTCGGACTCGTCGACATGGCCGCACATGGAGCGGATGTCCTGGATCAGATCCTGGATCGGAGTCCGGATCGCAAGCCCGTGGTCACGGGACAGTCGCTCGTGCATCGCCCCCAGGAACACCTGCTGCGGCGTGTACCCCGTGTCGAAGGTCACGCCGTTGATCTTCAGCTCGCTGTCGAAGTCGCTGCCGAAGCCGCTGTTCGCGTCCTCGATCTGCTTCATCGTGCCTGCGAAATCCAGCCTCAGCGCATCGACCAGCTCACGCCACTGCACCAGGCCGCCCTGGTCGAGCAGCGGAAAGGTGCCCTTCTTCAGGAAGCGCATCAAGGGATCGCTGAGCTTGGGCATGGCAATGGGCTCCTCGTCGAACGGCGCAGCGGAACGACCGTACGCCAGTCGGCAGTATCAGCGCTTGTCGGCTGGCGGTGCCGCGACCCCGGCCGCCGTGCCGAGCAGCTTGTTCAGCTCGATGTAGTTGCCATCCGGGTCCCACACGGCGCTGAAGATCACCGGGATCACGCCGCCACCCGGCCGCGGGTACTCGACGCGCGTGGGCTTGGTCTCGATCACGATGTGCGGCGTCGCTTCGATGCGCGGCCAGCGGGTGTCGAGGTCGGCGACGTTGATGACCATGATCATCTGGCCGGCCTGGGCCTTCTGGAACACCGGCGGCGGGGGCGGGGTGGCCACGTTCAGACGCTGCATCAGCCCGAGGGCGCCGATGAAGTCGTCGTTGGCGCGCATCAGGACCAGGCGCACGCTGGGCGCACGCGGCTTGCCGTCGGCGTCGACGCCGCCGCCGATGAGCTGGTCGTAGACGACCTTCAGGCCCAGGGCGTCGCGGTAGAACGGCAGGCTCTTGTCGATGTCGCGCACGACAAAGGTGGTGCGGCGGATGTCCACCGGAATGCGCTCGGCCTCGGCCACGGGTGCAGCGTGGGTGGGCAGGGTCGCCAGTGGGCACACGGCCATCGCCAGCACGGCAAGCAGTCTCTTCATGGGTTGTTGCTCCGGGTTCAAAGGATCACCAGGGCCTTGCCCCGGTTGTGGCCGCTCATCAGCCGAACGAAGGCCGCAGGCGCCGAGGCCAGGCCGACGCTGCGGTCCTCGCGGAATTTCAGGCGGCCGGCGGCGATGTGGCCACTCAGTTCGGCCGTCATTCGGGGCAGGTCGGCCCAATGGTCGTAGACCACCAGGCCACGCACGGTGGCTCGGGCGCGGATGATCAGACCCGGGTTCAGCGGCACGGGCGCCTCGCCGTTGTAGTGCGCGATCAGGCCGCAGAGCACGATGCGGGCACCGACCGCGAGCTGCTCGCAGACCGCCAGCAGCAGGTCACCGCCGACGTTGTCGAAGTACACGTCGACGCCGACCGGGCAGGCCCGCTTCAGCCCGCCGCGCAGACCGCCCTCGCCCGGGTCATGGTGGTCGATGCAGGCGTCGAAGCCGGCGACCTCGGTCACCCAGCGGCACTTGTCAGGCCCGCCGGCGATGCCGACCACGCGGCAGCCGGCGATCCGGGCGAGTTGGCCGACGGTCGCACCCACCGGCCCGGCCGCCGCCGACACCACCAAGGTATCGCCGGCCCTGGCCTGGGCGAGCTTGCCAAAACCGGCCCAGGCCGTGAGCCCCGGCATGCCCAGGACGCCCAGCGCCAGCGTCGGCGGGTCGATCTCAGTCGCCACCGGCCGGGCCGCCGCAATCGCATCGGCGTCCAGCAGCGCGTGGCTGCGCCAGCCGCAGGCGGCCACCCAGCGCTGACCTGCTGCCATGCGCGTCGACCGCGACACGATCACCTCGACCAGACCTTCGCCGCGCACCACATCGCCCGGGGCGATGCTGGCACTCAGGTGGCGGCCGGCCATCGCGCTGCGCAGGTAAGGGTCGAGCGACAGCGCGATGACCCGGACCAGCGCCTCGCCGTCCTGCAACACGTCGGGCAGGTTGCCGTTTCCAAGCGCGAAGTCCGTCTCCGCCGGTTTGCCCTGCGGCGTGCTGGCGAGCGTGACCTGTTCGATCTGCATCGCGCTTCGTTCAGGTGGCTGGAAGAGCCACCAGATGTGCCTCGATCACCGCCAACCGCTCGGACTGCGGCGCCGGGGTGTGCAGCACGCCGATGTTCGCCGGCCTGGGCTCGGCGAGCAGGCGGTCGACGTGCGGGAGGATCGGCGATCCGGCCCAGCGCAGCAGCGTCGTCGGCAGCGTCAGGCCCAGCACGTTGGCGGCGCGCTCGTGCTCGAAGGCGGCGCGGTAGGCGTCGGCGTAGCCGGGGCCGGCGGCCAGGAACTCCATCGCACTGGCGTGGACCTCGGCCGCGTCGGGCACCCGGATGCTGAATCGGTGCGCCTCGTTGGCCTCGTACCAGGGGAAGAACTGCGCCATCTGCGTGGCCAGCGTCCACGCCAGCCGAAAGTGCGACCCGTCGGCCCGCGGCCTCAGGTCGGGGAAGTAACGCGCCAACAAGGTGGCCCGTTCGGCGTCGTCGAAGTGCGCTGCGTTGTCCAGCACCAGGTGGCGCAGGTCGTCGGCATGCGCACGGCCCCAGGCGATGGCCAGCTGCGCGCCGGTGGCCGAGCCGTAGACCACGGGCCGCGCACCGCCCAGTTGTTGCCGGGCCCAGGCACGCAGCACGGGCAGATAGTCCTGCAGATGCGTCACCGGCTGTGGCAATGCGTCGCTGGCGCCGTAGCCCGGGGTGTCGAGCGCGCAGGCCCGGAAGCCCAGCGCGGCCAGCCGCGGCAGCCAGGACTCGTACATCGCGCCGCTGCGGGGCGACGGGTGCAGAAGCACCAGCGGCGGCGCGCCGGCGGCGCCGGCCTCGCGCCAGTGCAGGCGCACGCCGGCACAGCGCGCGACATGCCGCTCGACCGCCGTTGACGCCTCGGCCGACATCTCAGCGCACCATCACCAGCGACAGTGCCGGCCACAGGACCACCACCGCCAGGCCGACGAGCAGGATGCCGATGAACGGCAGCACCGCCTTGCAGCATTCGCTGAACGTGGCGCGGAAAGCCACTGCGGCCACGATCAGGTTCAGCCCCATGGGCGGCGTCAGGTAGCCGATCTCGAGGTTGACCAGCATGATCATCGCGAAATGCACCGGGTCCATGCCCATGCTCTGCGCCATTGGCGCGAGCAGCGGCGACAGCAGCAGGATCGCCGAGCCGATGTCGATCAGGCAGCCGGTGACGAGCAGCAAGGCATTGACGGCAAGCAGGAACACGGCCTTGTCGGTGACGACCGTGCCCAGCCATTCGGCCGCCATCTGTGGCACGTGCTTCTCGGACAGGAAGATGTTGATGCTGACCGCCATGATCAGCATCGGGAACAGCGCCCCGGACATCTTCACCGTCTCCTGGGTGATCTCGAACAGCTTGCGCCAGGTGAGCTGCTTGTGGACGAAGACGTCGACGACCACGGCATAGAACAGTGCGACCACGGCCGACTCGGTGGCCGTGAAGTAGCCGCTGTAGATGCCGCCCAGGATGATCACCGGCACCATCAGCGCCGAAACCCCGCCCTTGAAGGCGGCGCCGATCTCGGCCAGGTCCCAGCGCGCCGCCTCGCGCAGCTTCCAGTTCTTGGCCACGGCGTAGATCGCCAGCAGCAGGGCCAGGAACAGCCCCGGCAGCACCCCGGCCTTGAACAGATCCGTGATCGAGACCTGGGTCATGATGCCGTACAGGATCATCGGGATCGACGGCGGGATGATGATGCCCAGCGTGCCTGCCGCGCACAGCAGGCCGAGCGCGAACGAGCGCTCGTAGCCGGCCTTCAGCAGCGCCGGGAACAGCACGCCACCGACCGCGAGCATGGTCACCGTACTGGAGCCCGAGATCGCCGAGAACAACGCGCACGACAGCACCGCGCACAGCGCCAGGCCGCCGGGGATGGGGGCGGTGAGCGCCGACATCACCCGGATCAGCCGACGTGCGATGCTGCCGTTGGCCATCACGTTGCCGGCCAGCACGTACAGCGGGATCGCGAGGAAGACCTCGTTGCGCGCGTTCTGCCAGGCGTCGAGCGCCGTGTTGCCGACCGCGCCGGCGCTGTAGTGCCAGTACAGCCAGGCCGACGCGCAACCGAGCACGACGATCATGTTCTGGCGCAGCCACAGCAACAGCGGCACAAGCAGCAACAGGCCGAGCAGGGGCCACACGCCGGTCATCGTGCCTTCTCCGGCTGGGGCTCGGCGCTTGCCAGATCGCGCACCTGTTCTTCGGTCGGTGGCGCGTTCTCGCCGGCCGCCGGCGCCGGGCGCAGTGCCGGGAACAGGCCGTACAGCGTGTGGCGCAGCACCGCGACGGCAAAGGCCGCAACGAGGATGGTCTGGAACGGCCAGACCTGCCACTGCAGGACGGGGTCGGTCTCCTGCAGTTCAACCGTCTCGCGCAGCATTTGCCAGCACAGCACGGCCGCGCCGAGCGAAAACAGCGCAAAGCCGAAGTCGGTCATGCGGTCCAGCGCCGCATGCCAGGCCTTCGGCGCCAGGCCGTCCATGAAACGCGGCCTCAGATGCGCGCCGCCAGCCGACGCCACGCCCATGCCGATGAAGGCGATGAAGACATTCGCGTACACCGCGATCGGCGTCGCCCAGATCTTGCCGCCGCCAAGAAGCTCGCGGCCGAGGATGTCCCAGCCGAGCACGACCACCATCAGCGCAAAGGCCGCCGTCGTGCCCCAGCGCTCGACCTGGCGCAGGCCGGCCAGCACGGCGGCGGCGACTGGCCTCACTTCAGCGTCGCAAGATCCTTCTGGATCTCGTCGTAGATGCGCTTGGCCTCGGGTGTGAAGGCGGCAATCAGCTCATCGGCCGCCTTCTTGCCGGCGGCCTGCCACTGCGCCTGCTCGGCAGCACTCGGGCGGTGGACCGTGATGCCCATGCCGGCCGCGTCGGCCAGGAACTTCTCGTTCGCCGCCCGCGTGTCGCGTGCCTGATCCTTGGCGTTCCAGCCGTTGCGCACCGCCTGCTGCTGCTCGGGCGTGAGCTTGGCGAAGAAGTCCTTGTTGCACATCACGGTGCCGGAGTCGAAGGCATGCGCCGTCAGCGTGTACTGCGGCGCCGCCTTGGCGATCAACCCGCTGTAGACCACGATGCCCGACTCGCCACCCTTGATCAGCCCGGTCTGCAGGCCCGGCACCGCCTCGGCGATGGGCAGCACCACCGGCTCGGCGCCTGTGGCCTTGATCCAGGCCTGCGACGCGCGCGACAGCGTGGCGCGCATCTTCACGCCCTTCACGTCGGCCGGCGCCTTGACCGGCATCGTGGCGTAGGTGTGGGTGAAGCCGACCTCGACGAAGCTGAGCATCGCGATGCCCTTGGCGTCGAACAGCTTGCGGTACGACTCGACCAGGCCGGCGTCGTAGGCGTGGTCGACATGGCGAAAGCTCGCAAACAGGTAGGGCAATTGCAGCACCGCGACCTCGGGCAGGATGGTCGCACTGCCCTGCAGCGACGCGCCGACACAGTCCACCCGGCCGCGGCGCAGGTTGGACAGCAGGTTGCCCTCGTTCGGGTCGCCCATGTTCAGGTCGACCTTGATCGTGCCCTTGCTGTCGCGCTCGACATTGGTCTTGAAGCGCGCCCAGTAGGTGGCGAACACGCTGCCGGCGGGGGCAAAGGCACCGGTGCGCAGGACAACGGGCTCCTGAGCCAGCGCGGGCGACGTGGGCAGCGCCGAGAGCGTGGCGGCAGCCACGAGGGCAATCGCGACAGGGGCAGCGAAGGCGGGTTTGGACATGGAAGCGGGCTCCGTGGACGGGTCGGGCGAGTATCGAGGGCGGCCTTCAGCCGCCAAGGCCGAGGGAACCCGGGTTCATGCGGCCGGCAGGGTCGAGCGCACGCTTGGCGGCCTCGACCAGGGCCCGAGCGGCGGGCTGCAGGCGTTGCAGGTACGGGTAGGCACGGCCGACCTGGAAGTGCACCGCGCCATGAGCGTCCAGCACTTCGGTGCATTCGGCCCACAACTGGCGGACCAGGGCGTCGGCCGCCGGCCGGTGCGGACGCTGCATCCAGGGCGCGGTGAGATCCTCGCCCAGCACGTCGACATGCAGCGGCCGTATCTCGTCGGGCCAATAGAAGCACGGCTCGAAGAGGAAGGCGCGGTCCAGGTTGGCGGTCAGCGGCGAGTACACGATCTGCTGCTCGCGCATCGCATCGGCGTGCGTCGCGATGCGGGCCTCGACGGCCTGGACCACCGGCAGCGCCTGCGACAGCGGAACGATGCCGTGCACCGGCACCCATCGGTCGCCGTTGTGGCCGAGCACCGACCGCAGCGGCTGGAACGGCTGCGCGCGCAGGATCTGCGGCACCGAGGCCGGCTGCGCCGTGCCGCGGTTCGCGGCAGCGATGCTGGCCACGCGGGCCAGACGCTCGTCGACATGGGCGGCGCTGTCGCCGTCGAGCGTGAGGTGGATCGAGTACGGGTGCACGGCCAGGTAGTCGGTGCCCGCCATCGCGATGCCGGCCGCGGCCTTGAGCCCGGACATCAGGCTGCTGCCCTTCCTGGCGACTTCGGCCAGCGTCTTCACGCCTGCGGCGATCTTGTTGCCGGTCTGCGCCGAGTTCTGCGCCTTGAAGGCGTCGATCCCGAAGGTCTCGCTGCCCAGGCCGGCGCGCATCAGCGCGACCTGGCAGTTCACCATGTCGGCGATGCCGGGGAAGCCGTACGAGGCATGGCCTTGCGCCGCTGCCACCGGAACCAGGCGCAGCGTCGCCTCGACCTTGAGCCCGAAGGCTCCGGTGTCGCCCAGGAACAAACCGGTCAGGTCAGGCCCACCCCAACGCGCGAAGGGCGACCTGCCCGGACCCTCGAAGGCGCCGCTGCCGGTGGTCAGCATTTCGCCGTCGGCCAGGACCAGCTTCAGGCCGAGCACCGATTCGGACGCGGCCCCATGCTGGCCGGCGCCGAAGAACATGCTGTTCTGCGACAGCGCCCCGCCGACCGTGGCACGCAGTCCCGACAGCGGTCCGCCAAAGGGCGTGGTCAGGCCGGTTCCGGCCAGCGCCTGGCGCAACTGGGCCCAGGTGCAGCCGGCCTCGACGGTGATGAAGAGATCGTCGGTGTTGACCTCCAGCACCCGGTTCAGCGCCCCGAGGTCGACGCAGACGTAGCGCTCCGCCGGCAGGTAACCCCCGGTGTACGACATGCCGCCACCGCGCGGCGCCATCGCCACCCCGGACGCGGCCAGCACCCGGACGCCGGCCGCCAGCGCCGCAGCGCTCGCAGGGCGCAACACCGCATCAGGCCGCATCGCGGCGCGGTGGAAGACATCGTGTGCCGCCAGTTCAAGCGTCGATGCGTCGTCCAGCACCGCGCCAGCGCCGCAGGCGGCGCGCAGGCGCTCGATCAGCATCCCGGCGTCGACTGTGGCCACGCGGCCGGCGAGGCTCGGTACATCCAATGCACCCACGGATCCTGCATCCAAGTTGTACGGACAACTTGGATGCTAACGCAGCACCGCTCCCGGGGCAACGCCATTCGCCATCCGGTTGCTTTGCACGAACCGGCTCGCTGCCGGCCAGGACTTGCCGGAGTCCTTGTCGGTCTTGGCGCCCGTTTTTCATGTCCGATGGACCCGACCCGTCCATGCCTCCGTTCGGGCCCGGCGTTCCGGCTACACCGCCTCGTGCCGCAACACCGTCGCGTAGCGGAACAGGTCGGCCCGGTGCAGCGAACGTGCCACCAGCACCAGGGCACCCTTCTTGTCGAAGTAGGCGCGTTCGGCACAAAGCGACGGCGCGCCCTTCTTGGTCTGCAACTGCTCGGCCGCGTCGGCGTCCAGCGCGACGGCGGTGAACGCCTGCTCGATTCGGCCGAGCGTGCGGGCGTCGAGTGCAGCGAGCATGGTCGACAGCGCCGTGTCCGGGTGCAGCAGCTTGTCGCGCCGCCGGGCGGGCTGCGCGCTCATCCAGATCGTCGTCAACGCAAACGGACGCCCCGGCAAGCGCGTACCGTCGGCCCGGGCCTCGCCGCGTTCGCTGCGCAGGCCCCGCAGCTCGATCACCGGCGTGCCTTCGGGCAGACGCAGTCGCTGGGCCAGTGCGGCATGGGCCGCGAGCTCGCGGGTGCCGAGCAGCGACAGCCGGCTCTGCTTGCCGTACTGCAGAAGGTCCTCGATGGTGTCCACGGTCTGCCGGTAGCGCACCGGCGGCGTGTCGGCCACAACCTCGGAGCCCGAGCCCTGGCGGCGCGAGATCAGGCCCCCTTCTTCGAGGATGCGCAGCGCCTCGCGCACGGTGTGGCGGCTGGCCTGCAACTGCTCGCACAGCTCGGACTCGGCTGGCAGCGACGAGCCGACCGCATAGCGCCGGGCCACGATGTCGGCGATCAGTCCGTCGGCGATCTCGCGGTAGCGCGGGGTCTTCTTGTTCTGCGTCACGCGGCACTCCCTACAGGCTCGATTTCAGTGTAAGCCAGGCCCCTTCGAGGGCCGGCCGGTGCTCGGGCGCCGCGATCGCGATCAGTGCCTGCGCCCGCTCGGCCACGCCCTTGTGGCGCAACTCGGCGTGGCCGTGTTCGGTGACGACGATGTCGGTGTCGGCGCGTGGCACCGTCACCGCGCCGGGGGCCAGCATGGGCACGATGCGCGAGCGGCGCTTGCCGGGGTCATGCCCGACCGTGGCCTCGAAGGCGACGATGGCACGGCCGCCTTCGCTGGCGCGGGCGCCGCGAACGAAGTCGAGCACCCCGCCCAGCGCGCTGACCTGGCGCCCGCCCAGCCATTCGCCGTTGACGTTGCCCAGCAGATCGACCTCGAGCGCGGCGTTGACCGCCACCAGCCGGGGCAGCGCCGCCAGCGTGGCCTGGGCGTGGGTGAACTGCACGGGCGCGAAGCGGGCCAGCGCGGGGTCGGCCAGCACGGCGTACAAGGCCTCGCTGCCGAGCGCAACGCCGGTCGTCACGGGCGGCCGGTGGTCGTCGCGAGCCGCCAAGGCGCCGGCCGCGACGAGGCCCAGCAGCCCTTCGGACACCATGCCCGAGTGCAGCCGCAGGCTCCGGTGCGAGCGCAGCGCTGCCAGCACCGCCGCCTGCAGCCGACCCAGGCCCAGCTGGACCGTGTCGCCATCGTGCACCAGGCCAGCGACCCGGCAGGCCACGGCCTCCAGATCCGGACCCGGAGCTGCATCATGGGTTGTCAACGGCGCCATGGGGGCCTCGACCCAGGCGGAGATGCGCTCGGCGGCGACCCAAGGTCCATGGGTGCGCGGCAGGCGCGGGTTCAGGTGGGCCAGAACGGTGGTGCCGGGCAAGGCCGCGTCCAGCACGGCCGGCGTGAAGTCGGCCGCGACCGACAGGCTGCAGCGGCCTTGCGCGTCCGGCGGCGCCACATGCAGCAGCACGACGTCGAACCGGCCGGGCTGGCCGAGGTGGCGCACGATCTCGCTGTAGTGCCAGGGACAGAAGTCAACCGCCCCACGCTCGTAGCCGCCGCGGAAGTCACGCGACAGGAAGAAGCTCCGGGCGCGGGCCTGGGCGTGCATCTCGGTGGGGTCGAAACGGTTGATGCCGGGGATCCAGACGCCAGAGAACTCGGCCCCTGCTGCGGCGTCGGGCGCGGCGCGCAACCACTGCTCGAACAAAGGCGAGTGGCCGGCACAACCTGGCCAGTAGATGCGGCGCCCACCGGCCAGCGCGGCGGCAAAGACCGCCGGGGTCAGGGCCTGCGGCATCGTGCGGGCACAGGGTCGGTCGGGCTGGGTCGCGTTGTCTGCGTCACGAGGCCAACTCTAGAATATGTCCGTACAACTTTCCAGCACCGGGCCATCGCGACGACACCGCCCGGGTCGAGGACCCCCCAGCCCGCCACCCGTGACGATGTCCGACCCGACCCCGGCCGCACCCGCTGCAGGCATGCAGCGCCTGGCGACCGTCCTGAATTCGGTTGCAGTCGGCAACCCGGTGCAGCTCAGGGCTCTTCGTGAACGTGCCGCGCTGCACGTGCTCGACTGGCTGGGCAATGCCGCCTTCGGCACGACCACGGTCACCGGGCAGGCCTTCGGGCGGTGGCTGGCGATGCAGGCCCCGGGGAAACAGCCCACGCTGGCGGGCTGCGGTGCCGATGCTGCGGCCGCCGCGGCGTACCACGGCGCCCTGGGCAGCCTGCTCGAGATGGACGACGTGCACCGCAGCGCGATCCTGCACACTGGGCCCGTGGTCGTGCCCGCGGCGTTGGCGGCGGCAGCGCCCGCGTGCTCCGGCGCCCGGCTGCTCGACGCCGTGGTGGTGGGTGTGGAGGCGATGGTCCGCGTGGGCCGGACGCTCGGGCCTTCGCACTACCGCTTCTGGCACAGCACCGGCACGGCCGGGTGCTTCGGTGCGGCCGCCGCGGCGGCACAGGTCCTGGCACTGTCCGGCTTGCAGACCGCCCATGCACTGGCCCTGGCCGGCACCCGGGCCGGCGGCCTGTGGCAGGTGCGGCACGAAAGCAGCCAGGGCAAGGCCTGGCACATGGCCGGCGCCGCGCGCGAGGGCCTGGCCGCCGCGCAACTGGCGGCCTGCGGTCTGACGGGCCCGTTGGGCGTGGTCGAAGGCGAATCGGGCTGGCTGGCGGCCACCGCGGCCGGGGGCGACGTGTCGCGGCTGGACGAAGCCCGCGACGGGCCCTGGCTGTGGGACCTGAGCTTCAAGCCCTGGCCGGCCTGCCGCCACGCGCACCCGGCGATGGACGCCTGTCGCGAGCTGCTGGCGGCCCGGCCGACAAGTGCCGACGAGATCGAGGCGATCGAGGTCCACACCTACGCCGACGCGCTGCGCTTCTGCGATCGGGTGCACCCCGAGACCGAGGCCCAGGCGCGGTTCTCGATCCCGCATGCCCTGGCGGCCTGGGCGCTGTGGGGCGAGCCGGCGCTGGAGCATTACCGCGAAAGTGCACTGACCGAGCCGCGCGTCGTCGCACTGCGTGGCCGGGTCCGGCTGTTCGAGGACGCTGCCGTGCAGTCCAGGTACCCCGAACACTACGGCGCTCGTGTCGTGCTGCTGCGCCGCGACGGCAGCCGCAGTGAACATGAGCTTCGCGACACCTGGGGTGACCCGGCGCGGGCCATGCCCACGTCGGCCATACAGGCCAAGGCCGCGATGCTGATGCGGGCCGCAGGGTGGCCGGATTCGCGCACCGAGGCCGCGCTCGCCGCCTGCGCCGCGCTGCCGCAGGCGGCGGACCTGGATGCGCTGCACCGCGTCATCATCGGTGCCCCATGACCCCCAACAGCAAGTTCCCGCTGGCCGATGCGCTGATCGACCACACGCTCGCGCTGCGATTCGAGGCCCTGCCACCGAGCGCGGTGCAGGCAGCGATCACGTTTGTCGCCGACAGCGTCGCGGTCGGCCTGGCCGGCAGCCGGCACCCGCGACTGGCCCAGGTGCGCCAGGCGGCCCGCGGCTGGGGCCATGCCGGCGAGATGCGGCACGCCGCACACGAGTGGGGCAGCGGCCGACCCTGGCCCGCCCCGACGGCCGCGATGCTCAACGCCTGGCAGATCCACAACCAGGAGTTCGACTGCGTGCACGAGGCCGCGGTGGTGCACCCGATGGCCACCCTCCTGCCGGCATTGGTCGCCCAGGTCGAGCGCCAGTCCGCCAGCGGCGACACCGTCAACGGCCCGCGGCTCATCGAAGCCCTGGTGGTCGCCGTCGATGCCGCGACGACCATCGGCGCTGCACAGGCCGCGCCGATGCGCTTCTTCCGCCCGGCGATGTGCGGTGCGCTTGGGGCCACCCTCGGTCTGGCCAAGCTGGCCGGCTGCGACCGCGAGACCACCGCCAGCGCCTTGGGCATCGCCTACAGCCAGCTGGCCGGCACGATGCAGGCGCATGCCGAGGGCTCGCCGATGCTGGCCATGCAGATCGGCCTGGCGGCACGCGCAGCGGTCACGGCGCTGGACCTGGCAATGGCCGGCTTTGGCGGCCCGCGCGGTGCGCTCGATGGCCCGTTCGGCTACTTCGACCTGTTCGATGCGCCTCTGGAGCCACGCCGGGCGGGGGTCGAGGCCCGCTTCGCCACGCTGGGCCGGGTCTTCCAGATCGAGCGCTTGAGCCACAAGCCATTTCCGACCGGCCGTGCCGCGCAAGGGGCGCTCGACGGCCTGGCCACGCTGGTCTCCGACCACCGCCTGATGGCCGCCGACATCGCACGCATCGAACTGGCCGCGCCGCCGCTGATCCTGCGCCTGGTGAGCCGGCCCTGGGTCGAGGCCATGGACGTCAACTACGCCCGGCTCTGCCTGCCCTACCTGGCCGCCACCTGGCTCATGCGCGGCACCGTCGGGTTGCAGGACTTCCAGCCCGAGGCGCTGGCCGACCGCGCGCGCGCCGAGATCGCCACGCGCGTGCACTGCAGCGCCAACCACTGCACCGACCCGAACGCACTGGCGCCGCAGACGCTGCGGCTGCAGTTGCACGACGGCCGGCGGCTGGTCATCGACCTGCCGGCCGTGCTCGGCCACCCCGACAGGCCGCTGTCGGCCGCCGCGCAGCGGGCCAAGTTCGAGCAGTGCTGCGCGCACGCCGGGCTGTCGGACATCGCCACCGAGAGCCTGCACCACGAGTGCTCGCAACTCGCGCAGGCCAGCGACCTGCGCCCCTGGCTGCGCGCGATGCACCTGCCGCAGCCCCACCCCATGGCACCACCGGCATGACCCGACACCTGAGCTACTACGAGAGCTTCGACCCGCGTGCCCTGCTGGCCGAGGTCCCGCTGGGCGAGGCCTTTGTCGACCGCGTGGCCCGGCTGCCGCGCGAGGTGCTTCGCGCTCAACAGGAGGCTCGCTTCGCCCGGCTGATGGCTCGGGCCTGGCAGATCCCGTTCTACCAGCGGCTGTGGGGCGACAAGGGCCTCGTCCCGGGCGACATCCGCGGCCTGGACGACCTGACCCGGCTGCCGACCTTCGGCAAGCACGAGATCATGGCCAGCGTCGAGCGCTGCCCACCGCTGGGCGACTTCCACGGCGCGGACATCCCGATCGACGGGCCGCAGGGACCGGGGCTGTGGCCGATGGTGCTGCACACCACCAGCGGCACCACGGGCCGGCCGCAGCCGCTGCTGTTCTCGCCCCGGAGCCGCGAGATCCAGAGCCTGCTGCTGGCACGCATCTACCGCATGCAGGGCCTGCAGCCGGGCGAGGTGGTGCACTCGGTCTACGGCCACGGGATGATCAACGGCGGCCATTACGTGCGCGAGGCGCTGCTGCACTACACGAACGCGCTGCTGATCACACCCGGCACCGGGGTCGAGACCCCGAGCGTCAAGCAGGTCGAGCTGATGCGCGACTTCGGCGTCAACGTCGTCGTCGGTTTTGCCGACTACATCAAGCGTCTGGCCGACGTGGCGCGCGAACAGGGCATCGTGCCGGGGCGCGACATCCCGGTGCGCCGCATCTGCGGCCACCTCGGCCGCGAGTCGCGCGAGTCGCTGGCCCAGGCCTGGGGTGGCGCCGAGATGTTCGACTGGTACGGTGTCGGCGACACCGGAGCGGTGGCCGGAGAAGGCCCGGACCACGATGGCCTGTACCTGATGGAAGACATGCAGTACGTCGAGGTCGCCGACGTCGACACCGGTCTTCCGGTGGCCGACGGCCAGCCCGGCGACATCGTCGTCACCTGCCTGTACAAGGACGACATCTACCCCATCGTGCGCTTCAACACGCACGACGTCACGCAGGTGCTCACCACGCCGTCGTCGCTGGGCTGGAACCTGCGGCGCATCGCCGGCTTCCTGGGCCGCAGCGACAACATGGTCAAGCTGCGCGGCATCAACGTCTTTCCGCAGGCGCTGGCGCCCATCCTCGAGCAGCAGCCGGGTTACGCCGGCGAGTTCCTGTGCACCGCGGTGCGCGACGCGGCGGGTCGCGACGACCTGATCGTCAGCATCGAGACCCACGCCGAGCGCAGCGACACCGCCGCTGCGCCGTATCGCGCGCTGCTCAAGCGCGCTCTGGGCGTCGAGGTCCAGGTGGTGCTGGAGCCCCCGAAGTCCCTCGCCCCGCTGACCGGCATCGAGACCCGGCAGAAGCCGATCCGGCTGATCGACAAGCGGTTCGCGAAGTGAGTGCCGTCGCCACGCCGGCGAGAGTCCAGCTCGTGGCCCACAGCGGCCGCTGGACCGGCGAGTTCAAGCAACGCCTGGCCGCCGCGGTGTCCGACCCCGAGGCCTACGCCATCACCAAGGACCCGGTCTTTCACCTGATGGCCCAGGCCGCCGAGCAGTGGGCCGCCAAGACCGGCTGGCACGCCGGAGCGTCCGATGGCTGACGACCGCACGGCCGCCGCGGAGCTGCTGCTGGATGCCGACCTCACGGCGCAGGCCGCCGCGCTGGCTGCGGGTGCGACGTCCAGCGCCGCGCTGACCGAGGCG
>JAJTGU010000171.1 GCA_021297985.1 Rubrivivax sp.
CCCTGTTAGAGATGCCCTAAGCTACTGAGGGAACCAAATTTTTATTCCAGATCGGTTGTGCTGCCCTGGCCTTCCAGCGTTTCCAGGCCGGAACGACGGCCGCCTTCACCGAAGGCCTCGGCGACTACGACGGCCACCTGCCCGACGGCCAAGGAAGGCCGCTGGGTGACCGGGCCCGGCCAGGCGCTGTTCGACGCCATCGCTGCGGCGCTGGGACCGCTGCCCATCATTGCCGAGGACCTGGGCCTGATCACGCCGGACGTGGTCGCACTGCGCGAGGACTGCGGGTTCCCGGGCATGAAGATCCTGCAGTTCGCGTTCGGTGGCGACGGCCAGCACGAGTTCCTGCCCCACAACTACACGCCCAACGTCGTGGTCTACAGCGGCACCCACGACAACGACACCGCACGCGGCTGGTGGGACCATGCCCCGCCATCGCAGCGCGCCTACGCCGCCCGCTACCTCACGTGCAGCACCGACGACGTGCACTGGGCGATGATCCGGGCCGCCTGCAACAGCGTCGCCCGGATGGCGGTGTTCCCGATGCAAGACGTCCTTGGCCTGCCCAGCGAACACCGCATGAACCTGCCCGGCACCCTGGGCGACCCCAACTGGTGCTGGCGCCTGCCCGACACCGACCTGAGCGGCCCCAGCGGCGTCGAGGCGGCACGGGCGCTGGGGCTGATCGCGGCCGGCAGCGGACGGGCGCGTTTCGATCTGCTGCGCCAGGCGCTGGAAGCGGCGGCGCGATGAGGGGAGTGCTCGGCCGTTTTCTCGTGGCCCCGTGGCTCGTGGCCCTGTGGCTCGTGGCGCTGTGCTGGGGCCCGTCGGTGGCGAGTGCCCAGGCACCGGCGCAGACTCCGGCCGCTCAGCCCGCCGCGGAGCTGTTCTTCAGGCCGGCCGCGGTGCTGAAGGCCGAGTTGTCGCCCTCAGGCAAGCGCCTGGCGCTGATGACGGCCTCGGGCGGAGAGCGTGTGGGCCTGTTCGTCTGGAGTCTGGACGATGCCGGCAAGGCCCAGCAGGTCGCACGCTTCAGCGACGGCGATGTGCGCGACTTCAACTGGCTGGACGACGAGCGGCTGCTGTTCAGCGTCTTCGACCGATCACGCGGACTGATGCAGCAGGAAGCCCCGGGTCTGTACGTCATTGGCGTCGATGGTCAGGGCCTGCGCGAGCTGGTGATGCGGCGGTTCAGCTCGCCGCTGGTCGAGCCGCGCGGCGGCCGCGCGCCGCCGCTGGAGCCCGACCACATGCTGCTGCACGTGCCGCGGCCCGGCGCAGGCGTGGCGGCCGACGAGATCGTCGTCGGCAAGATGCGCTGGGGCGGCAACCGCTGGACCTCGGTGGAACCGATGCGACTGAACGTGCGCACCGGGCGTGCCCAGCTGCTGGACCTGAAGACACCGGACAACGTCGCCCAGTGGTGGTTCGACAGCCAGGGCCAGCCGCGCCTGGCCCTGGTGCGCGAGGAGGACCGCCGCCGCCTGCATTGGCGCGGCGCGGGCGAAACCGCCTGGCGCGTCATCGACGACCGCCAGATCGGCAGCGAGGCCTTCTGGCCGCACAGCGTGGGCGACAGCGGCGAGCTGTTTGTCACCCGCAGCGACGGCCCGGCCGGCCTGCAGGTGCTGACGCGCTTCGACTTCGCGAGCGGTGCGCCTTCGCCAACGCCCTTCGTCAGCACGCCAGGCTTCGACTTCCGCGGCGGCGTGATTGCCGATCACGACAGCGGCCGCCTGCTCGGCGTGCGCGTCAATGCCGACGCCGAAACGACGGTCTGGCTGGACCCGGAGCTGAAGCGTGTGCAGGCCTGGATCGACGAGCGGTTCCCGGGCATGGTCAACCGTCTGTCTTGCCGCCGCTGCGGCGCCAAGGACATGGTGGTGCTGGTGCGCAGCAGCAGCGACCGCGACCCCGGGCACCTGTGGCTGTGGCGCGGCGACGCCCCGCCCGACAAGCCGGCCCAACTGCTGGGCCGCATCCGCCCCGGGCTGGACCCCGAACGCATGGCCAGTGTGGACGTGGTGCGGATCGCCGCCCGCGACGGCCTGGAGCTCCCCGTCTGGCTGACCGTGCCACCCGGGCGCAAGGCTGGCGACAAGGGGCCGGCGGTGGTGCTGGTGCACGGCGGCCCCTGGTCGCGCGGTGGCGCCTGGGAGTGGGACGCCATGGCCCAGTTCCTGGCCTCGCGCGGCTACGTCGTCATCGAGCCCGAGTTCCGCGGCAGCGCCGGCTACGGCCGGCGCCATCTCGAGGCCGGCAACCGCCAGTGGGGTCGCGCGATGCAGCACGACATCGCCGACACCGCGCGCTGGGCCTTGCAGCAGGGCTGGGCCGACCGGCTGTGCATCGCCGGCGGCAGCTACGGCGGCTACTCGACGCTGATGGGCCTGATCCAGGACCCGGACCTGTTCCGCTGCGGCGCGGCCTGGGTGGCGGTGGCGGATCTGTTCCTGTTCCTCGAGGGCTCGTGGTGGATCGACGACGACATCAGCCGCGAAGGCCGCCGCTACGACCTCAAGCGCCTGGTCGGCGACCCCGAGGCCGACGCCGCCATGCTGCGCGAAGTCTCGCCACTGCACCAGGCCGCGCGCCTGAAGCGTCCGCTGCTGCTCGTGCACGGCGAGCGCGACCGCCGGGTGCCGTTTGCCCACGCCGAGCGCATGCGCAAGGCATTGCAGGCCGCCGGCAACGAACCCGAATGGGTGACCTACCCCGGCGAAGGCCACGGCTGGCTGAAGCTCGCCAACCATGTCGACTTCGCCAACCGGCTGGAGGCGTTTTTCGGCAAGCATCTGGGCCAGCCCTGAGGGCCCGCTGCGTGGGGGCTCATGGGCTCGCCACCATGCCGCGAACCACCTCGCCGATCGCCATCGCCGCCGTGAGCCCGGGCGACTCGATGCCGAAGAGCTGCACGAGCCCGGGCACGCCGTGCTCGGCCGGGCCGACGATCCGGAAGTCGGCCGCCGGCTCGCCGGGGCCGGCGATCTTGGGGCGGATGCCGGTGTAGGCCGGCACCAGCGCTCCCGCGGGCAGCGCCGGCCACCAGCGGCGGATCTCGGTCTCGAAGCCAGCCGCACGGGCCGGGTCGACGGCGTAGTCCAGCGCGGCGCCGGGGGCATCGCTTTCGAACCACTGCACGTCGGGGCCGAAGCGCGCCTGGCCGGCCAGATCGAGCGTCAGGTGCACGCCCAGGCCGCCGTCCACCGGCTGCGGGTAGATCAGGTGCGTGAACGGGTTCTGGGTGCCCGACAGCGCGAAGTAGTGGCCGCGTGCCAGGTGCCGCGCCGGGACCGCCGCGGCCGGGAATCCGTCGACGGCGCGCGCCACGGCCTGGGCGTCGAGCCCGGCCGCGTTGACGATCCAGCGGGTGTGCAGTTCGGCCTCTTCGCCTTCGGCCTGCACCTGCACCCGCCAGGCGTCCCCGTCGCGCCGGGCGCCGACGACGCTGCTCTTCAGCGCCAGCACCGCGCCCGCGTTCTGCGCGTCACCCAGCAAGGCGAGCATCAGGCCGTGGCTGTCGACGATGCCGCTGCTCGGCGACCACAACGCGGCGCTGCACGCCAGCGCCGGTTCCAGCGCGCGGGCGTCGGTGCCGCTCAGCAGTTGCAGCCCCGGCACGCCATTGGCACGCCCCCGTTCGGCCAGAGCCGCGAGAGCGGCCACGTCCTGCTCGCGGGTCGCGACCACCAGCTTGCCGCAGGCCCGCGCCGCAACACCGCGCTCGGCACAGAAGGCATACAGCTGCTCGCGCCCGGCCACGCAGAGCCGAGCCTTCAGGCTGCCGGGTGCGTAGTAGAGCCCGGCGTGCACGACCTCGCTGTTGCGCGAGCTGACGCCCTGGCCGATGCCGCCTTCGCGCTCGGCAATGACCACGTCGAGCCCCGCCTGCGCCAGGCGCCGCGCGACCGCCAGGCCGACGACGCCAGCGCCGACGACGAGCACGTCGATGCAGTCAGTGTCCATGGCCCGCGATGATGCCGCGCGGCCGCCGTTGCGCCAGGCTCAGCGCCCGACCGCGTACACCTGCACCTGCCGCGGCAACACCCGCAGCGTCGCGACGCCAATGGCGCTGGCGCGTGTCGGTGCGCCGACCCTGGCCAGCAGCGGCACCAGTCTCGCCCCGGGCGCCAGGCCGCTGACCTCCACCGCCGTCGGCCGATCGCCGTAATGGATGACGACCAGGCTGCGCTCGTTGCCGAGCCGGCGCTGGAACTGCAGGCTCAGGCCGTCGGCCCGCGCGGCGACAAACTCGCCGCGGGCGATGGAAGGCCGGCTGTTGCGCAGCGCGATGAGCTGGCGGTAGAAGTTCCAGATCGACCCCGGGTCGGCCCGCTGGGCCGCCAGGTTGTGCGTCGCGACGTTGGGCGCCACGGGCCGGAACGGCCGGCCGGTGCTGAAGCCGGCGGTCTGCGCCTCGGCAGTCCAGGAGTACGGCGCGCGAAGGGGCATGTCGCCCTTCAGGCCGTCGTGCACGCCGGCCTGGCCGATCTCCTCGCCGTAGTAGACGAAGGGCGTGCCGGGTTGCAGCAGGTAGCCGGCGGCGGCCAGCTTGTAGGCCGCGGTGCGCGTGGCCGTGTCGGCCGCGGGCAGGGCCTGGGCGATCTGGTCCCACAGGCGGCGGCCGGCAAAGATGTCGTGGTTGCTGACGAAGGTCGCCATCGTCGGCCGCGCGCTGCGGAAGTAGCTCGCCAGCGCATCGACCGATTCGGCCCGGCCCACTGCCGCCCCGACGTAGTGGTGCACATGGCCAAACGCAAACGCGCCACCACAGACCGCCGGATCACCCCAGTCCTGCGGCCTGGCCGTCGCCTCGCAGACGACATAGCGGTGCTCGTAGCCGCGGATCAGCTCGGCCAGGCGCAGGGTCAGCGCGCGGCTCTCGGGCTGGTCGTTCCAGTCGCGCGCGTTGTTCTCGATCAGGTGCGGTGTCGCGTCCAGCCGGTAGCCGTCCAGCCCGCGCTCGAGCCAGAAGCGCAGGCTGTCTTCATGGAAGGCCACGACCTCGGGGTTGCGCATGTCGAAGTCCGGCATGTGCGGGCCGAAGGTGCCGAAGTAGAAGTCCCGCGCCTCGGGTGCGGGCTTGGGCAGATCCTTGGGCTCGCCCTTGAAGTCCCAGGGCGCGATGGCCGTGTGGTACCAGGGGTTCTTGCCCCAGATGTCCCAGCCCTCGGGCATGCGTTCGGACCAGACGAACCAGTTGCGAAACGGTGCCGAAGGCCCCTGCCGCGCGGCCACGAAGGCCGGATGGGCCGCCGCGGCGTGATTGATCACGTAGTCCATGATCACGCCGATGCCGCGGCGGTGGGCCTGGCGGATCAGTTCGTCGAAGTCCGCCAGCGTGCCGTACTCGGGCGCAACGGCGCGGTAGTCCTGGGTGGCGTAGCCGTGGTCGCCATCGGCATTGGCCTGGATCGGCATCAGCCAGATGCCGCGCACGCCGAGGTCCTTCAGCACGTCCAGCGTCTGCGTCAGGCCGCGCAGGTCGCCGATGCCGTCGCCGTCGCTGTCCTTCCAGCCACGGACGAAGATCTCGATGAAGGCGCCATGGTGCCAATGGGCGTCGAGCGCACTGGTGCGGTTTTTCATCGGCACCGGACTGCGGTCGAAGCGCTCCGCAGGAGGCGCCGACAAGGCACACGTGGCCACCAGCGCAAGCGCCGCGACCGACAGGCTGAGACGGATCTTCATCGCGTCAATGTAGTTCAACTACATCGATTCAGGCGATGGTTGTGGGGGTTTGTCCTGGTGTGACGTAGTTTTCCTCCACGACAATCCCCGCCTCGATGCGATGGCAAGGGGCGGTGATGAAGCAGTGGTGCCGGGTCTGGAAGGCAATGGGGTGGGTCGTTCTGGCCGGGGCGACGTGCGGCACGGCGCGGGCCGACGATCGTTTGGCCGACTGCAACGCACCGGGTCACGCCCGCACGCTGCACGCCACCCCGGCGGCGGCGAAGCCTGGCAGCGCCGAGGCGATCGCTTTCGACGCCCGCTGGCTGCGCTGGCCCGGCGCCGCGCCGGCCGGCAGCGAAGGCGGCCGCTACGTGCTGCACGGATCGCAACGCGGCCAGCTCGTCGCTGCGGTGGGCTCGCCGGTGGCGGGCGGCGACAGCGCGGTGCCACTGCAGCCCGCCACCGTCGCCTTGCCCGCTTCGCTGGCCCAACGCTTCAGTTACGTGGCCGCCGGCATGACGCTGAACCTGCCCCCCGGACTGGCCGACGACCGCCTGAAGGCCCTGCTGCAAGGCCAGCTGCTGCTGGTGCACGAGGACGCCCAGGGTCGGGTGCTGCGCTCGACGCAGGTCCAGCATGCCGCGCTGCTCGACGCGCTGTACGGTGACGCCGCCGAGGCGCTGGCCGACTACGGCGCGTTGCCGCAGCGCCAGGCGACGACGTTCCGCGTCTGGGCGCCCACCGCGCAGCAGGTGGCGCTGTGCCTGCATCGCAAGCCCAGTGCCGATGCGGGCTCGGTGCATGCCGCGCGGCGCGACGCGCGCAGCGGCAGCTGGCAGCTGCGCCTGCCCGGCAACCTGAGCGGCTCGGCCACCACCTGGCTGGTCGACGTCTTCGTGCCCGGTGTCGGCCTGGTGCGCAACCGCGTCACCGACCCCTACGCCCTGTCGCTGACCGCCAACTCCCGCCGCACCTGGGTCCTGGACCTCGACGACCCGGCGCTGCGCCCGGCCGGCTGGGACACGACACCGCACCCCAAGCGCGTGCGCCAGATGACGGATCTGTCGATCTACGAGCTGCACGTGCGTGACTTCTCGATCGACGACGGCACGGTGCCGCTGGCGCTGCGGGGCCGCTACGGCGCCTTCACGGTGGCCGACAGCGCCGGCATGAAGCACCTGAAGGCGCTTTCGCAGGCCGGCCTGACCGACGTGCACTTCCTGCCGGTGTTCGACCTCGCCACGGTGCCCGAAGCCGGCTGCTCGCGGCCCGACCCGGCCGCGCTGGCTGCACTCGCGCGGCAGGATCCGGCCACGCCCGAGGTCCAGGCGCGGGTCATGAAGGACGCCGGCGGCGACTGCTTCAACTGGGGCTATGACCCGTTTCACTTCACCGCGCCGGAGGGCAGCTTCGCCAGCGACGCCGAAGACGGCCGGGTGCGCATCCGCGAGTTCCGGCAGATGGTGCAGGCGCTGCACGCGGCCGGACTGCGCGTCGGCATGGACGTGGTCTACAACCACATGTCGGCCTCCGGCCAGCACCCCCAGAGCGTGCTCGACCGCATCGTGCCGGGCTACTACCACCGGCTCGACGCCAAGGGCGGGGTCGAACGCTCGACCTGCTGCGACAACACCGCCACCGAGCACCGGATGATGGCCAAGCTGATGATCGACTCGGCGGTCGTCTGGGCGCGCGACCACCGGATCGACAGCTTCCGCTTCGACCTGATGGGCCACCAGCCGCGCGAGGCCATGGAGCGGTTGCAAGCCACCGTCAACCGCGCCAGCGGGCGCACGATCCAGCTCATCGGCGAGGGCTGGAACTTCGGCGAGGTCGCCAATGGCACGCGCTTCGTGCAGGCCTCGCAGCTGTCGCTGAACGGCAGCGGCATCGCGACCTTCAGCGACCGCGGGCGCGACGCGGCGCGGGGTGGCGGCTGCTGCGACAGCGGCATCGAGGTGCTGCAGCGACAAGGCTGGCTCAACGGCCTGCACCACGACCGCAATGCCGCAGCGACCGAGGCCGGGCTGGGCACGCGCGCCGAGCTGCTCGCGGCGGCCGATCTCGTTCGGGTGGGCCTGGCCGGCACGCTGCGGGGCTATCGCATGCAGACCGCCGACGGCATCGTCAAGCCGCTCCAGGAGATGGTCTACGCCGGTCAGATTGCCGGTTATGCAAGCGAGCCGGGCGAAGTCGTCAACTACGTCGAGAACCACGACAACCAGACCCTGTTCGACCTCAACGCGCTGAAGCTGCCGGCGGGCACCTCCATCGACGACCGCGCGCGGGTGCAGGTGCTGGGCGTGGCACTGACCGCCTTCAGCCAGGGCGTCGCGTACTGGCACGCCGGCATCGAACTGATGCGCAGCAAGAGCCTGGATCGCAACAGCTACGACAGTGGCGACTGGTTCAACCGGCTGGACTTCACGCTCGCCGATCACGCCTTCGGCACCGGGCTGCCGCCGGAGCGCGAAAACGCGGCGATGTGGCCGCTGATGAAGCCGGTGCTGGCGCGCGCGGCCGAGATCCGCCCCGGACCCGAGGCGGTGCGCTTCGTGCGCGACGCGACGCTGGACCTGCTGCGCATCCGCGCCAGCACGCCGCTGCTGCGCCTGCCGTCGGCCCGCATGGTCGAACAGCGGCTGACGATGCTGGACACCGGACCACGGCAGCACGGGGCCTCGGTGGTGGCCCATCTGGACGGCCGCAACTGGCCCAGGACGCAGACCGAGCCGGCGGGATTCAGCGAGCTGCTGATCGCCGTCAACGCCGACAAGGCCCCGGTGACGCTGGTGCTGCCCAGCCTGCGTGGCAAGGCCTTTGTGCTGCACCCGGTGCACCGCGCCGCCGCCGCCGCGGACAAGCGCCCGCGCGAGTCCGCCCGCTGGGACGCCGCGACGGCGCAGCTGGTGCTGCCGCCACGAACCGCGCTGGCCTATGTGATCGACTGAAGCCAGGGCAAGGCTGCGGCCGCCGAGTCGGCGGCCTCGTCGGCCAGGCCTGCGTCGACCGGCAGGACGACGGTGGCCTCGCAACCTGCACCGGGCTCGCTGCTCAGCAAGAGCCGCCCACCCATCAGCGCCAGCAGCGCCTGGGCGATCGGCAGGCCCATGCCACGGCGGGGCGTGTCCGAGCCACGGTCGGCCACCGCCACCGCCGCAAACGGGTCGCGCACGGCCGCCAGCTGCGCGGCCGCCATGCCCGGTCCGTTGTCGCGCACCCGCAGCACAGCCGCCGGCACGCCCTGGCCGCCATCGGCCAGGGCCATGAGGTCGACCGTCACCCGGCCGCCGCGTCGGTTGTGACCCACGGCATTGCCCAGCAGCTGCAGCAACACCTGGCGCAGGCGCTCGGCATCGGCCTGGCAGCGCAACGGCTCTCCGGGCCGCAAGCGCAGCTCGACGCCGACGCGGTCGGCTGCGGGCTGCATCAGCGCCAACGCCTTGACGGCTTCGTCGCGCAGTTCCAGGGTCTGGGGCACCAGACCCAGCACGCCGGATTCGATGCGGCTCAGCTCGAGCACCGAGCCGATCAGGCTGACCAGGTGTTCGCCGGCCTTGCGGATGGCCGCCAGGCGCTGGCGCTGAACCGGTCCCGGGGGCTCGATGGCATCGATCTCCATCAGCTGCGCAAAGCCGAGCACGGCGTTCATCGGCGTTCGCAACTCGTGGCTCATGCGGCTGAGCAGCTCGCTCTGGGTGCGGCTGGCGGCGGCAAGCACGGCGGTGTCCTGGCGGGCACGCTGCAGCTCGCGGTGCACGCTCACGTCCTCGGCATAGCCTGACCACACCGTGCTGCCGTCCACAGCGCGCTCGGGGCTGGCGTGTGCGAGCAGCCAACGCCAACGGCCCTCAGGCCCCCGCACGCGGCACTCGCAGCGCCAGTCGCGCGGCGTGTCGGCCGAGGACAGCAGGGTCTGGATCAGATGGGCCTGGTCGTCGGGCTCGAGGCGATCGAGCCAATCGTCCGGGCTGCGGAACCATCCGGCCAGCCGCCCGCTGATGCGTTCGACCCGGGTCTGGCCCTGCGCGTCGAGCCGGATCTGGAACATGAGGCCCGGCACCTGGCCGGCGAGCGTCACGAGCTGGTGTTCGGCTTCGCGGCCGCGCTGTTCGGCCTCGACCCGGGCGTGAACGTCGGTCTGCGTGCCGACCATGCGCAGCGGACGGCCCTGGGCGTCGCGCTCGACGATGCGTCCACGCTCCTGCATCCACCGCCAGCGGCCACCCGCGTCATGCACACGGTAGGTGTATTCATAGACCGCAAGTTCGCCGCGGGCATGACGTTGGTAGAGATCTTCGCCGCGGCCGAAGTCGTCCGGGTGAATGAGGCGATCCCAATCCGCCTGCGTCCAGCCACTCGCCGGCGGGGGGAGCCCCAGCATCTCAAGCGAGCCGCCGATCTCGACCAGCACATCGGACTCGATGTGCCACTCCCAGACCCAGGTCGCAGCCCCCGAGAGCGCCTCGTGCAGCAGCGCGAACTCGGCGCTGCGAAAGGGCGTTGCGGGCTCGGACACCGGAATGACGCAGCGATGCGGGCCGTCAGTGCGCGGCCGCGGCGCCGCCCTTCAGGCGGTAGACCGTGCCGCAGTACGGGCAGCGCCCTTCGCCGGTCGTGCCGACGTCGATGAACACCTTGGGGTGATGGCACCACAGCGGCATCTTCGGGTTCGGGCAGAAGGTCGAGCCGTGGCCGGCCAGGTCGGCCGCGCTCAGTTCGACCACGGCCTTGGGTTCGACGGCGGCGACCTTGCTCATACCAGGCTCAGCCACTCGGCGTACTTGGCGTTGCGGCCGTGCACGATGTCGAAGAACGCGGTCTGGATCTTCTCGGTGAGCGGGCCGCGGCTGCCGCTGCCGAGCTCGATGCGGTCGAACTCGCGGATCGGCGTCACCTCGGCGGCGGTCCCCGTGAAGAAGGCCTCGTCGCAGATGTAGACCTCGTCGCGCGTGATGCGCTTTTCCACCACCTTCAGCCCCAGGTCGTTGCAGATGTGGAAGACAGTGTTGCGCGTGATGCCGTTCAGCGCACCGGCCGAAAGGTCGGGGGTGTAGACGACGCCGTTCTTGATCACGAACAGGTTCTCGCCGGCGCCTTCGCTGACGAAGCCCTGCGGGTCGAGCAGCATCGCCTCGTCGTAGCCCTCGTCGGTGGCCTCCATGTTGGCGAGGATGGAGTTGGTGTAGTTGCTCACCGCCTTGGCCTGCGTCATCGTGATGTTGACGTGGTGGCGGGTGTAGCTGCTGGTCTTGACGCGGATGCCGCGCTTCAGGCCCTCCTCGCCCAGGTAGGCTCCCCAGGGCCAGGCCGCCACCATCAGGTGGATCTTGTTGCCTTTGGGACTGACGCCGAGCTTGACGTCGCCGATCCAGGTCAGGGGCCTCAGGTAGCAGCTCTCGAGCTTGTTCTCGCGCACGACGGCGAGCTGCGCGTCCATCACCTCCTGCTGCGTGAAGGGCATCTTCATGCGCAGGATCTTGGCGCTGTTGAACAGCCGCTCGGTGTGCTCCTTGAGCCGGAAGATCGCCGTGCCGCGGTCGGTCTTGTAGGCGCGCACCCCCTCGAAGGCGCCGCAACCGTAGTGCAGCGTGTGGGTCAGCACGTGGATCTTGGCGTCACGCCAATCGACCATCAGGCCGTCCATCCAGATCTTGCCGTCGCGGTCGGACATCGACATCTCGTTCGCTCCTGGTGTCTTGGCCTCCGCATCCGGGCGCGGCGAGCCGTGCAAAACCGCAGGAGTTTATGCCGCAGCCGCGCTGTTGCCGCGCCGCGACTCGGCCCCTGCACGGCCCGGTGATTCGTCACGCCGACCGCGAAGAGCACGCCCGCGACCCCGCGAGCACGGGGAGTCCGCGCGCCCCGCAGAACAGGCGGGACTCCTAGCATCTGCAACACATCGAAACGCATTGCAACGCCACGCCCCGGTCGCCTGGACCGAAGCGCCAGAAAGAACACCATGAACCGCTCCCTGACCTCCTTGCCCGCCCTGGCTGCCGCCTCCCTGCTGGCGCTTGCCGTCGCGTCTCCGGCCCAGGCGGCACTGGGCGGTCACGCGGTCGTCTGCGGCGATTCGATCGACACGCCAGACAACGCCGGCTACATCGCCTGCCAGGGCCCGCTGGCCGGCAACATCTCCGCCCAGCAGAACAACGTCGTCAGCTTCGACGGTTACGGCAGCTTCATCTTCCAGGGCGCGAGCAACGACCTGAGCGGAGCGTTCGCCGGCAACCCCGGCTCGGTGACCTTCGGCGACCTGTCGCTCGGCACGGCACGCGCCGGGCTGTTCGTGATCGGCCTGAAGGGCGCCAACAGCTACAGCCTGTACCTGTTCGACGGCGGCCAGGCCGGCATCTCGTCGCTGATGTTCGACACCTTCGGCATCGTGCGCGGCAACGGCGTCGCCGGCCCGGAGCTGTCGCACGCGGCCTTGTTCACGCCGCAGGCGGCGGTGCCCGAGCCCGGCACCTGGGCCCTGCTGGCGGCCGGCCTGGGCGCGGTGGGCTTCATGGCCCGCCGCCGTCGTCCACGCGGCTGACCTCGGAAGCCCGTTCCAGCCGATGCCGCATCAGGCGGCCAGCCCCGAACTCTGCAATCACACGGTCACCCGACTCGTCGGCCCAGGCCCAGGTCTCGGGCTCGTCGGCCAGACGCTGGCCCAGGCTCCTGGAGTGCAGCAGCAATTGCGGCAGCTTCATGCCGGGCTGCAGCCGGCTGGCGAACATCACCGCGCTCGGCACCATGCCGACCGGGTTCTGGCCGGCAATGCGCAGCACCCGCAACGCGCGGCTGAACTGCATCAGCAGCCAGAACACGATGACCGTGATCGCCACGACCACGCCCTTCCAGCCCCAGCTGAGGTAGCCCGCCGCCACCGCGGCGACGGCCAGCCCCCAGCCCAGCACGGGCGCCAGCCGGGCCTGCAGGCTCGCGGAGAATGTCGGCGATGAACGAAGGTTTGTCTGGGGACGGGGTGCGGACATGGGTGATCAACCTGGATCGCGCGCCGGACCGGCTGGCACGCATCAGCGCCCGACTCGAGCACCTGGGCTTGCCGTGGACACGGCTACCCGCAGTGGACGCCCGAAACTTCAGCATCGAGCAGAAGGCCCTGCTCGACGCGTCCGGATTCGGCCGCCGCCACGGCATGACGCCGTTGCCGGGTGAGCTGGGATGCTACCTGTCGCACATCGAGGTGATGCGGGCCTTCCTCGCCAGCGAGGCGCGGCTGGCCGTGGTGCTCGAAGACGACGTGAAGCTGCACGACACGCTGCCGGCGGTGATCGCCGCGCTGGCGCAGCACGCCGGGCGCTGGGACGTGGTCAAGCTGTCCGGCGTGCACTTCGGCACGCCGATGCCCTACCTGGACCTCGTTGCCGGTCACCGGCTGGCCGTGATGCTGAGCAAGTGCACCGGCTCGTCGGCCTACATCATGAACCGCCGCGCCGCACAGGCCTACCTGGATCCGCGCCATGGCCTGCTGCCGATGCAACTGCCCTACGACCATGCCTTCGACCGCGGCTGGCACCACGGCCTGAAGATCCGCATGGTCACCCCCTGGCCCTGCGGCCACGACGACCAGGTCGCCTCGACCATCGGCACCCCCGCCAGTGGCCCGTCGCGCAAGTTCAAGGGCTTGAAGCGCCTGCCGACGCATCTTTGGCGGCTGGGCAACGAACTGCGGCGTTTGGGCTATGGCGTGAGCGAGCGGTTGCGGGAGACACTCCGACGCTGAAGGCGCCATGGTCGGCGCTGCGGGGAGATCCGGATGCCGTTGTTCAAGTGCGCGCAACGCCATTGCCAGCTGACCTTGCGCTTTGGCGAGCCGGCCGTCTGCCCGCTCTTCGGGCATCCACTCGTGGCCTTCGAGCCGCCGGACGGGAAGCTCGTCGTCAACTTCCACACCGGCTGCGTCGCGCAGCGGCAGCAGCGGGAGTTCGATTCCGCAAGCTTCCGCCTCGAGCGCTTCATGCCGGCGACGCAGCGCGGCCTGTTCGACCTCGCGATGACCGGGGCCGGGGGGCCGGTGGTCGTGACGGTCAAGGTGCTGGCCCGCTTCACGATGCCGCCCAAACGCGACTGGGGACCGATGAACGCGGCGTATTCCCAGCTGACGGCCTGGACCGGGACCGAGCAACGCAGCTGGATGCAGGAACAGCAGCAGTCGCTCGACACGGTCTGGAACGCCAGTCATCACGTCTTGCTGCTGACCCACCCCGGAGGATGGACACGACGGTTCTCGCCCGTGATGCGGATCGAGTTCGTCGAGGACAAGTCCGAGGCCCACATCGTGGCCGACATCGAGAAGGCGCCGCCGATCGACCCCAACATGTTCAACTGCGGCGGCTCGCGGCTGGATCTGGCGCAGATCATCACCGGCAACCCGCAGGCGGTCAGCACGGCGGCCATGAGCTCGCAATCGGGTCGACCGGTGGCGATGGAGTCGTCGATGCTCGGGCACCAGATCGAGGGTGTGACGATCCAGTACAACATCGTCGCCCACGAGTACGGCCACATGATCGGCCTGCCCGACGAATACAACAGCGGCGGCGCGATCGGCGGCAAGGACATCAAGGCCGACGCCTACGCCATCCACTGCCAGGCCACCGACAAGCTGGCCCTGAAGGCCGGTCAGGTCTGGCACTGGAACGAAAGGACCGACAGCCTGATGTCCACCGGCAACGTCGTCCACGCCCGGCATCTGATCACGGTGTGGGAGGCGGTGACCTACGCGACCGAAAGGCTGACGAAGCCGGCCATGTGGTCGATCATCTGACCGCGCCCCAACCGACTCAGCCGGCCTGTCGCCGCCCCACTCGGCCGGTGAGCAGCGCATCGGCCCAGTCCGGCCGGCCCTGGCTCTCGGCGCGGGCGGCGGCGGCTCGCCAGCCGTAGGCCGTCAGCCGCTGCTGGACCTGCCAGCCGAAGTGAGCGGTGTGTTCGAGCAGCGCCCAACGCGCGTGCGGGCTGCCGTTTTCGACCACGTGGTCGTGCGGCTGGTCGTGGTCGTAGGCCTGCAGGCCGACGCTGCCCGGGTTGACAAAGAGCACGCCGTCCAGCGCCAGCACCCGCGGCAGGTGGCTGTGGCCGCACAGCACCAGCGTCGTGTCGACCGGCACCGCATCGCCGATGCGCGACATCAGCTCGTGCGGCAACGCGGCGCGGATGCCGGGCACGGCGCCGCCGGTCACGGTTTCGAGCAGCGGCTCGTGGTCCACGAGCGGCGTGCCGTGGGTCAGCAGCACCTGGCCGCCGCGACCGTCGCCAAAGCGTTGGCCGGCAGGCAGCGCGTGCAGCCAGCCCTGTTGTGCCGGGGTCGTCGCCCGGGCGGCCAGGACGTCTGAATCGGTGGAGTCTTCGGCCAGGCTTCGGCCCGTTGCGGCGAGCATCTGGCGCTCGTGGTTGCCGGCGATCGTCACCCACGGTCTGCCGGCCGGCCGCGGCTGCATCAGCAGCTCGGCGGTTTCGGCCGGCCACAGCGGGCCGGACAGGATGTCGCCGAGGTTGACGACGACGTCCACTCGCTCGCGCCCGATCTCGGCGAGCACGGCCTCCAGCGCCGGCAGGTTGCCGTGGATGTCCGACAACGCGGCGATCCGCATCCAGCGAGCTCCGCTGCCGTCAGGCGCTCAGGTGCTGGCGCATGCGGAACTGCGCGACCAGGGTGGCGGGCAGCCGCTTGACGATGAAGGCCAGCGCCATCGGCACCAGCACCAGGTCGTCGATGACGCCGATCACCGGCAGCGCCTCGGGCAACAGGTCGATCGGCGAAAGGAGGTACAGCAGCACAAACGCCACTGCGGGCTTGAACCACCGCGGCGCCAGCGGATGGCCCCACGCAAACCACAGCAGCTTGATGTCGCCGCGGATCAGCGTCCAGAGAACGGTCAGGCGCTTGAGCATCGCAAGTCCTTCCAAAGAGTCGGCGGGCACATCAGCCCAGACCACGCACGATATCGATCGCCTGCTCGATGCGCTCGACGGCGTGGATCTCCAGACCCTCGATGGGCTTTTTGGGCGCATTGGCCTTGGGCACGACGGCCACCGCAAAGCCGAGCTTGGCGGCCTCCTTCAGCCTTTCCTGGCCGCGCGGTGCGGGCCGCACCTCGCCGGCCAGCCCGACCTCGCCAAAGGCGATGAAGCCGCGCGGCAGGGCCCGCCCGCGCAGGCTGGACTGGATCGCCAGCAGCACCGCCAGGTCGGCCGCCGGCTCGGCGATCTTGACGCCGCCGACGGCATTGACGAACACGTCCTGGTCCAGGCTGTTGACCCCGGCATGGCGGTGCAGCACCGCCAGCAGCATGGCCAGCCGGTCACGGTCCAGCCCCACCGAAAGCCGGCGCGGGCTGGGCCCGCCGCTGTCGACCAGGGCCTGGATCTCGACCAGCAGCGGCCGCGTGCCTTCGAGCGTCACCAGCACGCAGCTGCCCGGCACCGGCTGGCCATGGGTGGACAGGAAGATCGCGCTCGGGTTGCTGACGCCCTTGAGGCCCCGCTCGGTCATCGCGAAGACGCCGATCTCGTTGACGGCGCCGAAGCGGTTCTTGATCGCCCGCACGAGGCGAAAGCTCGAATGCGTGTCGCCCTCGAAGTACAGCACGGTGTCGACCATGTGCTCCAGCACCCGTGGCCCGGCCAGCGCGCCTTCCTTGGTGACGTGGCCGACCAGGACCAGCGCAACGCCGCGCGTCTTGGCCACCCGCACCAGCTGCGCCGCGCACTCGCGCACCTGCGCCACAGACCCCGGGGCCGAGGTGAGCTGGTCGGAGTAGACGGTCTGGATCGAGTCGATGACGCACACCGCGGGCTCTTCGGTGGCCAGCGTGGCGACGATGCGCTCGAGCTGGATCTCGGCCAGCACCCGCACCGCGCGGCCGGATAGGCCGAGCCGGCGGGCGCGCAGCGCGACCTGGGCGCCGCTTTCTTCGCCGGTGACGTACAGCACCTTGCGTCCGGCCAGCGACAGCGCGTCCAGCGCTTGCAGCAGCAGCGTGCTCTTGCCGATGCCCGGGTCGCCGCCGATCAGCACCACGGCGCCTTCGACGATGCCGCCGCCCAGCACCCGATCCAGCTCATCCTGCCCGGTCGGCGTGCGCTCGAACTCCGCCGCCTCGATCTCCGACAGCGTGGCCACCGGCTGGCTGCCCGCCAGGGCCTGGAAGCGATTGGCCTTGTTCGCCCCGGCTGGCGCCTCGGCGATGCCCTCGTCGAGCGTGTTCCAGGCCTTGCAGTGCGGGCACTGGCCCAGCCACTTCGGGCTCGTGCCGCCGCACTCGCGGCAGGTGTAGATCGTCTTCGGGGCCGCCATGGCGGCGGATTGTCGGCCTGCCGAAGCGAAACGGCCCGCCGACCCCCTGGACAGAGGGCCGGCGGGCCGAAGGTCGCTCAGTCGGCGATCAGGCCTGGGCCGAACGCAGGCGGCGGCGAGCGACGGCACCCACGCCGAACAGGCCGGCGGCCATCAGGGCCCAGGCGCTGGGCTCGGGCACGGCCATCGCCTGCGTGATCCACTCCTGGTGGTGGTAGACCGGCACGAAGCCGTTGAACTCGCCGCAGCTGGACTGCAGGCCGGCGCGGCAATCGCCCCAGGCAGCGCCGAAGGTCAGGCCGTAGGACGTGACCGACGAGATCATGCCGTTGAGGAACTGCGGGCCGCCGGAGTCGCCACCGGCGGTGCCGACCTCGCGCGCGCCGACACCGGTGTCGCAGAACACTGCGCCCGCGGCGCCGGCCAGGTTCGAGGCCTGGGCCACGTTGCAAGCCATGTCGTTGGCGATCCGTCCGCTGTCGAAGTCGGCGAGGTACGAAAACGCGATGTTCGGGTTGCTCGGGTAGACCGTCTGCCAGCCGTTGCCGGGCGTCTGGCTGAAGATCGGGTCGCCCATGCGGTATTCGTAGCGGTTGTTGCCCTCGCGCAGGAAGCCGGTGCCGGCGTTGGCACCGCCAGTGGCACCGTCGCCTCCGACCGTCGAACGGCCGCCGTAACCGGCCACGTTGTAGGTCTGGCCGGCGATGTCGTTGTGGGTGTACAGGCCGTAGGTCTGCACGCCCGACGCCGTGGTGCTGAGCTTGAGCAGCGCGATGTCGTTGTGATCGACGACCTGGCCGGTGTAGCCGGGGTGGATCATCTGGTGGTTGACCGTGATCGTCAGCGCGTTCGGGCTGAACGGCGTGCGCTCATTGGGGTCGCCAGTGAAGAAGTAGGCCGTCGTCGCGGGCAACACGCCGTTGCGCGGGCGCACGCAATGCGCGGCGGTCAGGATCGACGCCGAGTCGGTGAGCAGGCTGCCCGAGCAGATGAAGCGGCCCTGCGTGCCGTAGTCCATGATCAGCGCCGCCACGCCGCCCTTGTTGGTGCTCGGGAAGAACAATGGATCGCCACCGCCGCCAACGGCCGGCGACGCAAAACCCGACGTCGGCGTCATGCCGACGAGCAGACTGCGTGCCTCCCAGCTCATGCCGTTGAAGCTGCCGGTCTGGATGTCGGTAGACGACGACGTGTACGACAGGCCGTAAGCCGCTTGGGCGCCGAAGCTGGCGATGGCCAGGGCCGAGGCCAGCGCGATGGAAGACAGACGCTTCATGGGGGACTCGCATCAGCGAAAGTTGACAGGGATTCGAGTGTCAGCAGACGTTTCAGGCCCGACAACTACCGGGCTCGGGGGGTTGCCATTCACGGAATGAGGAACAAGTCCGTCAATCGGCCGTGAAGTTGCCATGAAAGCCCAGCGGCAGCGCGTAGGGCAGCACCGCCTGGGCAACCGGGCCGTCTTCGATGCGGGCCATGTCCAGCAGGTTCAGCACCGTGGCCTGGCGGCGGGCGTCGAAGGTGGTGCCGAGCAGCCAGGCGTCGGTTTCGCGGTCGCTGCCGGGCTTGGGGACCACGACATGCTCCTCGACGATGTGGTGCTCGCCGTAGTCGAAGCGGCGCACGCGGCCGCTGTCGGCGTGCACCATCTGCACGCCATGGAACAGCGCATGGCGACGTGTCTCGAAGCGCCGCCACGACGCGGCGCAGACCAGCCAGCGTGCCCGCCCGGCACCACTGGCGCCGATGCGACGCGGGTCGATGCGCGGGAACTCGAGCTCGCCGTCGACCGCCAGCGTGGCCTGCTCGGCGCGGCCGCTGGCCATGTCCAGACGCACCGTGCGCAGTTGCAGCCGGCCGGCCATGGGCGTCGCGGCGTTGCCGGACATCAGCGCAACCGCGCCTTCGTTCAGGAACCAGGGGTCGGACGAACCCACGTAGCTGAGTTGTATCGAGCCGTCGGCTTCTTCGGTGGCGTTGCCGACATGGAAGAGCATCTCGGGCGGCAGTTCGAAGAGGCGCTGCTCGGCGATGTTGTCCTTGCGTGCAACGAGCACGCGCAGCGGCTCGCCAGCGCCCATCGTGAAGCGCCGTGGCCCTTCGAAGGCCTGGCCGAAGCCAAGCTTGACCGGCGGCATCGGCACCACCAGCCAGCGCTCGGTGATGGCCATGTCATGCACCATGCCGGTGGCAAACGGCAATTGCGCGACCTGGACCTTGCCCAGGCGCCCGTCGGGGGTGATGTGCCAGGCGATGAAGTGCGGGCCCTGGGTCCCGAAGTTCCACAGGTGGCCAGCGGCATCGAGCTTGGGATGGGCCGAAAACGGCAGCTGCTTCAGGTCGCCGCGCCAGGCGACAGGGCCTTGGGTGGACAGGTCGGACGGGGCCAGCGCAAAGGCCGAGCCCCCCTCCCACATCGCCAGCACGCGGCCGGCGTGTTCGATCGCGTTGGTGTTGGCCGGGTTGACCGAGTCCGGGCCGCCAATCGGCAGCGGGTTGTCCACGTGGGTGCCGAAGGCCGGCAGGCGGAACCGCCCGGCTGCGCGTTCAGCCGCCAGCTTGGGCGTCTGCACCAGCCGCCCGCGGTGGGCGACCCGGCCGCCGTCGATGCGGAACTGCTGGACCATGCCGTCGCCGTCGAACCAATGGTGGTAGCGCTCGCCGCCACGCTCGTACAGCGCCGGGCCGTTGCGGTAGAAGCGCCCGCGCAGCTCGGCCGGCCAGCGGCCACGCAGCAGCGGCTGCTCCGCATCGCGGCTGCCGGTGATGTCGCTGACCCCCTGCATCGGCGTCAGCAACGGCTGGCCAGCGGCATTGGCGGCAAAGTCCGCGGCGCGCGCCGGGCGCGCATCGGCTGGCATGGCCAGGGTCGTGGCCAGGGCCGGCAGGCCCAGCGTGGCGGCACCGGCCAGGCCACGGTGCAGGAACGAACGTCGTTGCAGACTCATCGCAGGCTCCCGGGTCCGGTCATTGCGACAGTTGCACCAGCACCGGCGCGCCATTGAGCTTGACGCGCCCGGTGTCCCAGGCCGGGCCGAAGGGGCCAGGGTTGCCGGATGCGCCCCAAGGCTCACTGGGGATGCCGAGCAGGTTGCGGTTCATCTTGCCGTCGCTGTCCAGGTCCTGGAACATCGCCACGGCGATCTCGGTCGCATCGCCCAGGCCACAGACCTGTACCGACTGCACCGCGGCGTCGCCCGCCGCCACACGAAGCGACGTCAATGGCTTCTTGTTGAAGCTCTCGGCGCTGACATAGACGGCAATCATCAGGTGGCCCTGCTGCGGCCGCACGCCGCGAAGCTCGATCGCCGTGCAGGCAGTGTCCGCTGCGTGGGCGCTGCCTGCAGCGGCCAGGACCAGCGGGGCGGCGGCAAGAAGGGTACGGATCGTGGGCATCGCGGGGCTCCAGGTGGGTTGTCGATGCCTGCACTCTGCGGCCCGACCCCGATCGCCGCCAGCCCGATGCGACGACTCCGCATCGCACGCCGCGAAACGCCTGCCCCAGGCGCGAAATGCCCGCGCGGGCCCGTCGACCCGCGATGCCGGCCTCAGGCTCCGGCTTCGACCGCGCGGATCGGCACCCGCGGGGCCAGCGCGCACATCAGCTCGTAGCCGATGGTGCCGGCCGCACGTGCCACATCGTCGATGGCCAGCACCTCGCCGTTGCCGGCCCGGCCCCAGAGCACGACCTCGCTGCCGATGCCGGCCGCGGGCACTGGCGTCAGGTCGACCGCCAGCATGTCCATCGACACCCGCCCGACCGTGCCGCTGCGCACGCCGTCGACCAGCACCGGGGTGTCGGTGCCGGCATGCCGCGGGTAGCCGTCGGCGTAGCCGCAGGCGACGATGCCGATGCGCATCGGCTCGCGTGCGGTGAAGCTGCTGCCATAACCCACGGTGTCGCCGGCCGCGAGCTGCTGGGTCGCGATCAGCTGCGAGCGCAGCGTCATCGCCGGGCGCAGGTCCCAGTGACGGATGTCGTGCTCGGGGAAGTCCGGCGCGCTGCCGTAGCTCAGGATGCCGGCACGCACCCAGTCGCTGTGCACGCCGGGCACCGTGCCATGACGCAGGATCGCGGCGCTGTTGGCCAGGCTGCGTGGGCCCGGCAGGTCATGCGTCGCCTGCTCGAAGGCGGCCAGCTGATGCGCGATGCCGCGTGGGCCGTCGGCGTCCGAAAAATGGGTCGCGAGCACGATGGACTCGACCTGCGGCATCGCATTCAGCCGCGCCCACGCCGAGCGGTAGGCCGCCGGCACGAAGCCCAGGCGGTTCATGCCGCTGTTCATCTTCAGCACCACGGTGTGCGCGCGCTCGGTCTTGTGCCCGGCAAGCCAGTCGATCTGCTCGTTGCAGTGCACCGCGTGCCAGAGGTCGAGCCGGGAGCACAGTTCCAGGTCGCGGGGTTCGAACACGCCTTCGAGCAGCAGCACCGGTCCGCGCCAGCCGCAGGCGCGGATGCGTTCGGCTTCGGCCAGGTCCAGCAGCGCAAACCCGTCGGCACTGCGCATGCCTGGATAGGCACGTTCGATGCCATGGCCGTAGGCGTTGGCCTTGACGACGGCCCAAAGCCGGGAATCCGGCGCGGCCTGGCGCGCACGCGCCAGGTTGTGCGCCAATGCATCGGTGTGGATCAGGGCTTCGATCGGGCGCGGCATGGTGGGCCCGGATTCTGCGCGAGGCCCGCCGACGCTCCTCGTCCCGCCAAACCCGCGTGCTATAAATCCCGACGACCCGGGCGGATATTGCCCGGGCGCGTTCCGGGCGTCGTGCCGCACATCGACGCTCCTGTTGCCGAAGAGCCTCCTGGAGACACCTGGCCTCGTTGCCGCTCGCGCCCGCCCGGCGACCGAGCGAGAAGCCAATTCGAACGATGAAAAAAGGCTTCTCGACGATCATGTCGGCGCAGTTCTTCAGCTCGCTGGCCGACAACGCCTTGTTGGTCGCGGCCGTCGAGCTGCTTCGGCTGTCCAACGCACCCGCCTGGCAGACACCCGCGTTGGCGCCGATGTTCGCGCTGTTCTATGTCGTGCTGGCGCCCTTTGTCGGCGCGTTTGCCGATTGCATCCCCAAGGGCCGGGTGATGTTCATCTCCAACAGCATCAAGGTCGTCGGCTGCCTGATGATGCTGTTCGGCTCGCACCCCTTGCTGGCCTACGCCGTGGTCGGCCTGGGCGCGGCGGCGTACTCGCCGGCCAAGTACGGCATCCTGACCGAGCTGTTGCCGGCGTCGCTGCTGGTCAAGGGCAATGGCTGGATCGAGGGCCTGACGGTGGCCTCCATCGTTCTGGGGTTTGCCGTCGGCGGCCTGTTGATCGGCCCCAAGGTGTCGGGCTTCCTGCTCGGCATCGACGTGCCGGGCATCGACCTGGGCATCGACATCGCGCCCGAGGCCGCGATCTGCGCGATCGTGCTGCTGTACGTGGTGGCGGCGGTGTTCAACCTGTTCATCCCGCGCACCGAAGCCCCGTTGCAGCCGATGGCCGGCCTGGCCGAGCTGTTCAGCGACTTCTCGGCCTGCAACACCCGGCTGTGGCGCGACAAGCTGGGGCAGATCACGCTGGCCACGACCACGCTGCTGTGGGGCATCTTCGGCAACGTGCGGCTGATCGTCTTCCCGTGGGCGGCGGCGGCCCTGGGCTACACGACGGCCCAGGCCACCAACCTGGCCGGAGCGGTGGTCCTGGGCTCGGTGGCCGGCGCCGTGGTGGCGGCGTCGATCTGCAAGCTCGACCGTGCCACCAACGTCATCCCGCTGGGAATTCTGGTCGGCTTCCTGTTGATCGGCTTGAACCTGATCTCGCACGTCTGGACGGCAGCCCCGTTCCTGCTGATCCTCGGGGCCTTGTGCGGCTTCCTGATCGTGCCGATGAACGCGCTTTTGCAGCACCGCGGCCACAACCTGATGGGTGCCGGGCGTTCGATCGCGGTGCAGAACTTCAACGAACAGGCCTGCATCCTGGCGCTCGGCGCGTTCTACACCGGGATGACCAAGTTCGGCCTGTCGGTGTTCACGGCGATCGCGGTGTTCGGGATGATGGTCGCCGGCACGATGGAGCTGATCCGGCGCTGGCACATCCGCAACACCCAGCGCCATGCACACGAGGTCGAGCGGCTGCTCGCCATCGCGCGCAGCGACACCGGTCATTGAGGCCCGCTTGAACCGACCGGCCGACGGCGGCGCAGGCCTGGCGGCACTGGCGCTTTCATTCAACGCGTTCGCCTGGGGCGTTTCATGGTGGCCGCTGCGCCAGCTGGAGGCACTGGGTCTGCACGCGCTGTGGAGCACGGTCCTTGTCTATTCGCTCGCGCTGGCCACGATCCTGGTCTGGCGCCCGCGGGCCGTGCTGCAGCTGGCCCGCACGCCCAGCCTGTGGTGGCTGGTCGTCGCCAGTGGCACCACCAACGCCGCCTTCAACTGGGCCGTGACGATCGGTGACGTGGTGCGGGTGGTGCTGCTGTTTTATTTGATGCCGTTGTGGGCGGTGCTGTTCGCACGCTGGCTGCTCGGAGAGCCACTCAGCCGTGCCGCGGCGGGCCGTGTCGCGCTGGCGCTCCTGGGCGCGGCCATCGTGCTGTGGCCCGAACAAGGCGGCTGGCCGCTCCCGCGCAGCCTGGCGGAATGGCTGGGCGTTCTCGGCGGTGCGAGCTTTGCGCTCAACAACGTGCTGCTGCGGCGCGAGTCGCATCGGCCCGAGGAGGCGCGCGCCTTCGCGATGTTCCTCGGTGGCGCGACGATCGCCGGCGTGCTGGCGCTGGTTCTGGGGGCCAGCGGCCACGTGCCGGACCCGCCACCCTTGGCCTGGCCTTGGCTGCTGGCGGCCTTTGCCCTGGGCTTGTGGTTCCTGGCCGGCAATCTGGCGCTGCAGTACGGTGCGGCGCGGCTGCCGGCCAACGCCACTGCGGTGGTGATGGTCAGCGAGGTGTTGTTTGCCAGTGTCTCGGCCGTGCTCCTGGGTGCCGGCGTGCTGACGCTGCCGCTGGTCCTGGGCGGCGGCCTGATCGTGCTGGCGTCGCTGCTGGCCGCTCGCGGCTGATGTCTCAGCGCTTGTGCTGGACGATCACGGTCGCCGTGGCGCGGGCCGTAGGTCGACCATCTGCCCCAGCAGGGCCGCAAGTTCGCCTTCGTGCAGCGGTTTGCCCAGGTAGGCATCGCACCCCGCCAGTTCACCCCGGGCGCGGTCGGTCTCGCGGACATGGGCCGACACCAGCACCACCTTCGGGATCGCGCCGCTGGCCGATCCGGCGCCGCGCTTGATCTGCTGGCAGAGCGCCAGTCCGTCGAGCTGGCTGTCACCGCCCAGTTCGACATCCAGGAACACCAGGTCGTGCCTGCGGGCCGCAAGCTTGACCATCGCCTGCTGGCTTGTCGACGCCGTGTCGGTGATGACACCCTGTCGCTCGAGCAGCGACTGCAGGTACTTCAAGGCCAGCAGGCTGTCGTCGATCAACAGGGCCCTTGGGCGGTGCCCGGCCGCACGATAGGACGCTGCGGGCGGCGTACCGGCCACCGGCTCGAGCTCGATGTGGCCGACGCCGGCCTCGGCATTGGGCTGAGCCTCGAGGTGCGGCAAGCCCGCCACGGGGCTGGCAGCGGCAGGCACATCGAGATCCAGATCCGTGCCCGGGGCCGGCACGGCTGGGCTGGGCCTGGCGTCGGCCGGTGCCACCGCGTCCTCACGTCCCCGGCGGTAGGGCTGGATCACGGTACGGACTCGCGGCAGGGCGCCGAAACGCGGTGCTGTCGGCGCGCGTTTCATGGCCCCTTGCTGCACCATGGCGTCGAGCTCACGCAGCACGTGCAGCATGTCGATCGGACGCGGCATCCAGGCCGTGGCGCCCTGCGGCGCACTGGCGCCGACGAACACGGCATCGGCGGCGCGGCCTGCCGCAACCACGACATCGACCGAGGGCGCATGGTCGGCGTCGACCACGACATGGTCGGCCTCTTCGAGCACGGTCACCAGCCCGTAGCTCGGCGTGCGATTGACGGCCAGCCGGAAGTACGCGCTCAGGGTGCTGCGCTCGAAGGTCGAAAAACCGAGGATGGCGACTTTGTACACGGGCGGGTCTGGGCGCGAAGGGCAGGGGCGGTGAGGGTCGGTCGTGGAGCGTCCGATGGTGGCGGCGCAGCCGCAGCCTTGTCAACGCGGCGGTTAGCATCCGCCCAACGTCTTCCCCAACCGAAGTGAGATCTCGATGGCACAGAGCAAGGGCGGCCACATCGGCGAGTTTGAGGCCCTTTCGATCGAGGGGCGTCCGGCGCAGTTCGCGAGTCAACTTGGCCGCGTGCTGCTGCTGGTCAACACCGCCAGCGAGTGTGGCTTCACGCCACAGTTCGCGGGGCTCGAGAAACTCTGGCAGGACTATCGCGACCGGGGACTGACCATCGTCGGATTTCCGAGCAACGAGTTCGGCGGCCAGGAGCCCGGCGAAAACGAGCAGATCGGCGCCTTCTGCCAGCGCAACTACGGGGTCAGCTTCCCGATGATGGCCAAGGTCGAGGTCAATGGTTCGCGCGCCCACCCGCTGTGGAAATGGCTCAAGGCCGAAGCGCCGGGCATGCTGGGCAGCCAGGCCGTGAAGTGGAACTTCACCAAGTTCCTGGTCGGGCGCGACGGCCGCGTCATCAAGCGTTACGCGCCGCAGGACGAGCCCGAGAAGCTGCGCGCCGACATCGAGGCGGCACTCGCCGCCTGAGACCCTCACCTCTTCATCCCGCCCCCATGTTCTTCCAGCACCTCGAGCCCTACGCGGGCGACCCGATCCTGAGCCTGAACGAGGCCTACCAGGCCGATCCGCGGCCGGGAAAGATCAACCTGTCCATCGGCATCTACTTCGACGAGCAGGGCCGCATCCCCAACCTGCCCAGCGTGCAGGCCGCCGAGGCGAAGATGCTCGCGGCCGGCGGCCCCAAGCCCTACCTGCCGATCGAAGGCTCGGCGGCGATGCGTGCCGCGGTGCAGACGCTGTTGCTCGGTGCCGACCACCCGGCGCTCGCGGCTGGGCGGGTGGCGACCCTGCAGACCGTGGGCTCCAGCGGGGGTCTGCGCGTCGGTGCCGACTTCCTGCGCCGCTGGCTGCCGGGCAGCGGCATCTGGATCAGCGACCCGAGCTGGGACAACCACCGCGCCATGTTCGAAGGCGCGGGCCTCACGGTCAACAGCTACCCCTACTACGACGCTGCGACGGGTGGCTTGCGATTCGAGGCCATGTGCCAGACCCTGGCCGGCCTGCCCAAGCGCAGCGTGGTGCTGATGCACGTGTGCTGCCACAACCCCACCGGGGTGGACCTGAGCCCGGCGCAGTGGCAACAGCTGGTGCCGATCCTGCGTGACAGGGAGCTTCTGCCTTATCTGGACCTGGCCTACCAGGGCTACGGCGACGGCATCGAAGAAGACGCCTACGCCGTCCGGCTGCTTGCACAGGCCGGGCTGTCGATGTTCGTCGCGAACTCGTTTTCCAAGAGCATGAGCGTCTACGGCGAACGTGCCGGCGCGCTGAGCGTGTTCTGCGCCGATGCGGACGAAGCCCAGCTCGTGCTCGGACAGCTGAAGGCGACCGTACGCCGCAACTACTCGAGCCCGGCGATCCACGCCGCCGGGATCGTCAGCCGGATCCTCGTCGACCCGGAACTGCGCCCGATGTGGGAGGCCGAGGTCAACGGCATGCGGGCCCGCATCCAGGCCATGCGGCGACGCCTGCACGCGGTGCTGTCGGCAAGGGTGCCGGGTCGCAACTTCGATTACTTCCTCACCCAGCGCGGCATGTTCAGCTACACCGGCCTGAACCCCGATCAGGTCGCCCGCCTGCGCGACGAGTTTGCGGTCTATCTGGTTCGCAGCGGCCGCATGTGCGTTGCCGGGTTGAACGAAGGCAACGTGGTGCAAACCGCCGAGGCCATGGCGGCAGTCCTGGCCTGAGTCGTCGTCGAGGGCCGCAGCTCCGCCAGAACGCGCGATGCTCCTGACGTTGCGCCGCTGGTTGCTCGGCGGCGGCACGCCGCCGGCCACGACGGATGTTGCGACGCCCTCGGATGCGGCTCCGCTCACGCTTGAATCGACGGGCATCGACGCGCCGCTCGACTTCGCCGCGATACTGAGTGCAACGCCCGACTGGCCGGTCCCGGACTGGCAGCGGGTGCAGGCCTGGGCCCTGTCGGCCCCGGATCCGGGCCTGCAGGGTCATGCATGGTCCCTGGCCGAAAAGGCGTGGCTGGCTCACATGCGGCTGGCCTTGGGCCCGCATTACCGGTTGACGCAGCACGAACAGTCGCTGCTGCTGTCGTGCCTGGAGCCGAACGTCGCCGATGCAACGGTGCGCTTCATGACGAAGACCTTGGCGCGCATCGAGAGGGTGCTTGACGGCGTGGCCCAGCCTTCGCCCTGGGGCAGCGACATCCTGATCGTCTTTCAGGACCCGGAGACCTACTACCGATACGCCGCCCGCTACTACGCCGATGACGGCGAGTTCGCGCTCAGCTCGGGCATGCACATCCACTTCGGGTGCAGCCACTTCATCGTGCAGCAGGACGATCTGCGGCTGATCGAACCCGTGATCGCCCACGAGATGACACACGGCTGCCTGGCGCACCTGGCGATTCCAGCGTGGCTGAACGAAGGTCTGGCCGTGAACACCGAACAGCGGCTGTGCCCGCCGGTGGCGTCTGTCCACACCCCGCACGAGCTGGACGGGATGCACCGCCGCTTCTGGACCGAGGCGTTGATCCAGGAGTTCTGGAGCGGGCACTCTTTCCTGCGCCCGGATGAAGGCAACCTGCTGTCCTACGACCTGGCCCGGATGCTGACGGCGCGGATGGCGCTCGACTGGGAGCGGTTCCGCGACTTCGTGCTCAGCGCAGATCTCGCCGATGCCGGGCAATCGGCGGCCCGGCAGTCGTTGGGTGTCGACCTGGGCGCCCTGGTCTGTGCGCTGTTCGACTTCGGGCCGGCCGAGCGGTGGCGCCCGGACCCCGGTCGCTGGGATCACGAACCCGAACGCGGGGCGTTCCAACGAACGTTTCTGACCCAAAGTCCCGGGTTACATCGTGTTCCGTGTGGTGAAACGACCACCTGCGGGTTGAAATGACATCGGGTTAACCCTAGATTCTGGTCATTGCCGGCTTGCCCGGCGCCAAGGGCACTGCCCGAAAGGCCACTCACCATGACCAGCATCACCGTTCAAGCCGCCGCCTCCCATGTCGCGGGCCCTGTTTGGGTGCCACGGGGCGCGCTTTGGGCTGCAGGAGCCTTGTTGCCGCTGTTCCGCTGGCTGCACGTGCGCGGCGAGCGCGCGGCGGCCCGCGGGGTCCAGACCGAACAGACGCGCCGGGTTCGCGAAGCGGCCCGGGTGCGGCGTCAGGCGGCGGACTGGGCGGCGTCGGACCCGCGGATACTGGCCGAGCTGTTGGCGGCCTGTGACCGCCACGAGCGCGGCGGCTGAGTCGCCGTGTCGGGGCGGCGCAGCGCCCCGAAGAGGTTCTTCGGGTCCTCAAGCTCGGGGATCAGCGCGATCTGCCGGCCCAGGCCGAGTTCGCCGGCGGTGTCACGCAGCCAGTTCAGGGTCGAGAAGTCCTCGAGCGCAAAGCCGACCGAATCGAACACCGTGATCTCATCGGCACTGCGCCGGCCACCGGCCTGGCCCGACAGCACCCGCCACAGCTCGACGACGGCAAAGTCCGCCGGCATCTGCTGGATCTCGCCTTCGATCCGGCTTTGCGGCTCGTATTCGACAAACACGCTGGCCCGTTCGAGCACGCCGCGGTGCAGTTCCGTCTTGCCGGGGCAGTCGCCGCCCACGGCATTGAAGTGCATGCCGGGCTCGAGCATGTCCGGCGTCACGATGACGGCCTGGCGCTTGTCGGCGGTGACGGTGGTCACGATGTCCGCTCCACGCAAGGCTTCAGCGGTGCTCGCGCAGGCGACAAAGGCCAGTTCGGGCGCGGCTTCGGCCAGATGGCGGCGCAGCCGCTCGGTCGCCGCGGCGTCGACGTCGAAGGCGCGGATCTCGCGGATGCCCAGGCCGTGGTGGAAGGCCAGGGCCTGGAACTCGCTCTGGGCGCCGTTGCCGATCAGCGCCATCGTCGCCGAATCCGGCCGCGCCAACGCCCGCGCGGCCATCACCGATGTCGCCGCCGTGCGCATCGCGGTCGACAAGGTCAGCTCCGACAGCAAGAGTGGTTTGCCTGTGCTCACTTCCGCCAGAACGCCGAAAGCCATGACCGTCGGAAGCCCGAACTGAAAATTGCTCGGGTGGCCGTTGACGTACTTGAAGCTGTAGCGCGTCGCGTCGGCGACCGGCATCAGTTCGATCACACCGACTTCGGAATGGCTGGCGACCCGCGCCGACTTGTCGAACTCGGCCCAGCGCAGGAAGTCCGCCGTGATGCGCGTTTCAAGCTGGCGCAACACCGCGGGCAACCCTCGTTTGGAGACGATGCGGGCGATGTCGTGGGTGGTCAGCAGGGTGGTCATGGCAGTCTCGGATACGGCTTGGGATTCAATGGGAGCCATTGTTCCGAGGGCCCGCGGCAAGCAGAAGTGCCAAAGCTGTACCAATTACGTCAACTTTCTGCCATATCGGCACCCCCAAGTGTCGATATGTTCAAATCAACGGATGGACAGTACTGACCAGCAACTGCTCGCACTCCTGCGTCAGGACGCCCGCGCCAGCGTCGCCGCACTGGCCAAGAAGCTCAAGGTCTCGCGCGGGACCGTGACCAACCGCATCGCACGGCTGCAGGGCGACGGCGTCATCACCGGCTACACCGTGCGCCTGCGCCCGGACAGCCTGCCGGCGGGCATCAGCGCCTGGACGAGCATCACGATCGAAGGCAATCAGACACGTGAAGTGATTGCTCACCTGTTGGGCGAGCCCGGCGTGGCAGCGCTGCACGACACCAACGGCCGCTGGGATCTGCTGGCCGAGCTGCGCGCCGAGAACCTGAACGAGCTTGCAAGGGTGCTGGAGCGCATGCGCCTGATCAAGGGCATCGGCGCGACCGAAACCAGCATCCACCTGCAGACCTACAAGATCGGCTGAAGCGGGGCAGCGCGCGCGCCAGCCCGAGGTCAGGCGAGCAGGTTCTCGAAAGGCTTGCGGCTCTTCCAGCGGTAGGCGCCGAAGTCGCGCTGGTCGGTCGACACGATGCGACCATGCCCCAGGTGCTCTGCCAGCAGCACCAGCGAAGCATCGGCCAGGTCCATCGGCAGCCGTGCGTAGCGCCGCATCAGCAACGGGATCTGTGGCCACTGGCGGTCTGGCAGCTCCCAGACCTCCAGGCCGCCATCGGCCACGTCGGCCATCAAGTCGCTGGCGAACGCGCTGCCCAGATGGCGCTGGAACAGGTGGCAAGCCTCGGTGAGCACCGGCCAGGTCGTGATCCAGCCTTCGGCAGCTGTACCCGCCAGCGCGGCGGCGCGCGCATGCCAGGTATCGCGGCGGTCGACCAGCGCAAACAGGAAGCCGGTGTCAACGATCAGCACGGCCACGACGCGCTGCGACGCCACCGGCGGGGCCGGTGACCGGTCGACCGAGCTTGATGTCGAGCGCTTCGGCCAGTGCTGCCTTGGTGTCGCTGGCAATGTCGCTGCGCCCGCTGTCGCCCTGGCCGACACGCGCCAGCAGGCGCTGCGGGCCGCGCGCGCGTTGGCTGCGCACGATGCGGTACTGAGCGGCCACCGAGTCACGCAGCACATGGCTCACGGTGTGGCCGGTGGCGGCGACCAGGTAGTTCAGCTGCTCGTCGGTCTCGGGGTCGAGGCGGGCGGTGATGCGCATGACGGCTCGAAAGGTTCTTGAGTGTCAGACAGTGTATGACAATGACTTGAGCGCTGGCAAGATCCGCCCGGCGCTGCGGCATCATCGCCGGCCATGGGAGCGATGTTCCTGCTGCGCCGCCTTGCCGGATTCGCCGCGACGCTGGCGGTCGCGTCGCTGCTCGTCTTCGCGGTGCTCGAACTGCTGCCCGGCAATGCGGCCGAGGTCGTGCTGGGCGACACCGCGACGCCCGAGTCCCTGGCCGCGATGGAACAGCGGCTGGGCCTGGATCGGCCGGCCACTGAGCGCTACTGGGACTGGGTCAGCGGGCTCGTGCAAGGCCGCACCGCGATGTCCATCAGCTACGACACGCCAACCGCCGAGCTGATCGGCGAGCGGCTGGCGGTGACGCTGCCGCTGGCGGCCATGGCGATGGCGATCACGGTCGTGCTCGCGCTCACCGTCGGCCTGTACGCCGCATCGCGCCACCGCCGGCTGGGCGATGTCGGCGCGATGCTGGCCAGCCAGATCGGGATCGCGATCCCGAACTTCTGGTTTGCGATCCTGCTGATCCTGCTGTTCGCGGTCCACCTGCAGTGGGTCAGCGCGGGTGGATTCCCGGGTTGGACCGGCGACGATGGCGGCGATGGGGGCATCGGCCCCGCGCTGGCGGCGCTGGCCCTGCCGGCGATTGCCCTGGCGGTGGTGCAGGCCGCGATCCTGGCCCGCGTCACGCGGTCCGCGGTGCTCGAGGTCCTGCACGAGGACTTTGTCCGCACCGCACTCGCCAAGGGCCTGACCCGCCGCCAGGCACTGCTGCGCCACGTTCTGGGCAACGCGATGGTGCCGGTGCTGACGGTGATGGGCCTGCAGTTCGCCAACCTGATTGCCGGCACGATCGTGGTCGAGAACGTGTTCGTGCTGCCGGGGCTGGGCCGCCTGGTGTTCCAGGCCATCGCCAACCGCGACCTCGTGGTGGTGCGCGACGTGGTGATGCTGCTGGCGGCCCTGGTCGTGACGGTGAACCTGCTGGTCGACCTGGCCACGGCCTGGGTCGACCCACGGCTGCGGGTACGCGCGGCGTCCGGGGCCGGCACATGAGCTCTGCACCGGGCTTCGCCCGCCGCGCCCGCCGTCACCCGAGCTTTGCCATTGGCGCGGTGCTGGTGGTGGCGCTGCTGCTGGCGGCCGTGCTGTCGCTGTTCTGGACCCCGCATCCGGCCGCCGAGATCGACATCGCCTCCAAGCTCCAGGGCCCGAGCGCCAGGCACTGGCTGGGCACCGACAGCCTGGGGCGCGACATCGCCAGCCAGCTGCTGGTCGGCGCGCAGGCGAGCATCGTCGTGGGCGTGGTCGCCGTCGGCATCGGCATGCTGTTCGGCGTCGCGCTGGGCTGCCTGGCGGCGGCCCGGGGAGGATGGGTCGACGAGATCGTGATGCGCGCCAGCGACTTCACCTTCGCCTTCCCGGCCTTGTTGACGGCGCTCATGCTGTCGGCGATCCAGGGTCCGGGCCTGGTGACCAGCATCGTGGCCATCGGCATCTTCAACGTGCCGGTGTTCGCCCGCATCGCCCGAGCGTCGGCGGGTGTGGTCTGGGCGCGCGAGTACGTGCTCGCCGCGCGTACTTCCGGACTCGGCCCGCTGGCCATCACACGCGTTCATGTGCTGCCCAACATCGCCAGCCCGCTGGTGGTGCAGGCGACGATTGCGTTCGCCACCGCGATCCTGGCCGAAGCGGCGCTGAGCTATCTGGGCCTGGGCACGCAGCCCCCGCAGCCGAGTTGGGGGCGCATGCTCAACGAGGCGCAGGCACAGATGTTCCAGGCCCCGATCCTGGCGGTCTGGCCGGGCCTGGCCATCGTGCTCGCGGTGCTCGGGCTCAACCTGCTCGGCGACGGCTTGCGAGACCTTTGGGACCCGAAGCTCGCGCGGCGGCGATGAATCGGACATGACTTTGAAAGTGCACTGACATGAACAAGACCCCGGCACCGCGTCGACTGCGCGTCGACTTCGTCTCCGACGTTGCCTGCCCCTGGTGTGCGGTGGGACTGAACGCACTGGAACGCGCGCTGGAGCAACTCGAAGGCGAGTTGGTCGTCGACTGGCACTTCCAGCCCTTCGAGCTGAACCCGACGATGGCCGCCGAGGGCGCCGACGCGGCGACCTACCTGAAGGCCAAGTACGGCATGGGCGATGAGCAGCTGGCGCAGAACCGGGCCGCGATCCGCGAGCGTGGCGCGGCGGTGGGTTTTGCCTTCGGCGACCGGGCGCGGGTCTGGAACACCTTTGATGCCCATCGACTGCTGCACTGGGCCGGGGAATCGGGCGTTCCCGACGCCCAGCGCCGGCTCAAGCATGCGCTGCTGCAGGCCTATCACGGTGACGGCCGCAACCCGGGTTCGGCCGAGGTGCTGGTCGAAGCCGCCGCTGCGGCCGGCCTGGATGCGGATCACGCCGGCGAGGTGCTGGCCAGCGGACGCTACGCCGACGAAGTGCGCGCCGCCGAGGCCGAATGGCAGGCCGCCGGCATCCGGTCGGTGCCCTCCATCGTTGTCGAGCGTCGGCATCTGATCCAGGGCGGCCAACCGCCCGAGGTCTTTGTGCAGGCGCTGCGCCAGATCGCCGCCGGCGCCTGAGGACCCACCGCCGATGGCCCGCAACATCGAGATCAAGGCCCGCCTTGTCGAAGGCATTGCGGCGGTTCTCCCCCGCGCGCTGGCCCTGCCCGGCGCCACCGGGCCGCAGCACATCGCCCAGGACGATTGCTTCTACGCCGTCGCGCACGGCCGGCTGAAGCTGCGCCGGTTTGCCGACGGCAGCACCGAGCTGATCCACTACGCCCGCGGCGACACCCTGTCCGCCAAGGCCAGCGATTACGTGCGCTGCCCACTGCCCGATGCCACCGCTGCGGACACGCTGCACCAGGCGCTGGAACGCGCCCAGGGCCTGCTGGGGCGTGTCGTCAAGCGGCGTCAGCTCGTGCTCGTCGGGTCCACGCGCATCCACTTCGACCGCGTGCAGGGCCTGGCCGACGAGTACCTCGAACTCGAAGTCGTGCTCGGGCCGGGCCTGGGCGACGCCGCAGGCCAGGCGGTGGCCGAAGGCTTGATGCAGTCGCTCGGCCTGCAGGACGCGCCGAGGGTGGCGGGGGCGTATCTGGATCTTCTTCGCTGACCTCCCCCAACAGTGGGAATGGGTGACTCCGGAGGGCCCGGCGGCCAGCCAGCGAATAAAGCTTCGCCTGCGCCTTCAACGCGGTCGAGCGGTGGGGCGCATTCAGAACACCACAGGGAGTATCTTCATGATTCGTCGCGCCGCCCTGGCCTTCGTCGCCTCGGCATTGCTCGTGCTCGGTGGCTGTGCCACCCGCACCACCCAAACCCGTTGAACTGGCGCCTGACTTCTTTGCGAGCAAGGCCAAATCCGGCCGGATCGGCGTGGCCGTCTCGGAGTTTCCCAAGGCCGATACCCAGTTTCCCGGCGCGTACTGCCTGCTTTGCCTGGCCGTGGCCTCGGGCGCGCACTCCAAGCTGACCGATCATGTCCGTACGCTGAGTACCGACGACCTCAAGCCGATGCAGGCCAATCTCGCCGAGTTGCTGCGCAAGCGGGGCATGGACGTGGTGGTCATCGACGCGCCGGTCAAGATGGCCGAGCTGCCGGACTTCAAGGGCACAGGCTCGGCCGAGCAGGCGTTCTCGCCGAAGGACTTCTCCGCGCTGAAGGCCAAGCACGGGATCGATCGTCTCGTGATGGTCAACATCGGCTATCTCGGGGTCTGGAGGTCTTACTCGGCTTACGTGCCCACCGACGTCCCGAAAGCCGTCGTCGGCGGTCATGGCTACCTGATCGACCTTTCCACGCATCGACTGGAGTGGAGCGCGCCGCTGTCGATCTCCCGCTCGGCTGAAGGCGCCTGGGACGAGCCGCCGAAGTTCCCGGGCCTGACCAACGCCTACTTCCAGGCCCTGGAGGACGCGATCCAGGCCGTCACGCGGCCGTTTGTGGCCGCGAAGTGAGGGCCTGGCCCCAGCTTACCGCCTGCGTCCTCTCGCTGGCGCTGGCGGGCCTCAATGCGCCGGCTTCGGCAGCCGGCATCGCGCCCGGAGCCAAGCATGTGCTGTGGGACGTGCCCGCCGACGGCGCTGTACCTTGGCGCGGGATTCCAGGCACCGCTGGCGGTGCCGTCGGCGGCGCCGGCGCAATCCTGTATCCCGGTGGTGCTGGACTCGTCGGCTTCTTTGCCGCCATCCTGACCCACGGCGCGATTGCCAGCAGCGCCCAATCGGCCGAACGCAAGCGGGTGCAGGACGAAGCCGACAAGGTGCTGCTGCCCTACGAGACCCTCTTGCGGGACCTGACCCTGCCCAAGCTTTGGCAAGCGGCTCAGTCGCACCTCGCATCGCGGGCTGGCACCCCTGCCGCGACCTTGTCGCCCGAGGCGGCGGCACCGGCAGCAGCGCCGACGGTCACGGCGGAGCCGGCCACCACGGGCCAGGCCCGTCCGATGTTCGCGTTGTCGCAGGACAGCCGGACGATGGTGCTCGACCTCGACGTGGTGCTCGGCGGCGCTGCGGCACCGACCACGACCGTGATTCGGGTGATTGCAGCACCGCTTGCGGACAGCAGTGAGGCGGTCGCGCACTGGACCCGCAACGACGGCCAAGCCTTGAAGGGCAACGCGACCGCGATGCTGGCGCACGCGCTGGACCTGGCACAGCGTCACCTGGCCGTCGCGCCGAACGACGACGTGCCGATGCGCAGCCACCGCTACATCGCAGCGGGCGAAACGCGGATCGAGCGTGGCCAGTTGCTGAGCAGCGCCTGCGGCCGGATCGTGATCCGGACCCTGCGCGGTGGCGTGATGTCGGCCATCGCGGCACCCGCGCCTGGCACGACGGCCGAGCCGCCCGCGCCAACCCCCGACTGCCCGGAGCAGGAACGCTTCTGAGTCGGTCGCAGTCGGCCGGCCCTCGGAAGCCGATATCGTCGCCGGGGCCATGTCCTTGCTCGCCCTTGCCGACCTCCGCGTCGCCCTGCCCTTGCCCGACGGCGGCATGGCCGACGCGTTGCGCGGGGTGTCCCTGACGCTGGAGGCCGGGGCGACGCTGGGGCTGATCGGAGAATCGGGCTGCGGCAAGTCGCTGACGGCGCTGGCCATCATGGGGCTGCTGCCCGACGGCTCGCGTCTCGCGGGCTCGATCCGGCTCGACGGGCGCGAGCTGATCGGCCTGCCCGAGCGAGAGCACGCCGCGCTGCGGGGCCGGCGCATGGCGATGGTGTTCCAGGAGCCGATGTCGGCGCTCAATCCGCTGCACACGCTGGCCTCGCAGATCGGCGAGCCGCTGCGGCTGCACCAGGGCCTGTCGGCCAGCGCTGCGCGAGCCGAGTCGCTGCGACTGCTCGAACGTGTGCAACTGCCGCAGGCCAGCGCGCGACTGGACGCCTATCCGCACCAGCTGTCGGGTGGCCAGCGCCAGCGCGTCGTGATCGCCATCGCGCTGGCCTGCCGGCCGGCCCTTCTGCTGGCCGACGAGCCGACCACGGCGCTTGACGCCACGGTGCAGCGCGAGGTGCTGGACCTGCTCCTGCAACTGGTGCGCGAAGACGGCATGGCGTTGCTGCTCATCAGCCACGACCTGGCGATGATGGCCCAGACGGTGCAGCAGCTCGCCGTGATGTACGCCGGGCAGATCGTCGAGCACGGCACCAGCGCCGACGTGCTGCAAACGCCGGCCCATCCGTACACGCGGGGCCTGATCGCCGCCCGGCCGCGCCTGGGCCTGGCGCGTGGCACCCGACTCGCGACCATCCCCGGCCGCGTGCCGCCGCTGGGCGCGATGCCGCCGGGCTGCGGCTTTGCGCCGCGCTGCACCTACGCCGTGGCCGCCTGCTCGGCCGCGGTGCCGCAGGTGCATCCGGTCGGTCCGGGGCACGCTGCCCGCTGCATCCGGACCGACGTGGTGCAGGCGACGCCGCCGACACGTGACGTGTTGAACGCGCGATGAACCCGCCGCTGCTGCACGTCGAAGGCCTGGGCAAGCGCTACCGGCTGTCGCGCCGACTGCCCTGGCAAGCGGCGCCCGAGGTGCAGGCATTGGACGGCGTGGACTTCACGCTGCTCGCCGGGCGCAGCCTGGGCATCGTCGGTGAATCCGGTTCGGGCAAGAGCACGCTGGCGCGCATCGTGATGGCGCTGGAGCGGCCGAGCGCCGGCCGGGTGCGGCTCGATGGCGACGACCTGCATGCGCTGGATGCCGCAGCGCTGCGTGCCAAGCGCCAACGCTTGCAGATGGTGTTCCAGGATCCCTACGGCTCGCTGGACCCACGGCGCACCGTGGGCCACTCGGTCGCCGAACCGCTGGCCGTGTTGCAAGGTGCGAAGGCCGCCGAGCAGGCTGAGCGGGTGGCGCAGGCGCTGCACGAAGTGGGCCTGGCACCGGCCGACGCCGCCAAGTACCCGCACGAGTTCTCCGGCGGCCAGCGTCAGCGCATCGCCATCGCCCGCGCGCTGATCGTGCGGCCGGCGCTCATCGTCGCCGACGAGCCGGTCTCGGCACTCGACGTCAGCGTGCAGGCCCAGGTGTTGAACCTGATGCAGGACCTGCGTGACAAGCTTGGGATCAGCTTCCTGCTGATCAGCCACGACCTGGCCGTCGTGAACCTGATCGCCGACGAGGTGCTGGTGCTGCAGGCCGGCCGCGTCGTCGAACGCGGCACACCCGAATCGCTGTTCGCGCGGCCGCAGCACCCGTACACACAGCGCCTGCTGGCGGCGGTGCCGGGCGTGCTCAGCCGCTGACGCCGCCGGCGCTGGCTCGCGCCAGCAGCGCCGTCAGCGGCACCGCCTCGATGCGCTCGGCCAGCGCGTAGCGCCGGGATCCGGGGTAGACGACATAGAGCGCCGACAGCTCGAGATCCGCCATCGCGATGCGCATCGACGGTGTCAACGTCGGGGCGTCGGCCCGCTTGAACTCGACGCCGACCCGCCGGCCGTCCTTGATCAGCAGAAGGTCCAGTTCGGCGCCGGCATGCGTGGCCCAGAAGTAGGCCTGATCGGGCCGCGCGATGCGAAGCACCTGGTCGAGCGCAAAACCTTCCCATGAGGCACCGCTGCGCGGATGGCGCGCCAGGGCGGCAGGGTCGGCGATTCCGAGCAGCTCGTGCAGCAGGCCGGTGTCGCGAAGGTAGATCTTGGGCGCCTTGACCTGGCGCTTGCCGAGGTTGGCGAACCAGGGCTGAAGTTGACGCACGAAGCAGGCCTGGGTCAACCAGTCCAGGTAGCGGCGGACTGTTGACTCGCTGGTGCCAAGCGAGCGCGCCGGATCGGCGGCGTTCCAGACCTGGCCGTGGAAGTGCGCGAGCATCGCCCAGAAACGGTGGATCGCCGGCGCCGGCACCGCCATGCCGAGCTGCGGCAGGTCGCGCTCGACGACGGTGCGCACGAACTCGCGCCGCCAGATCCGGCTGCCGGCATCGTCTTCGGCCAAGAAGGACCGCGGAAAGCCGCCGCGCCACCACAGTCGGTCGATTGCGTCGTGGCCATGGGCGCCGTAGAGACCGACAGAGTCGACGTCTCCGATTTCGTCAAGCGTGAAGCCGCCAAGTTCGAGTGTTTCGATGCGCCCGGCCAGCGACTCGGCAGACTGCCGCAGCAACGATGGCGACGCGCTGCCCAGAAGCAGGAACCGCGCCGCGTTGTCCGGCCGGTCGATCAGCACGCGCAGCAGCTTGAACAACTCCGGCGCATGCTGCACCTCGTCGATGACGACCAGGCCGCGACAGGCTGCCAGCGCCGTGCGCGGCGACTCCAGCTGTGCCGCGACCTGGGGGTCCTCCAGGTCGAACCAGTTCGGCGACGCGGCGTCGAGCAGCCGCCGGGCGAGAGTGGTCTTCCCGACCTGGCGCGGGCCCACCAGGGCGACCGCCGGGCTGCGGCGCAAGGCCGCGCGCACCGACGCTTCGAAGGCTTCGCGTTCGTGCATGGCTACAGCATATATTGAAATTCCGGCTCTTAGTGGTGGAATTTCAAGGTACTGTCTCGAACGCTCGCGCCGGGCGTGGGCACTTCCCGCAGAATCGCGCGCAGTTCCCGTTCCGCAGCGCACCCCGGAGACCGCATGAGCGACCCCATCCTGACCCGCCTGAACCGGCTGAACCGCCGCCACTTCAACCGGCTGCTCGGTGCCGGCCCGCTGGCGGCGCTGCCTCTGGCCGCGCTGGCGCAGCAGCGTCCGCGCGACCAGGTCGTGCTTGGCATGGTGCTGGAGCCGCCGGGCCTGGACCCGACCGTCGCGCCGGCCGCCGCAATCGGCGAGATCGTGCACTACAACATCCTGCAGGGCCTGACCAGGATCGAGATGGACGGCGCGGTGACGCCGCTGCTGGCCGAGCAGTGGGTGCACACGCCCGACGGCAAGACCTACACCGTGCTGCTGAAGAAGGGCATCAAGTTCAGCGACGGCTCGCCATTCGATGCCGAGGCGGTGAAGTTCAGCTTCGAGCGCGCCAAGGCCCCGAACAGCACCAACAAGGCCAAGAAGGCCTTGTGGGACAACCTGGCCAGCGTGGTCGTCGCCGACCCGCACAAGGTTGTGCTGACCTTCAACACGGCCGACGCCGCGATCCCGTTCCGCCTGGGCGAGAACACCGCCGTCATCCTGCACCCCAAGACCGCCGAGCAGGCCGCGAGCAAACCCATCGGCACCGGGCCCTACCTGCTCGACAGCTGGGCCAAGGGCTCGTCGGTGACGCTGGTGCGCTGGGAAGGCCACCGCGACGCGGCCAAGATCCGCATCCGGCGGGCGCAGTTCCGCTTCATCAACGACCCGGCGGCCCAGGTCGCCGCCCTTCTGGCCGGCGACATCGACGGCATGCCGCGCTTTGGCGCGCTGCAGGCGCTGGCGCAGTTCCAGGGCGACACCCGCCGCTTCACGGTCGAAATCGGCTCCACCGCCGGCAAGGGCATCCTCGCGATCAACAACCGCAAGGCGCCGTTCAACGACGTCCGGGTGCGGCGCGCACTGGCCCATGCGATCGACCGCAAGGCCTTCATCGACGGCGCGCAGGAGGGCCTGGGCAAACCCATCGGCAGCCACTTTGCGCCGACCGACCTGGGTTACCTCGACCTGACCAAGTCCAACGCCTACGACCCCGATCGCGCCCGCGCCCTGCTCAAGGAGGCCGGGGTGACCACGCCGCTGGACGTGACGTTGACGCTGCCGCCGCCGCAGTACGCACGCAAGGGCGGCGAGATCGTGGCCGCGCAGCTGGCCAAGGTGGGCGTCAACGCCAAGATCGAGAACGTCGAGTGGGCGCAATGGCTCAGCGGGCCGTTCAAGGGCAACTTCGACCTGACGATCATCAACCACGTCGAGCCACTGGACTACGCGACTGCGTACGCCGACCCGAACTACTACTTCGGCTACGACTCGGCGCGCTTCCGGGGCCTGGTGGCGACACTGGGCAAGACCAGCGAGATGCGCGAGAAGGCCCGCCTGTGGCGCGACATCCAGCGCCAGCTCGCCGAGGACGCCGTCAACGTCTTCATCTGGAACCCGGCCCAGGTGGCGGTGTTCAGGCGCGGCCTGCGCGGGCTGTGGAACAGCAGCCCCATCTTCGCCAACGACATCGCCGCGATCTCCTGGGCGCCGCCGCCGACACCGGTGTGATGCTGGCGTGACGCCACCAGCCGTCGACACGCCTCTGTTCAGGCTCGGCGCGGCCGAGCTGTCGCGGCGCTACGCCAGCGGCACGACGAGCCCGGTCGACGTGGCGCAGTCGGTGCTCGCGCGCATCCAGGCGCTCGAGCCTGCGCTGGCGGCGCTGTGGGGTCTTGACGCGGACACTGCGCTGTCCCAGGCCCGCGCCAGCGCCGGCCGCTGGGCGCGTGGGCAGCCCCTGTCGCCGCTCGATGGCGTGCCGCTGACGCTGAAGGAGAACATCGCCACCGCCGGCCTGGCCCTGCCACTGGGCTGCGCCGCGACGGCCCTCTTTCCGGCGCGGCTCGATGCGCCACCGGCGGCCCGGTTGCGGGAGGCCGGCGCCGTGCTGCTGGCCAAGACCACGATGCCCGACTGGGGCATGCTGACCTCGGGGCTGTCGAGCTTTCACCGCCTGACGCGCAACCCCTGGAACCTGGCGCGCAACCCCGGCGGCAGCAGTGCCGGTGCCGCCGCCGCAGCCGCCGCCGGCTACGGCCCGCTGCATCTGGGCACCGACATCGGTGGCTCGATCCGCCTGCCGGCCAACTGGTGCGGCGTGGTCGGCTTCAAGCCCAGCGGCGGCCGGGTGCCGATCCAGCCGCCCTACGTCGGCCGTGTCGCAGGGCCGCTGACCGGCAGCGTCGAAGACGCGGCCTGGATGATGGCCGTGCTGGCGCGGCCCGATGCCCGCGACACGACCAGCCTGCCCCCTGCAGCGCTCGACTGGCACGCGGCCACGACGCTGCCGGCCGAAGGTCCGGGCGCCGTGTGTCGCGGCCTGAAGGTCGGCCTGTGGCTGGACCCGGGCTGGGGCCTGGACGCGCAGCCGGCACCGCTGGCTGCCGCACGGGCCGCGGCGGAAACCCTGGCCGCACACGGCGCGGATGTTCGCGCCGTCCCGGCGTTTGCGACCCGCGAGATGGCCGACGGCCTGAACCTGTTCTGGCGCATGCGGTCCTGGCTCGAACTGGAGGCACTGGCGCCGCCGCAGCGCGCGCGTGTGCTGCCCTACATCCGGGACTGGGTCGCCGCGGCGGCCCACTTCAGCGGCGCGCAGGTCTTCCACGGCTACAGCCAGATCGCCGCCCTGCGCGAGGCTGCCGTGGCAGCAAGCTTGCCGTTCGACATCGTCCTGTCGCCGGTCTGCCCCGTGTCCGCGCCACCGGCGGACTGGGCCAGCCCGACGAACGACCCGCTGCGCGCGATGGAGCACATCGCGTTCACGGTGCCTTTCAACATGAGCGAGCAGCCGGCCCTCTCGCTGCCCTGGACCTTCGACGACGACGGCATGCCGGTGGGGGTGCAGATCACCGGACGGCGCCACGACGACCTGGCGGTCCTGCGCGTGGCCTCCGCGCTCGAGGCGCTGCGGGGACCATTGGCACAAATGCCCAACCTTCTTGTATTGAAATACTCGGCGACAGAATAGACCCCGCGGGGGGAGGTCCATTGTCTATTCGTGGGTTCAGTTGCGGGAGATGCGCCATATCTGCTCTCGACCGCTGTTGCCACTTGTAGCCAAGTAGATGCTGTCAGCTGTAGTTGCCAGGGCTCCTACTCCGCTTCCCAAGTCGTCGAAGACGGTTTGGAGACGCGCTGACCCGGTGTTGGGCTTCGCGATGACTAGGTCAATTCGCGGTGAATTCAAATAGCCCACAACAAATGCCGCGCCTATGCGATTCCATGGCTGTTTCGGAATCGGCTCGATCGCCGCAGGAATCAGTCCACTTTCGAAACCGACCTGAGCCGCGCGATCGCGGCTTGAGTTGGCGCCTTCCGCGGAGGATAGTTTCAGACTTTCACCGACTTCGCCGAAGACCGAGATTGGGTATGCCTCGTTGGAATCAAAGGTTATCAACCTTCCGCGACGCGGATGTATGAATAGGGGTTCGACGATGACTTGCGTTCGCAAATGCGCGCCGCCACCCCATTGCGCCTTCTCCAGGCGGAAGACTGCAGTTTGTGCGTTGACTTGATTCGGCCTCACGACGTCGCGCCTCTCTTGACCAGCTGTCGCCAGAATGTACAGTCGAGAATCCGGCCCAAACCGCATCCACGATTCCGCGGTATTCCGTCTCTGGGCATGCCTCCTCGTATCATCAACAGCATCCAGAGTTGCGAGAAGAAACTGCTCAGCGACGGCTTCGCCGTTGTTATCCAAATGTAGACGGATTACCTTCAGTCGACTTCCCCTCCCATCGTAGAAGCGTGTGAGTAGGAATATGCGCCTATTCGACTCGAATTCTGGATCCAGCGCGATCGCTTCCAAGAGCTCTGTCACCGGACGTCCGTATCCATCCAATCCATGAACTATTCTGGTACCTGTCTTCCGGTCCAGTCGAACCAGTCCGGCATGCCGATCACCGACGAACACGATGCCCGCCTTTGAGACCGCCAAGTCGATGGGCGACCCCATTTCGGTTGCCAATATCTCCCGGCGCAACGCTACACTCTGCGCAAGCACCGCAGCTGCGTTCACTGGCGCTGAAGAAAGCAAAGCTTCGGACAGTTTGACCGCCTGACTCTGTGGGGCGGGAAGGGCCGCAGCCGATGGCTGTAGCGGCGGAGTCATTGCCGGTTCCGGCAAGCTGTCTGCATTCGATGCTCGGAGATCTGGGGTTAGCCCTGTCGGTGTGGCCAGCGATCCCCCCAGGTCTGTAGCGCCTTTGGCAGAGTTCCGACTTGAATCATCACCACCGCCACAGCCCTGCAGGAACAACACACTCAAGACTGTTGCGGTAGCAGTTCCTGTTAGCAGGCGCTGAATGCGGCTGACGGTCATCCGCATAGCTGAAGCCTGCTCAGGGCCACCCAACTCGTCAGCCTTAACTGGGCGCCCACTGAGCACGCTTAGTACTTCCACACTTCGCTCCATTTGCAGCTTCTGCCGCGACCCAATAGTTAGCAAGAGGGAAACATCGATGGCCGACCTTTGATTTGTCGTTCGCTAGCACCGACCGCCTGTGTGTGTTCTCGCGCACAGGACCAGTTCGTGGTTCGCTCTTGGCTCGCCTTGGCCCCCAATTGTCACTCCCTGATTCGCTTCTGGTCTTGCCTTCAAGCCCGCGCCAGATCCTTGCGGTACTGAGACAGTATTCGCGTGTCCAAGAAGGAGAGCCGTTTTCGGAGAAGCTCAGCATTTGCTAGCGTTGCCGGCACATCCACGGGAATCAACTCGGCCACCGACTCGCCATTGGATGCGGCTTCAACCCATTCCGTCATTGCGCCGATATAGCCGTCGAGAGCTGTCGCTGGATTTGGGCATCGATCACACGTTAGGTAGGTCGGTGGCACATCACCAACGATCACCCAAATCCACTCGTCTACATCTGGTCGGGCGGGATCGATCTTGAACAAAAAAACTCCGATGACCCCGCCCACGAAGATCCCGACGTACTCCTCATGGATTCCTCGGCACCAGCTGTAATACAGGAGAAAGTCCCGTGCCTCGGAAAGGTACGTGCGAAGCTCCGCCGCTCCATCTTCAGTCAGCAGTTCGGGGGTCTGCCGCTGCACCTTGTCGAGATCAGGACTACTTGTCACAGCATCACTTCCCATCACGCCGTTTTCCCATCTTGAGAAATCACCTGCGTCACGATGTCGTTGAATGTGCTCGACATGTGGGCAAGGCTTCGCGTTCGACACGTGATCTGGGCCGCCGTTGGCGCGCGGAATCTCATGGGAGACATCCTGATTCCGTCCAGTCTTGGCGTCCTTCGGCCAACTCTGACCGGCTTTCTTTTCTATGCGCGAAGGAACTCGTCACCCATCACGTCGGCGGTTATCTGAAGATCGCGCCCGAGCACACCGAAGGCGGACCGCTGTCGAAGATGATGAAGCCCGGCATCGGCAGCTACGACCGCTTCAAGCAGATGTTCGAGAAGTTCAGCGCCGAGGCGGGCAAGAAGCAGTACCTCATCCCCTACTTCATCGCCGCGCACCCCGGCACGAGCGACGAGGACATGATGAACCTGGCCATCTGGCTCAAGCGCAACGGCTTCAAGGCCGACCAGGTGCAGACCTTCTACCCCAGCCCGATGGCCACGGCCACGGCGATGTACCACACCGACCTGAACCCGCTGAAGGGCATCAGCCGCGACCCGCAGCGGGCCGAGCGCGTGGACATCGTGCGCGGCGAGAAGCGCCGCCGCCTGCACAAGGCCTTCCTGCGCTGGCACGACCCGGCGAACTGGCCGCTGCTGCGCGAGGCGCTCAAGACGATGGGCCGCGCCGACCTGATCGGCAACGGCAAGCACCACCTGATACCGGCCTGGCAGCCGGCGGGCGGCGAGGGTTATGTCAGCGCGCGGCGCAAGAACAGTACGCCGGCGGGCTCGCGCACCTCGGTGGTGACGAAAGGCCGGCTGCTGACGCAGCACACCGGCCTGCCGCCGCGGGAGAAAGGGGCGGCGCCCGCCGCGATGCCGTCAGCGCGGCGCAAGCCGCGATGAACTCCCGCGTGGCGGATATGGCGGCGGGTGTTGGGCCCGCCGCCCTCTCGCTCACAGCCAGCCCTTGGCCACTATCGCGTCGATGATGAACTTGGCCACGAGCTCGTGCCCGTAGGGCGAGGGGTGCACGCCGTCGGCAAAGAAGTACTTGCTGGTGTCGCCGCTGATCGTCGTCGCGGGCGAGCACAGCAGCGCCGTGGCGACGAGCGCCGCATTGCAGGCCGGAATCCTCATGTTGCTGATGCCGACCGCGCCGGGGTTGGCGGCCCAGCCCTGCAGCGCCGTGTACAGGTCGACGTAGAGCACCTCGGGCACGCCCTGCAGGCCGAATTGCAGCTCTGCGTTGAAGGTGAAGGCCATCAGCTGGAGCAGGTCGCGCGAGGACTGGGGCTGGGCCAGCGCATCGGGCGTGAGGCTGGCATCGGGCAAGGCGACCACGATCACGCGCTTGGCGCCCTTGCCGACCACCAGGGACTTGATGTAGGCGGCCAGTTCGCCACCGGCCTGGCCCATCGCGGTGACCGCGGCCTGCCCAGCCGTCGTGGCGTTGCCGCCCGCAGCCACGGTGGCCTGAACGATCCCGCTCTGGATGAGGAAGTCGTTGCCGCCGGCGAGCACCGTCACCAGGTCGGTGGCGGCATAGGTGCCGCCCACGGCCGCGAGGTGGTTGCCGAACTGCGTCACCAGGGGCACGGTCAGCTGGCCGAGCGCGCCGCTGGGCGAGCCCGGGAGCGTTCCCAGGTTACCGGGGCCCACGGGGTTGGTGACGCGCGCACCACCCTGGGCATAGTCATAGCAACCTGGTTTGTTGGTGACAGGCGCGGCAAAACCCGCCAGCGGGCCGATGCTGTTCAGGCCGGTCTGCGCGGCGCAGGGTGCCGGCACCTTGGCAGCCGCGGCCAGGCGCTCGACCCAGAGCTGCACGCCCGCGCCGTTGACGGTGTAGCGGCCGCCGCCCGTCGCGGCCACCAGGCCAGGCGTGGCATAGGTGCCCATGTCGCTGAAGCTGTCGCCGAAGGACACCAGCTTCGTGTAGGTGATCTTCTCCGGTGCCGGCGGATCGTCGCTGCCGCCGCACGCGATCAACAGGGCCGAACTCACGAGCGCCAGCGCGCCCAGTCGCAACAACCTCATGATGTCTCTCTCCAGAACCGTTCCTGCCGCGAGCACCCGCCCGGCGGTCAGAGGGCAATATACGCGGCTCCTTAGCGTGGGTGGCCACCTCCAACGAGCCCGCTTGACGGCCAGGCTCGCCGGCATGAGCGCCAGGTTGAAGCCGACCCAGAACACCGGCAACAGCACCGGCAGCATCGATGCGGGAGCATGACGCAGGTACAGCGGAGCAGCCACCAGATTGGCATGCAACTGGGCGGCGGCCGCAGCCAGCAGCGCGGCCAGCAGGAAGCCGATTGGCGCGACGCCGTCGCGTCCGGTGAGCGAGGCCGGCGACGGCGCCGCGGTCTCCACCCTGACCGCCCCGTCGGCGGCTCGGCGCTGTGACAGCGCGCGCTCGGCCACAACCATGCCGACCGTGATGGCAGCCAGCGACAAGCCAGCCAGAGCGAACGGCAGGCGCGGGTCCAGCCCCTTCATCGCCAACCCGAGGTAGGGACCGATGGCAGATGCGATGCCTGTACCCAGCAACACCAGGCTCACCAGCCAGGGGACGGCGGGCTTGGCCACATAACGGCCCAGCAACGTCATCGGCGGGGCCCGCAACGCCGCGCTGGTGGCCGCCCAGAGCGCGGTGATTGCCACAAACAGGCCCGGTGAACCCCGCGGCGCAACCCAGGGCAGCGCAAGGAAGGCCACGGTGGACAGCAGGGTGACACCCAGCACCCACGAGCCGATGCGACCCAGCACGCCCGCCGCCCGGTCCGACCAGACGCCCACTGCCAAGTCGCAGGCCACGAAGATCAGCTGGTCCATGAGCAGCAGCCAGGGCACGGCCGACTTGGGCAGTCCGGCCTGCTCCGCCAGCGCTGGCAGATAGATCACGTAGACGATCCAGCCAACCGCGAACAGGAACTGCACGCCGCCCAAGTACAGGCCGACAGCGGTGGGGGCTTTGGCGGATGGGCTCAACTCGTCGTTCTCCGCAGCCAGGGGGATGGTTCAGGACTTGCCGCACTCTCAGGTCTGGCCCGCACAGCCGCCTGCGTGCAACTTCGCCTGTTCTAGCGCATGGATGCTCTCCTCGTCCACACGAGAGTCGACGCCCACCTTCGGTCGCCTTGGTGCATACGCCACCGGCCGCTTTGGGGCAGCGAGATCAGCGCGGCGGATGTCCCAGTTGGGTCGTCCCTTGCCGGCCGTGGACGTCGGCTATCCGGCGGCTCAAGTTCAGGGTCAGCTTTCCGGCGGTGAGATCGGGTGCCCGACCGGCGCATGCCGACCCTGAAGAGACATAGGCCGCCCCGATCTCGCCGCCCTGAAGCTGCCGGTCGGGCAACCTCGCAGTCACCCGTAGTGGGCCCCGCGACGGAGGGCACAAGTCGGCTGGCAGCCATCAAGGCGATGGAGGCACAGAGCACGGCTTGAGACCGTGCGGGCTCAACCTACCGGGAGCCCATCGTGCGAGCCACGGCGCAGC
>JAJTGU010000078.1 GCA_021297985.1 Rubrivivax sp.
CGCATCGCCAGCGGCGAGATCCGCCTCGCAGGGCAGCGCATCGACAACCTGCCCTACGAGAAGATGCGCCAGTTGCGCGGCCGCCGAATCGGCGCGATCTTCCAGGATCCGCTGACCTCGCTGAATCCGCTGTACACGATCGGCCGCCAGCTCGTCGAGACGATCCAGACCCACCTCCCGGTGGACGCCGGCGAAGCCCGCGCCCGCGCGATCCGGCTGCTGCAGGAGACCGGCATTCCCGCGGCCGAGCAGCGCATCGACCAGTACCCGCATCAGTTCAGCGGCGGGATGCGCCAACGGGTGGTGATCGCGCTGGCTCTGGCTGCGGAGCCGCAGCTGATCGTGGCCGACGAGCCGACGACCGCGCTCGACGTCTCGATCCAGGCCCAGATCATTGCCCTGCTCAAACGGCTGTGCAAGGAGCACGGCGCTGCCATCATGCTCGTCACCCACGACATGGGTGTGATCGCCGAAACCTGCGACCGTGTCGCCGTGCTCTATGCCGGCCGGGTGGCCGAGATCGGTCCGGTGCAGGACGTGATCCACCGACCGCGCCATCCCTACACCGCCGGCCTGATGGGCTCGATCCCGGCGATGGACGAAGACCGGGAGCGGCTGCTGCAGATCGACGGCGCGATGCCGCGGCTGAACGCGATCCCCGCTGGATGCGCGTTCAATCCGCGCTGCCCGCAGGTGATGGCACGCTGCCGCAGCGAACGGCCTGAACTTGTCGACGCCGGCGCCACGCGAGCGGCCTGCTGGCTGGTACACGAGGCGGTGTCGTCATGATCCCTGCCGCCGCCGACATGAAGGCGCTGGTCCAGGTCGAGGACCTGGCCAAGACCTTCGACGTCTCGGCGCCCTGGCTCAACCGTGTGGTCGAGCGCAAGCCACGACAGTTCGTGCATGCCGTCGATGGCGTCTCGTTTTCGATCCCGAAGGGTCAGACCCTGGCGCTGGTCGGTGAATCCGGCTGCGGCAAGAGCACCGTCGCACGTCTGCTCGTGGGCCTGTACGCGCCGACCCGCGGCTCCGTTCACTTTGGCGGGCACGACACCGCCAAGCTGAAGGGTGCCGAGTTGCGTTCTCTCCGGCGCCGCATGCAGATGATCTTCCAGGATCCGTATGCGAGCCTCAATCCTCGCTGGAAGGTCCTCGACATCGTCGGCGAGCCCTTGCGCGAACATGGTCTGGCCCAGGGTGGCGACGCCCTGCGCGACCAGGTGGGCGAGTTGCTGCGATCGGTGGGCCTCGCTGCCGCGGACTGCGTCAAGTTCCCGCACCAGTTCTCGGGCGGCCAACGCCAGCGGATCAGCATCGCGCGGGCCTTGGCCACCGAGCCCGAGTTCCTGGTCTGCGACGAACCGACCTCGGCGCTGGACGTTTCGGTTCAAGCCCAGGTCCTGAACATCATGCAGGACCTGCAGCACCGGCAGGGACTGACCTACCTGTTCATCTCGCACAACCTCGCGGTCGTGCGCCATGTTGCCGACGAGGTGGGTGTGATGTACCTCGGCCGTCTGGTCGAACAGGCGCCCAAGAAGTCGCTCTTCAGCCAGCCGCGGCACCCGTACACGCGCATGCTGCTCGACGCGATCCCCGACATCCACATGTCGGGCCGCGCGCGCACGCCGGTGCAAGGCGAGGTACCCAACCCGCTGAATCCACCGCAAGGCTGCGCCTTCCATCCGCGCTGCCCGCACGCCAATGCCCGTTGCTCGAGCGAGCGCCCGGCACTCAGGACGATTGCCGGCATCCGAGTCGCCTGCCACGCGGTCGAAGAGGGCCGGATCTGATCGCTGCTTGCCGGTCCCTCCGGACCTGGCGCACGCTACAGCAGCCGCTCGCCTGACATCAGCGCCTGGATCGGTTCGCGTTCGCGGATCAGATGAGCCTGGTCACCGACCAGCATGATCTCGGCGGCACGCGGGCGGGTGTTGTAGTTGCTGGCCATGGCCATCCCGTACGCCCCGGCCGACAGGACAGCCAAGGTGTCTCCTTCGGAGATGGCGAGTCTGCGGTCGCGGCCCAGCCAGTCGCCCGACTCGCAGACCGGTCCGACCACATCCCAGGTCTCGGCCGCGATCCCGTCGCGCTGCCGACAGGGCTCGATCGCCATCCAGGCCTCGTACATCGCCGGCCGCAGAAGGTCGTTCATGGCCGCATCGACGATGCAGAAGTTCTTCGTCGGGCCGCGCTTGAGGTACTGGACCTCGGTCAGCAGCACACCCGCATTGCCCACCAGCGACCGACCGGGCTCGAACAGCACCTCCCGCCACCCATGGCCACGCGAATCCAGCCGCGCGAGCAGCGCGCCGACCAGGGCATCGGCCGCGGGTGGCGCTTCGTCGGTGTACGTGATGCCCAGGCCCCCACCGACATCGACATGGTGGATGACCAAACCTTCTCGCTCGACCGCCTCGACGAGATCGAGCAGCCGGTCCAGCGCGTCCAGATACGGCGCGATCTGCACGATCTGCGAGCCGATGTGGCAATCGATGCCGACCACCTCAAGTCCCGGCAGTGCCGCCGCATGACGGTAGGCGTCAAGGGCCTCGTGGTGGGCGATCCCGAACTTGTTGCCCTTCAGGCCAGTCGAGATGTAGGGGTGGGTGCCGGCGTCGACGTCCGGATTGACGCGCAAGCTGACGCGCGCCAGCTTGCCATGGGCGCGCGCGACCTCATCCAGGCGAACCAGTTCGCCGTGGCTCTCGACGTTGAAGCATCGGACGCCCGCTTCGAGCGCACGGGCCATTTCGTCGCGCTTCTTGCCAACACCTGAGAACACCGTCTTCGCGGCACTGCCACCGGCGGCGAGCACGCGCTCAAGCTCGCCGACCGAGACGATGTCGAAGCCGCAGCCGGCACGGGCGAAGGTCTGCAGCACCGCAAGGCTGGAGTTCGCCTTCATCGCGTAGCAGACCAGATGCGGGCGGCCTTGCAGCGCCTGGTGGTAGGCCGCCACGGCCGACAGCATCGCCGCTTGCGAATAGACGAACAGCGGCGTCCCGAATCGGTGCGCCAGGTCAACGAGCGAATGCCCGTCCAGGCGCAGTTCGCCAGCCAAACGGACGAGGTGGGGGGAACCGGGCAGGGTCATCAAGGCGCTCGACGGGGGGACGGTGCTGAAGTGGGCGACGACGCCGGCTGCGCCGGGGCCATCGGGGTCGGAGCCGAGGACGCCTCGGGGGCCTTCGGAAGCGTCAGCGGTCCCTTCTGGCCGCAGGCGACAAGCCCCGGGCACAACGCGGCCGCAAGCACGAGGGCTACACTGAATCGAGACTGTTCCGACATCCAGGAATTATGAATGCGACCCCTGCGGCGACCCCGCTCAGCGACCAGGACTACCAGCGCGAGACCCACGCCCTTCTGGCCCGCATCGAGGCCGCGGCTGATCGCTGGCTTCAAGACGACCTGATCGACATCGACACCCACCGCAGCGGAGGGCTGCTGGAGTTGCAGTTCCCCAACGGCAGCAAGCTGATCGTCAACACCCAGCCGCCCCTGAAGGAAGTGTGGCTCGCGGCAAGGGCCGGGGGCTACCACTACCGATTCGTGGCCAACCGCTGGCTGGACACCCGCAGCGGCGAAGAGTTCTTCGATGCGCTGAACCGGCACGCCAGCACCCAGGGCGGCATCGCGGTCACGGCCTGACCGCCTTGGCGGCAAGCGCGGGACGATCAGCGCTTGAACAGATCGAGGATGCTGCTGCGTTCCTGGACGTTGGCCGGCTCGGGCACCTTGTCCTGAAGGCCGACGCTGTCGACCCCGCCACCGCTGGCGTACTCCTCGTAGACCCAGCGCCCGCCGACGCTGACGACGCCTTCCGGCGGTACCGGTTCGTCGACCGGAAGACTCTTCAAGGCATGGCTCATCCAGTCGATCCAGACCGGCAATGCCAATCCGCCACCCGTCTCCCGGTCGCCCAGCTTCTTCGGTGTGTCGTAGCCGATCCAGACCACGGTCGCCAGTCGCGGATGGAAGCCCGCGAACCAGGCATCCATGGCATCGTTGGTGGTGCCGGTCTTGCCGTAGAGATCGTTGCGCTTCAGGATCGCCTGCGCCTTGGCTGCGGTCCCGGATCGGGTGACTTCCTGGAGCATCGAGTTCATCACGAAGGCGTTGCGCGCGTTCAGCGTGCGTTGGCTTTCGTCCAGCGCAGGAGGAGGCGCCTCCAACAGGACCTTGCCCATGGGGTCGGTGATGCGCTCGATGAGTTGCGGTGCGACCCGGTATCCCCCGTTGGCGAACACAGCGTAGGCGGCCGCCATTTGCATCGGCGTCACGGAACCGGCGCCCAGTGCCATCGTCAGGTAGGGCGGGTGCCGGGCGGTGTCGAAGCCGAAGTTGTCGAGCCAAGCCTGCGCGAACGGCACGCCCGCATGCTGCAGGACGCGGATCGACACCATGTTCTTGGACTTCGCCAGAGCCGTCTGCAACGCCATCGGCCCTTCAAAGGTGCCGTCGTAGTTCTTGGGCTCCCAGGGCTGGCTTCCGGTGGCCGCTGCGTCGAAGAACAACGGCGCATCGTTGACCATGGTGTTGGGCGAGAAGCCCTGCTCCAGCGCCGCGGAGTAGATGAAAGGCTTGAAGCTCGACCCGGGTTGGCGCCAGGCCTGGGTCACGTGATTGAACTTGTTGTGCCCGAAGTCGAATCCGCCGACCAATGCGCGGATGGCTCCGCTGTGGGTGTCCAGCGCCACCAGCGCGCCCTCCACCTCGGGGATTTGTGTCAGCGTCCAATCGCCCTTCTCGCCGACCAGCCTCATGACGCGCACGACCGCACCGCGTCGGATCTTGACCTTTGGACCGGCCTTGTCGGCGAGTCCCGAGGCCACCGGCCTCAGCCCTGCCCCGGTCACGGTGACGGTGTCGCCCGACTGCAGCATGGCGACCACTTTGCGTGGCGAGGCCTCCAGCACAACCGCGGCCTTCAGGTCGTCATTGTCCGGGTGGTCACCCAGCGCTTCGGCCACGCGTGCGTCGATCAAGGCTGCGTCGTCCGGCAGTACGACGTAGGCCTCAGGGCCGCGATAGACCTGCCGAAGTTCGAAGTCCATCAGCCCCCGGCGCAGCGCCCGGTAGGCCATCATCTGATCGGTCGAATCGAGGGTCAGCACCACGCGCAGGCCTCGGGTGTAGGCCTCTTCGCCGTACTGCGCGAAGACGAGTTGGCGGGCGGTTTCGGCGACGAACTCTGCGTGTACCGAGGCGTTGCTGGCGGGTCGGTAGCGCAGTTGCTCCTTCAGTGCCGCTTCCATCTGAAGCTCGGTGATGAAGCCGGCTTCGAACATGCGGCCCACGATGTAGCGCTGGCGAACCGTGGCCCGGCGCGGATTGGCGATCGGGTTGTAGGCCGAAGGCGCCTTGGGCAGGCCCGCCAGCATCGCCGCCTGAGCCACGCTCACGTCTTGGAGTTTTTTGCCGAAATAGACCTCAGCGGCAGCCGCGAACCCGTTCGAGCGGTGGCCCAGGAAGATCTGGTTCATGTACAGCTCCAGGATCTGATCCTTCGAGAGCATGCTTTCGATCTTCAGCGCCAGCAGGATCTCGTAGATCTTGCGCGTGAAGGTCTTTTCCGTCGAAAGGTAGAAGTTGCGCGCCACCTGCATCGTGATCGTGCTTGCCCCTTCGCTGCGGGCGTCGCGCAGGTTCGCCAGCGCTGCTCGCGCGATGCCCTTGTAGTCGACACCGCCATGGCGATAAAAACGCGAGTCCTCAGCCGCGAGCACGGCGTCCTTCATGACCTGCGGGATCTGGCCGATCGGTACGAAAGTGCGCCGCTCCTCGCCGAACTCACCGAGCAGAACGCCGTCGCGCGAGAACACGCGCAGCGGCAGCTTGGGCCGGTAGTCAGCCAGGCTGGCGATCTCGGGAAGTTGCGGGTACGCCACAGCGAGCGCGACACCGACCACAAGCACAAGCGCCAAAGCGCCGGCCAGAACAAGCCCGCCCAGCCATCCGAGGATCCGACCGACACCCTTGACCCAGCCCGCCAGCGCTTGCCTGGGAGGCTGACCGCCTTCAGGGCCGTAGGGGGGCTCGCCAGTAGCCGCAGGATCCGGATGCATCGTGGGCTCAGATTATCCAGGCGACGGCCGTCTGCTGTTCGAACGGGCCCGGAGGCAGACCGACCGGCCCTTTCGGCTTGTTGCAATTCCCTCCCGCGGCCGGGGGAAGCACGCCTTAGCCTTGAGCCCCGCAACCGTTTTTTCTTTGTTGCACAAGGGCTTTACTGCTAGCATTGAAGTAACTTCTTAAGAAAGTGGTGGGGACTTAAGCGCATCCGGTGGCCGGGTGTGAGCCCCCGCTCCAGCCCCCACTTCAGGAGTGCCTGCCTTGAGTTTTCTGGATGCCTTGCTGGGCCGCAAGCACCCGCCGATGGTCGGTCTGGACATCTCGTCTTCCAGCGTGAAGCTGGTCGAACTGGACCAGAAGCCCAACGGCGATTACGTGCTTGAGCGGTTTGCGTCAGAGCCTTTCGAGAAAGGCTGGATCACCGACGGCCAGATCGAAAAATTCGATGAGGTCGCTGAAGCCGTGCGCCGTGTCGTTCAAAAGAGCGGCAGCAAGAGCAAGCAGGTCGTGATGGCCATGCCGCAGTCGGCCGTCATCACCAAGAAGATCATGCTCCCGGCCGGGCTGCGCGAAGAAGAGATGGAACTCCAGGTCGAGACCGAGGCCAACCAGTACATCCCGTTCTCGCTCGACGAAGTCAGCCTGGACTTCTGCGTCATCGGTCCCAGCCCGACCTCGGCCGGCGACGTCGAGGTGCTGATTGCCGCGAGCCGCAAGGACCGCGTCCAGGACCGCCAAGGCCTGGCGGAGGCCGCGGGCCTGAAGCCCGCCGTTCTGGACATCGAATCCCATGCTTCGCGCTTGGCGATGAGCCGGGTTGTGGCGTCGCTGCCCAACGAGGGCCGCGACGCCCTGGTGGCCTTGTTCGAGATCGGCGCCGACACCACGAGCCTGAAAGTCCTGCGCGACGACGAGATGCTCTACGACCGCGATCAGGCTTTCGGTGGCGCGCAACTGACGCAGTTGATCAGCCGTCAATACGGCTTCTCCTTCGAGGAAGCCGAGGCCAAGAAGCTCTCCGGCGACCTGCCCGACGACTATGACGGTGCGATCCTTTCGCCGTTTGTCGACAGCCTGTCGCAGGAGATCGGCCGTGCACTGCAGTACTTCTTCACCAGCACGCCGCACCACAAGGTGCACTATGTGATGCTGGCCGGTGGAACCGCCACGCTGCCGGGCCTGAAGGACCGGGTGACAGACCTGACCGGCTTTGCCGCAAGCGTCGTCAATCCGTTCGAGAACATGCACCTGGGCTCGGGCGTGCGCGAGAGCCGCGTTCGCCGCGAGGCGCCGAGCTACCTCACCGCTTGCGGTCTGGCGATGCGGAGGTTCCTGCAGTGATCCTGATCAACCTGCTGCCGCACCGCGAGGAGAAGCGACGCCAGCGCAAGCAGACGTTCTTCGTCGGCCTGGGCCTTGCAGCCGCCGCCGGCGGGGCGCTGGTCGGACTCTGGTACACCGTCTTGCAGCAGATGACCTCGGCGCAGCAGCAACGCAACAGCTTCGTGCAGGCCGAGATCACGAAGCTGGATGCCCAGATCAAGGACATTGCCAACCTGCGTGCCGAAATCGACGCGCTCAAGGCACGGCAGAAGTCGGTCGAGGATCTGCAGACAGATCGCAACATGCCGGTGTACCTGCTCGACGAACTGGTGCGTCAGACTCCGGAGGGCGTCTACCTCACGAGCATCAAGCAGGCCGGTCAGCAGGTCACCGTCAGCGGGGTCGCCCAGACGAACGAGCGGGTCTCGGAGATGCTTCGCAACACCGCCTACAACTCGCCGTGGCTGGAGCGGCCCGAGCTTGTCGAGATCAAGATCGCCAATGTCACCACAGCCACGCGCGAGCAACGCCGGCTGTTCGACTTCTCAATGCGGCTGACGCTCAAGCGCGTTCAAAGCGTCGCCGGCCCGGCAGGTGCCGCATCCGCTCCGGCCGGGCGGCCGGTCCCGGCTCCCGCCGCGCGCACCCCCTGACGCGGTCACGGAACATCGCCATGGCCACAAAGGCTACGACCCTCAACTTCGACGTCTCCAGCTTCTTTGACCAAGCGGCAGGGCAGTTCCGCGGCTTGAACACGGCCGAGCCCGGCCAGTGGCCGACCTTGCCCAAGGTCGCCGCCTTCGTCGGTGTCGCCGCAGCGGTTCTTCTTGCCGGTTGGTGGTTCGTCGTCTCCGCAGCGGCGACCGAACTGGACAGTGCCCGAGCGCAAGAGCCGACGCTCAAGGACACCTACCGCAACCGCGTGGCTCAGGCCGTCAACCTGGCCGAGCTTCGAAAGCAGAAGCTCCAGGTCGAGGAGTACGTGACCCAACTCGAGAAGCAACTCCCGGGCAAGGCCGAGATGGATGCGCTGCTCTCGGACATCAACCAGGCCGGTCTCGGTCGAGGCCTGCAGTTCGAGCTCTTCCGTCCTGGGCAGCAACAGGTCAAGGACTACTACGTCGAGCTTCCGATCGCATTGAGGGTGACGGGCAGGTACCACGACATCGGCGCCTTCGCTGCCGACATCGCCAACCTGTCGCGAATCGTGACCTTGCAGAACGTCTCGATCGTCTCGGCTCAGCGCGAGGCCTTGGGCAGCGGAAATCTTGCGATGGACGCAACGGCTTATACGTATCGCTACCTCGACAAGGCCGAGGTTGACGAGCAGAAGGCTGCCGCGGCGGCGGCCAAGAAGACCACGAGGGCCAAGTGATGACGACGCGCCGCCTTCGCTTGCCCCGCTTGCTGGCGCCAATGGTCACCTTGGTGGCTGTGGTCACCGCCGGCTGCACGGCCGACACTGCCGAGTTGCAGCAGTGGATGGACCAGCAAAGGCGGGAAGTCAAGCCCAATGTTCCTCCGCTGCAGCCCCCCAAGAAGTTCAATCCTCAGCCTTACGCCGCGGCGCAATCGGTCGAGCCGTTCAGCAATCAGAAGCTGACCGTCGCGATCAAGCAAGAGGCCCGGCAGCCCAATTCGCTGCTTGCGGTCGAATTGAACCGCCGCCGGGAACCCCTTGAGAGCTTTCCGCTGGACAGCATGGCGATGGTGGGCAGCGTCGTCAAGCAAGGCACCCAGCACGCACTGCTGCGGGTCGACAACCTCCTCTACCAGGTCAAGATCGGTGAATACCTGGGCCAGAACTACGGCCGAATCGTGCGCATCACCGAAACCGAGGTGACCCTGCGCGAATTGGTGCAGGACGCAGCGGGCGATACCGTCGAACGGGCGGCAGCGCTGCAATTGCAGGAGCGGGCGCGATGAATCGGAGAACACCGGCAAACAACGCGGACGCGATGAACCAACACACGAGACGAGGCGGCATGACTTTGCGCACGACCCCAGCCGGGCACGAGGGATCCGGCCTCTGGCGCCGAGCCGCAGCCCTGATTGCGGCAGTTCTGCTGGCCCCGGTGGCTTGGGCCCAGATCAACATCGTCGGCATCACAAGCACCCAACAAGCTGGTAGTGAAGTCGTGCGCGTGGAGTTGTCCGAACCCCTGGCGGCGATTCCGACGGGCTTTGCCGTCCAATCGCCGCCGCGGATCGCGATCGATCTGCCCGGTGTCGGCAACGCCGTGGGACGGTCGATGGTCGAGATCAACCAGGGCAATCTGCGTTCGGTGGCCATCGCACAGGGTGGCGACAACCGCACCCGACTGGTGTTGAATCTTCGCCAGGCATCGAGCTACCGCGCCCAGTTGCAGGGCAAGACCCTGCTTTTGGTGCTCGACGGAGGAAGCGGTGACGCGGTGGCATCGGCTCCAGCGGCAGCGGCGGCCACCACCTTTGCACCGGCGCAGAACACGGTCGCGCAGGCGCTTCGAGAAATCGACTTCCGGCGCGGCAACGACGGCGCGGGCCGGATCATCGTTTCCCTGCCCAGCACTCAGGTCGGGGTGGACATCCGACAGCAGGGTCAGAACCTGGTGGTCGAGTTCCTGCGCTCCACACTGCCCGAAACCTTGCGTCGCCGGCTCGACACGACCGACTTCGGCACACCAGTGAAGAGCGTGTCGACGTTCCAGAGCGGGGATCGCGTCCGCATGGTCGTCGAGCCGACCGGCGCCTGGGAACACAGCGCTTATCAGACCGACACCCAGTTCGTGCTTGAGGTGCGGCCGATGAAGGTGGACGCCAACAAGCTCGTCCAGGGCCCAGGCTTCCAGGGCGAAAAGCTCAGCCTGAACTTCCAGAACATCGAGGTGCGGGCGCTGCTGCAGGTGATCGCCGACTTCACGAACTTCAACGTCGTGACCAGCGACACCGTCACCGGAAACGTCACGCTGCGCTTGAAGGATGTGCCTTGGGACCAGGCTCTGGACATCATCCTGCAAAGCAAGGGGCTGGGCGTGCGCAAGAACGGCAACGTGCTGTGGATTGCGCCGAAGGAAGAACTCGCCGCCAAGGAACAGGTCGAGCTCGAATCCCGCAAGAAGCTGGCTGAACTTGAGCCGCTGCGGACACAGAGCTTCCAACTCAACTACACCAAGGCCGAAGAAGTCGCCAAGGGCCTGACCGGACAGAACCAGTCCGGATCCGGTGGCGGCGGTGGCAGTTCAGGCTCGGGGGGGGGTGCTTCTGGCGCCAACCAGAGCAACCGCATCCTGTCGCCACGCGGCAGCATCCTGTTCGAGACCCGCACCAACCAGCTCTTCGTCAGCGACATCCCGAGCAAGCTCGAAGAGATCAGCCAGTTGATCGCGAAGATCGACGTGCCGGTGCGCCAGGTGCTGATCGAAGCCCGGATCGTCGAGGCCGACGACTCCTTCGGTCGCGCACTCGGTGTTCGACTCGGCGCCACGGACCTCCGCGGGCCACCGAGTCGGGCGGGCGTGAACATCGGCGGCAACTATCAGGCCATCGGAGCGCAGACCGGGCAGATCCCGAGCCCGATCGACTTCTCGAACTCGCAATTCGTCAACCTGCCGGCCAACGTCAGCCAGCTCGGCGGCCAGGCTGCGACCTTTGCACTGTCTCTGTTTGGCTCGTCAGTCAATCGCTTCTTGAACCTGGAGCTGACGGCGCTGGAAGCCGAAGGCAAGGGCAACATCATCTCCAGCCCGCGCATCATCGCCACCGATCAGCGCCGCTCTCGCATCGAGCAGGGCGAGGAGATCCCCTACCAGCAGGCAACGAGCAGCGGAGCCACGTCGATCTCGTTCCGCCGCGCCAGCCTGAGTTTGGACGTGACGCCGCAGATCACGCCCGAAGGCAACGTCATCCTCGATCTGGAGGTCGCCAACGACAGCCGCGGCGCCAACACACCGGCCGGTCCGGCGATCAACACGCGTCAGGTCCGGACCCAGGTGCTGGTCGAAAACGGTGGAACCGTCGTGATCGGTGGCATCTTCACGCAGACCGAACGCAACGAGATCAACAAGGTGCCACTGCTGGGCGATATTCCATGGCTGGGCTATCTGTTCCAGAACCGCGTCCGCACGACCAACAAGACCGAGTTGCTGGTGTTCATCACGCCCAAGATCGTCACCGACCGCACGGCGGTGCGCTGAAGCGGGACTAGTCCGAGGATTTGACGATGATGGTTTCGAGACTTGTTCGCGGATGGCGCCATGCCGCCTGGGCCCTGGGCACCACGGCCGCATTGCTGCTGACGGCATGCGGCGGCGGTGGCGGGGGCGGTGCACCCTTCGGAGGCACGGGTGGCGGAGACGGTGGTGGGGGCGGTGGTGGCGGTGGCGTAACGCCTACCGTTCCGGTCGTCACCATGGCCGTGACGCTTCTCGACAGCAATGGAACCCCGACGACCGCCGTGGTCGGTGGTCAGCCCTTGCGGGCACAAGCCACGCTCAAGCGCGATGGCGTTGCGGTTGCCAACGAAATCGTCCAGTTCAGCCTCGAGCAGTCTCTACCCCTGGTTCGCGTCGATCCAGCCTCCGGAAGCCAGTTGACCGACAGCAACGGCGTGGCCACGGTCACCGTCACATCGGCGGGTGCGTCGTCGGGTGCCGGCCGCGTCCGTGCAACTGCCACGCTGGGCACTCAGAGTGCGACTTCGGCAGCCAACTTCTTTGCCAGCGGAAGCACGTCTCCGCCGCCTTCCTCGCTGTCCCTTGGCGGATTCCAGATCTTCTCGCCTACCGTGTCGGCCTACGGGACGACCCAGGTGCAGGTGCAGGTCCAGCAGAACGGTCAGCCATTCCGTGAGCCGGTGACCGTGAACTTCAGCAGTTCCTGTGCCGCCGGCCGGGCCACGATCACCCCGAGCGCTGAAACGCAACAGAACACGGGCTTGGCGGTTGCGACCTTTGTTGACAACGGTTGTGCGCAGAACGCTGCTGCGACAGGGGCGACCGTCACGGTGACCGCGTCGATCTCGTCCGACAGCGAGAGCGGCTCCTTCCAGTTGCTGCCACCGACCACCGGCAGCCTGCGCTTCATCTCGGTGGTGCCGTCCGACCGTTCGATCACGCTGCGTGGCCAGGGTGGCAACGGGCGCCAGGAGAACGCGAGCGTGACGTTCCGACTGGTGGATGTCGCAGGGCAAGGCGTGGCCAACGCCGACGTCTGCTTCGACATCACCACCTACATCGGCGGACTCAACGTCGATGGCTTCGGGCTGGGTCTTTCGCCACCGTCTCCTGGTTCGCCACAGCTGTGCGGATCGGACAACCTGTCCATCGTGCGCTACGTCAAGCGCACCAATCCGGATGGCTCGGTGACCGTACAGATCAACTCTGGCACCGTGCCCACACCGGTCCGCGTTCGTGCCCGAGCCCTCTACCCGGCGGGCGCAGCACTGCCGCTGGAAACGTTCTCGGACACGCTGTCGGTCTCGACCGGGCTGCCGATCCAGCGGTCTTTCTCGTTGTCGATCGACAAGGCCAACATCGACGGCGGCAACTTCGATGGCGAGGTGGCGGTCGTGACGGCACGCCTGGCCGACCAGTTCTCGAACCCGGTCCCCGACGGTACGGTGGTCAACTTCGTCGGTTCGGGTGGATCGGTCTGTACGGCCGACAACGGGTCCTGCCGCACGGTGAATGGCGCCTGCACCTGCCAGGTGATCTCGCAGGAACGCCGGCCTGAGGACCGCCGGATCGTGATCACGGCCTACGCCGTCGGCCTTGAGGACTACGACGACCGCGACGGCGACAACGTCTACACGCCTTTCATCAACGCGCTCACAGGGACGCCGCAGAAGTGCACCGACGCCAATGTCGTGGCCGGTCGCGACTGCTTCTACGACCTCGGCGACGCCTTTGTCGACGCGAACAAGAACAACGTCGCTGCTGACGGAAGCGGTACCGCGACCACACCGCCGAACACCAACCCCACCATCTTCAGCGACACCGACATCCTGATCCCGTACCAGAACCCGACCCGGTTCACGTCGCCGGGCGATGGGGTTCGCAGCACCGCGCACATCCGGGCCTCGACGATCGTCTACTTCAGCCAGTCTTCGACCACCGGAAACCCGACGGTGATCCTGCCACGTGGCAGCCTTTCGGAGGCCGTCAGCCTTTCAACCGGCACTGTCGCAAATCCATTCGGACTCTTCGTGCGCCTGCAGCCGTTCTGTCCGGCTGGCGCACCGGTCCCGCAGGCAGGATTGAGCTTCGCGCTGGAGGACGGATTGGGCAATCCGATGGCTGCCGGCACAACGGTGGCCGCCGTCGACTTGTCGACGAACCTGGCGTCGGGCGGGGTCCGACCGGCAGCAGTTGCGGCACTTGGCGCCCGCCCGCCCTTGTCGTTCCTGGACCTGCCGAACATCCCCAAACCCAAGCTCAGGGGCCCGGCAGACCTGAACGACGCGCAAGGGGTCATCTCGACCGGCCACAGCATCACGGTTCGGGGCGTGGAGGACAAGTGCGCCGGAAACGGCACCTTGCAGTTGCAAGTGGCCTCTCCACGCGGCGGTCCCGCCATCGCGACGGTCCGTTTCGAGGGTGATCGTCGTCCCACGGCTTCACGTGCAGGCGACCCGTCCCGTCCGTTCCAGGTCCGCTACGTCGAAGAACTCGAAGCGACGGCGGCCAACATCGGCGCTCGCACCGTGGAGATCACCGGACTGTCCTACAGCCGCCAGGCCAGCCCTGCTGTGCGCGACCCGGCATTTCAGGCTCAGAACCAGGATCCGCTGCAACCCGACGGTCCGCTCCTGGCACCGCCTTCCTTTGCGGGTACGGTCACCGTGAACTGGGGCGACGGCACCAGCAACGTCTACAACGTTCCGCTGAATGCCATCGTCCCGTCTCGTGTGTACGCCGCGGCAGGTCTCAGGACGATCACGATCAGCCTGCGCTCGGCAGGTGGCAACCTCCTGGCCGTGAAGTCGATTCCCCTGTTCAGCGTCACCGACTGACACAGGCAAACCGGCGCATGACGAACCCGGCACCCATGTCAGTGGTGCTGGTCGGCATGCCCGGCTGCGGCAAGAGCACGGTCGGCCGCCACTTGGCGCGACAGCTGGGTCTGCGCTTCGCGGACAGCGACCACGAGATCGAGCGTGCGTTGGGCGTGAGTGTGCGCGAGGTCTTCGAGCGTGAAGGCGAAGACGCCTTTCGCGACCACGAGGAGCGCACCATCGCGTCGCTTGCGGACGATGCCCGCGTCCGAGGCATGGTCCTGGCCACCGGCGGCGGTGCGGTGCTTCGCCCGGCCAACCGCGACGCGATGCGGCGTGCCGGCACCGTGTTCTATCTTCGCTCGACGCCGGAGGAGCTTCATCGCCGTCTGCGCAACGACAGCCATCGGCCGCTGCTGCAGGTGGCCGATCCGCTGCGCAAGCTGCGAGACCTCTACCGTGACCGCGATCCACTTTACCGGCGTGCCGCGCACTACGTGGTCGAGGCCGCACGGCCGTCCGTGCCGTCCCTGATCGGCATGGTGCTGATGCAGCTCGAACTGGCGGGGCTGGTCGATCCCCAACAAGTGCCCTCACCGGTCGACTCCTCGCTCGCAAGCCGCTGAGCCTCGCCCGGCATGGTGCGCCCTAAACTCGGGCGCACCATGCCTGCAATTCCGATCCGTACCGTGCCCGTGGCCACTCCCGGGGGCAGCTACGACATCCTCATCGGCCAGGGCCTGCTGGCGGCTTCCGCGACGTGGGCTGGCTTGCCACGCGCACGGCTTGCGTTGATCGTCACCAACACCACGGTCGACGCGTTGTATGGCGATTCGCTGGCTGAGGCACTGGCGCCGCACTACGCGCGTGTCGAGCGGCTGGCCCTGCCCGATGGCGAGTCCCACAAGGACTGGGCAACGCTGAACCTGATCTTCGACCGCTTGCTCGAATTGGAGGCCGACCGCAAGACGCTGCTTTTTGCGCTTGGCGGTGGCGTGGTCGGAGACATCACCGGTTTCGCCGCCGCCTGCTACATGCGGGGCGTCCCTTTTGTGCAGGTGCCAACGACGCTTCTGGCGCAGGTGGACTCGTCAGTGGGCGGCAAGACTGCGATCAACCACCCGCTAGGCAAGAACATGATCGGAGCGTTCCATCAGCCGCAGCGTGTGGTCTGCGACCTTGATACCTTGGGCAGCCTCCCCGCGCGCGAGCTTTCTGCCGGTCTGGCCGAGGCGATCAAGTACGGGCCGATCGCCGACGCCGGTTTTCTGGAATGGATCGAGTCGGAGTTGCCGGCCCTTCTGGCACGCGACCCCGAAGCGCTGGCCCATGCCGTCAGGCGCAGTTGCGAGATCAAGGCCGAGGTGGTCGGCGCCGACGAACGAGAGTCCGGCCGACGCGCGATCCTGAACTTCGGTCACACCTTCGGTCACGCCATCGAAGCCGGCCTGGGCTTCGGGCAATGGTTGCACGGAGAGGCCGTCGGCTGCGGCATGACGATGGCCGCCCGGCTGTCGCAGCGCCTGGGCCTGATGGCGGCAGCCGACGTGCAGCGCCTGAACCGTTTGGTGCAAACCGCGGGCCTGCCAGTGGTCGCGCCACGGCTGGCTGCTCCCGGCAGCGACGAAACCGGGCGCTGGCTCGAGCTGATGGCGGTCGACAAGAAGGCGGAAGCGGGGTCGATCCGTTATGTGCTGATCGATGGTCTGGGCCGCGCCGTCTTGCGTCCGGTGCCTGAAGGCGACGTCCGTGCCGTGATCGCCGAGGCCCAGGCCCTTGCCGCTTGATTCGCCCGTGACTGGCGTCGCGGCCAACCTGCCACTGGCTCCCTGGGCCTGCCACCCGGCACGCAGCCGGGGCCGTCGCATCCCGGAGCCGACACCCCCGCCGCGGCATGAGCACCAGCGTGATCGCGACCGGATCGTCCACAGCACCGCGTTCCGGCGCCTCGTCTACAAGACACAGGTCTTCCTCAACCACGAGGGGGACCTGTTCAGGACACGGCTCACGCACTCGCTGGAGGTCGCGCAGATTGCACGCTCGGTGGCCCGCGCACTGGCCCTCAACGAAGACCTGTGCGAGGCCATTGCCTTGGCACACGACCTGGGCCACACCCCCTTTGGCCACGCCGGCCAGGACGCACTGCACGACTGCATGCGGCAGCATGGCGGCTTCGAACACAACCTCCAGAGCCTGCGCGTCGTCGATGTGCTGGAACGCCGCTACGCGGCCTTCGACGGGCTGAACCTGAGCTTCGAGACCCGTGAGGGGATCCTCAAGCACTGCTCGCGCCGCCATGCCGAGGCCTTTGTCGCGCAGGAGCCCGGTCACCCGGCGCAACGCTTCCTGGACCGTACCCAGCCGGGCCTGGAGGCCCAACTCGTCAATGTCGCCGACGAGATCGCCTACCTCGTGCACGACCTCGACGATGGCGTTCGCTCAGGCCTGCTCGAATGGTCCGCGTTGCACGAGACACTGCCGCTGTTCGCGCGCCATGCCGATTCGGCCTGTGCCGAGCATCCCGTACTGGCCCCTGGCACGAGGCGCTGGCTTGCCGAGACCCTGCGCCGCGTGTTGTCAGAGGCGATCCACGATCTGGTCGCGACAACCGCTGATCGGCTGGCCACGGCCTGCCCGGTCGATGCCGATTCGGTGCGCCTGGAGCGCCCGCTTGTCGCCAGTTCCACCCGCCTGCGGGCCGAGATCGACGCCGTGCGCGGCTTCCTGTTCGAGCGTCTGTACCGCCATCCGCAGGTCCTGCACCGCACGTCGCTCGGCCGCGAGGTGGTCACCGACCTGTTCGCGGCCTACCTGGCCACCCCCGCAGAGATGCCGGCCGAACACGCACAGGCCTGCCTTGACCTGGGCGCGGCTCGCGCCGTGGCCGACTACGTCGCCGGCATGACCGACCGATTCGCCCTGCGCGAGCATCGCCGCATCAGCGGCCGGCGCCTGTTCGACGAGGACTGACCACCGATGGCTCGCCTGCCGCGTCTGGACGCCCCCGGCCACTGCCATCTGGTGATACTGCCGGTGGTTGCCGGACGTCCGCTCGCCCCGGGCGATGCGGATCGACTTGCATGGCTTGCGGCCCTGCACGAGGCGATGGAGCCTGAAAGAGTCGTGATCCATGCCTGGGCGCTGCGCCCTGACGCCGCCTGGTTGCTTCTGACCCCGGCGGCGTCAGGCAGCCTGGGCCGCGCGATGCAGGCGCTGGGGCGACGCTACGTTGCCGGCTACCACCGCCGCCACGGTTCCAAGGGGCCGCTGTGGGCCGGGCGCTTCCGTGCCGCGGTGGTCGAGCCTGGCGCCTGGCGACTTGCGGCCACGTTGTGGGTCGACGCTCAAGGCCAGGCACCGGGTGGGTTCAGCAGCGACTCGGCCCGGGCCGGGGTCGTTCCCCGCCCGGGGTGGCTGTCGGACCCGCCCGAACTGTGGGCGCTGGGCAACACGCCGTTCGAACGCGAAGCGTCCTGGCAGGCGCGGTTGAATCAAGGGGTGTCCAGCACCCAGGCGGAAACCCTTGGACATGCCGCCCAAGGCAATTGGGTCGTCGGGAGCATCGCGTTTGCCAGCGCACTGGCCGAAACCCTGGGCCGGCCGACACGCCCCAGACCCCGGGGCCGATACCGGTCCGGCCCAGCCGGGTGAATGCAGACAGGCTCCAAGCGCACGCCAGACAACCAATGATGTGTCCCCAATTGAAGATGATTCTTGATCGGATCGTGTTCATTGGGGTCTGACCCCAATTATTTCGGCTTGAGCCGATTGCTGCGCTGCGATACTCTCGCGGGCCTCGACGCTGGCCGGCGTCGAAATCCACTGATCCAACCGCCCGTCCGCCGGAGTCTTCGATGAGCCAGCCCCACGTCCCTGACCGACGCGAGATCGACGCGCTTGCACGCGACGGCCTGTATCGACCGGGCGGCGAACACGATGCCTGCGGCGTCGGGTTCATAGCGCACATCAAGGGCGTGCGCAGCCATGCCATCGTCCAGCAAGGCCTGAAGATCCTGGAGAACCTGGACCACCGCGGTGCCGTCGGCGCCGACAAGCTGATGGGCGACGGCGCCGGCATCCTGATCCAGATCCCCGACGACTGCTATCGCGCCGAGATGGCGGCCCTCGGCGTGCAACTGCCACCGCCGGGCGAATACGGCGTCGGCATGATCTTCCTGCCCAAGGAGCACGCGTCTCGGCTGGCCTGTGAGCAGGAGATGGAACGTGCGATCCGGGTCGAAGGCCAGGTCCTGCTCGGCTGGCGCGACGTCCCGGTGGACCTGACGATGCCGATGAGTCCGAACGTCCGCGCCAAGGAGCCTGTGATCCGCCAGGTGTTCATCGGTCGCGGCGCCGATGTCATCGTGCCCGATGCGCTCGAGCGCAAGCTCTATGTCATCCGCAAGACGGCCAGCGCGGCGATCCAGAAGCTGCGCCTGACACACAGCCGCGAGTACTACGTGCCCAGCATGAGCTGCCGCACCGTGATCTACAAGGGCCTGCTGCTGGCCGACCAGGTCGGCGTCTACTACCGCGACCTGGCCGACCCGCGCGTGGTCTCGTCGCTGGCGCTGGTGCATCAGCGCTTCTCGACCAACACCTTCCCGGAGTGGCCGCTGGCGCATCCGTACCGCATGGTGGCGCACAACGGCGAAATCAACACCGTCAAGGGCAACTTCAACTGGATGCGCGCCCGCGAGGGCGTGATGAAGTCACCCGTGCTCGGCGACGACCTGAACAAGCTGTACCCCATCAGCTTCGAGGGCCAGAGCGACACCGCGACCTTCGACAACGCGCTCGAACTGCTGACGATGAGCGGCTATCCGCTCGCCCACGCGATGATGATGATGATCCCGGAGGCCTGGGAGCAGCACGAGTTGATGGACGAACGCCGGCGCGCTTTCTACGAGTACCACGCCGCGATGCTCGAGCCCTGGGACGGCCCGGCCGCGATGGTGTTCACCGACGGCAAGCAGATCGGCGCCACGCTGGACCGCAACGGCCTGCGCCCGGCCCGCTACATCGTCACCGACGACGACCTGGTGGTCATGGCCAGCGAGTCCGGCGTGCTGCGCATGCCCGAGAGCCGCATCGTCAAGAAGTGGCGCCTGCAGCCCGGCAAGATGTTCCTGATCGACCTCGAGCAGGGCCGCATCGTCGACGACGAGGAACTCAAGACCCAGTTCGCGAATGCGCGCCCGTACCGGCAATGGATCGAAAACGTGCGGATTCGTCTCGATTCGATCGACGTCACGGGCGAGCCGACACCGTTCGAGGAGTCCCTGCTCGACCGCCAGCAGGCGTTCGGCTACACGCAGGAAGACCTGAAGTTCCTGCTCCAACCGATGGCCGCCCAGGGCGAGGAGGCCATCGGTTCCATGGGCAACGACTCGCCGCTGGCGGTGCTGTCGGACAAGAACAAGCCGCTGTTCAACTACTTCAAGCAGCTTTTCGCCCAGGTCACGAACCCGCCGATCGACCCGATCCGCGAGGCCATCGTGATGTCGCTGAACAGCTTCATCGGCCCCAAGCCCAACCTGCTCGACATCAACGCCGTCAACCCGCCGATGCGGCTCGAAGTGACGCAGCCGGTCCTTGACTTCGACGACATGGCGCGCCTGCGCGCGATCGAAGGCCGCACCGGCGGCAAGTTCAAGAGCTTCGAGATCGACATCACCTATCCCGTTGCCTGGGAGCGCGAAGGCGTCGAGGCCCAACTGGCGTCGCTGTGCGCGCAGGCCGTCGATGCCATCAAGGGCGGCCACAACATCCTGATCATCACGGACCGCCATCTCGGTCGTGGCCGGGTCGCCATCCCGGCGCTGCTGGCGCTTTCGGCCGTCCACCACCACCTGGTGCGCGAAGGTCTGCGCACGACGGCCGGCCTGGTGGTCGAGACCGGCACCGCGCGCGAGGTTCACCACTTTGCGGTACTCGCGGGCTACGGCGCCGAGGCCGTGCACCCCTACCTGGCGATGGAGACCCTGCTCGAACTGCACCAGGGCCAACCCGGCGAGGTGCCGGCCGAAAAGGCGCTCTACAACTACACCAAGGCGATCGGCAAGGGACTGTCCAAGATCATGTCCAAGATGGGCGTCAGCACGTACATGTCGTACTGCGGTGCCCAGCTCTTCGAGGCCATCGGCCTTCAGTCCGACTTCGTCGAGAAGTACTTCCGTGGCACGGCCACGCAGGTTGGCGGCATTGGCGTGTTCGAGGTCGCCGAAGAAGCCTTGCGCATGCACCGAGCCGCCTTCGGCGACGACCCGACACTCGCCCGGATGCTGGACGCCGGTGGCGAGTACGCCTGGCGCGTGCGGGGCGAAGAGCACATGTGGACGCCCGACACCATCGCCAAGCTGCAGCACAGCACGCGCGCGAACAAGTGGGAGACCTACAAGGAATACGCCCAGCTCGTCAACGACCAGAGCCGGCGCCACATGACACTGCGGGGCCTGTTCGAGTTCAAGCTCGATCCGACCAAGGCGATTGCGGTCGAAGAGGTCGAGTCCGCCGCCGAGATCGTCAAGCGATTCGCGACCGGCGCGATGTCGCTGGGCTCGATCTCCACCGAGGCCCATGCCACGCTCGCCGTGGCCATGAACCGAATCGGCGGCAAGAGCAACACCGGCGAGGGTGGCGAGGATCCGGCGCGCTACCGCAACGAGCTCAAGGGCATCCGCATCGAAGCCGGCACCACGCTCGGCGACGTGGTCGGCCACAAGGTCATCGAGAGCGACTACGCGCTGCAGGCCGGCGACAGTCTGCGCAGCCGGATCAAGCAGGTCGCGTCGGGCCGCTTCGGCGTCACGACCGAGTACCTCAGCAGCGCCGACCAGATCCAGATCAAGATGGCCCAGGGCGCCAAGCCCGGCGAAGGCGGCCAGCTGCCGGGCGGCAAGGTCAGCGACTACATCGGCATGCTGCGCTACAGCGTCCCCGGTGTCGGCCTGATCTCGCCTCCGCCGCACCACGACATCTATTCGATCGAGGACCTGGCGCAGCTGATCCACGACCTGAAGAATGCCAACCCACGCGCCTCGATCAGCGTCAAGCTGGTCAGCGAGGTGGGCGTGGGCACGGTGGCTGCCGGTGTCGCCAAGTGCAAGGCCGACCATGTCGTCATCGCCGGCCATGACGGTGGCACCGGGGCCTCGCCCTGGAGCAGCATCAAGCACGCGGGCACGCCCTGGGAGCTGGGCCTGGCCGAGACCCAGCAGACCTTGGTGCTGAACCGCCTGCGCGGTCGCATCCGGGTGCAGGCCGACGGCCAGATGAAGACCGGCCGCGATGTCGTGATCGGGGCGCTGCTCGGCGCCGACGAGTTCGGCTTCGCGACCGCGCCGCTGGTCGTCGAGGGCTGCATCATGATGCGCAAGTGCCACCTCAACACCTGCCCGGTCGGCGTGGCGACGCAGGACCCGGTGCTGCGCAAGAAGTTCGCCGGACGGCCCGAGCATGTCGTCAACTACTTCTTCTTCGTCGCCGAGGAAGCCCGACAGATCATGGCCCAGCTCGGCATCCGGCGCTTCGACGACCTGATCGGCCGCGCCGACCTGCTCGACACCAGGAAGGGCATCGCCCACTGGAAGGCCAGCGGTTTGGACTTCAGCCGCGTGTTCCATCGTGCCGAGGTGCCGGCCGAGGTGCCGCGCCACCAGATCGACGTCCAGGACCACGGCCTGGACCGTGCGCTCGACGTCAAGCTGATCGAGCGCTGCCAGCCGGCGATCCTGCGTGGCGAGAAGGTGCAGTTCATGGAGGATGCGCGCAACGTCAACCGCAGCGTCGGTGCGATGCTGTCGGGCGAGTTGATCCGCCACCGCCCGGAAGGCCTGCCCGATCACACGATCTTCATGCAGATGGAAGGCACCGGCGGCCAGAGCTTCGGCGCCTTCCTGGCCAAGGGCATCACGCTGTACCTCATCGGCGACGCCAACGACTACACCGGCAAGGGCATGTCCGGCGGGCGCATCGCCGTGCGCCCCAGCATCGACTTCCGCGGCGACGCGACCGGCAACATCATCATCGGCAACACGGCGCTTTACGGCGCCACCAGCGGCGAGGCGTTTTTCCGCGGCGTGGCCGGAGAGCGCTTTGCCGTCAGGCTCTCGGGTGCGACCGCGGTGGTCGAGGGAACGGGCGACCACGGTTGCGAGTACATGACCGGTGGCACCGTTGTCGTGCTGGGCAAGACTGGCCGCAACTTCGCGGCCGGCATGAGCGGCGGTGTCGCCTATGTCTACGACGAAGACGGTCACTTCGGACGTCGCTGCAACACCAGCATGGTTGCACTCGAAAAAGTGCTGCCGCAGGCGGAGCAGCCTGGGTCGTCAGCGAGCTGGCATCAGGGCACGGCCGACGATGCGCTGCTGAAGAAGCTGATCGAGGACCACCACCGGTGGACCGGCAGCCTGCGTGCGCGCGAGATCCTGGATCACTGGGCCGAATCGAGAACCCGATTCGTCAAGGTCTTCCCGCACGAGTACAAGCGCGCCCTCGCCGAGCGTGCCGCCCGCGCCGCTGCCGTGCAGGCCGAGGCCATGGCCGTTGCGGCCAAGTGATCAGCGAACGTTACGGAGCACGACAGATGGGCAAGGTCACCGGATTCATCGATTTCCAGCGGCTCGAGGAGGGTTACGAACCCGTCACCAAGCGGGTCAAGAACTGGAAGGAGTTCGTCATCGCGCTGAACGCCGACCAGGCCAAGGTCCAGGGCGCCCGGTGCATGGACTGCGGAACGCCGTTCTGCAACAGCGGCTGTCCGGTGAACAACATCATCCCGGACTTCAATGATCTGGTGTACCGGGGCACACCGGCCGATTGGCGCCAGGCCATCGACGTTCTCCACCAGACCAACAACTTCCCCGAGTTCACGGGCCGCGTCTGTCCGGCCCCGTGCGAGGCGGCGTGCACCCTCAACGTCAACGACGACCCGGTCGGCATCAAGTCCATCGAGCACGCCATCATCGACCGAGCCTGGGCCGAAGGCTGGGTGCAGCCGCAGCCACCGGCCGCGAAGACCGGCAAGCGCGTGGCCATCGTCGGCAGCGGTCCGGCCGGCTTGGCAGCGGCACAACAACTCGCCCGCGCCGGCCATGAGGTCACGGTGTTCGAGAAGAACTCGCGCATCGGCGGCCTGCTGCGCTACGGCATCCCGGACTTCAAGATGGAGAAGACGCACATCGACCGCCGGGTCGATCAGATGCAGGCCGAAGGCGTCACCTTCCGTACCGGTGTGCTCGTCGGGGCGCTGCCTGCCGATGCGAAGATCACCAACGACGCCAAGGAGACCGTCACCCCGGCGCAGCTGCTGGCCGAACATGACGCGGTGCTGCTGACCGGCGGCGCGGAAACCAGCCGCGACCTGCCGGTGCCGGGGCGTGAGCTCGATGGCGTGCACTTCGCGATGGAGTTCCTGCCGCAGCAGAACAAGGTCGTCGCAGGCGACAAGCTCAAGAAGCAGCTGCGGGCAGACGGCAAGCACGTCATCGTCATCGGCGGCGGCGACACCGGCAGCGACTGCGTGGGCACCAGCAATCGCCACGGCGCCGCGAGCGTGACGCAGTTCGAGCTGATGCCGATGCCCCCCGAGCAGGAGAACAAGCCGCTGACCTGGCCCTACTGGCCGAGCAAGCTGCGCACCAGTACCAGCCACGAAGAGGGCTGCGAGCGTGAGTTCGCGATCACCACCACCGCCTTCGTGGCCGGCACCGGCAAGGACAAGGGCCGTGTTGTCGGCCTGAAGACCGCGCAAGTGCAGTGGCAGGCCGGGCGGATGTCCGAGGTACCAGGCACGCAAAAGGAGTGGAAGGCCGACCTGGTGCTGCTGGCGATGGGCTTCACGGCTCCGGTGGCGACCGTGCTCGAGGCTTTCGGGGTCGATCGCGACAACCGCGGCAACGCCCGCGCGCACACCGAGGCCCAGGGCGGCTACGCCACCAACGTCGCCAGGGTCTTTGCTGCCGGCGACATGCGGCGGGGCCAGAGCCTCGTCGTCTGGGCAATCCGCGAAGGCCGCCAGGCGGCGCGTGCGGTGGACGCGTTCCTGATGGGAACCAGCAGCCTGCCTCGTTGAAGACAGCGGCTGGCCGGGCCATGGACGGCCAGCCCGGACGCGGCATTCGCGCCACGACTTGTCACGGCCCTGAAAGGCAGACCCCCGTGGAATCCCGTATGCTCGCGGCCCTGCACTGACCACGCTCCAGTGCCCCGCGCTGGCGCCGCTCGTGGCCGGTCGTCCCGGGGTGCTTCTGCCCACGTTGAATCCCACAGCCGAACCCCAAGTCCAAGCGCCGAGCCTGGCCCCGCAGAACGCGGCGGCCGGCATGCCGTTGATCGAGATCGATCACGTCACTTTCGGCTACGACAGCCGGCGGACCATCCTCCAGGATGTGACGCTGAACTTCCCGCGAGGCAAGGTCACCGCCATCCTGGGCGGCAGCGGCTGTGGCAAGACGACGTTGCTGCGCCTGATCGGCGGGGTTCACGGGCCGACACGCGGCCGTGTCGTGTTCGACGGCGAGGAGGTCAACTGCCGCGACAAGGCGCAGTTGTACCGGCTGCGCCGGCGCCTGGGCATGCTGTTCCAGTTCGGGGCACTGTTCACCGATCTCACGGTCTTCGACAACGTCGCGTTCCCGCTTCGCGAACACAGCGGCCTGCCCGAGGCGCTGATCCGCGACATCGTGCTGATGAAGCTCAACGCAGTCGGCCTGCGGGGCGCGGCGCAACTCAAGATCAGCGAGGTCTCCGGCGGCATGGCGCGCCGGATCGCCTTGGCTCGCGCGATCGCGCTGGATCCCGAACTCATCATGTACGACGAGCCGTTTGCCGGGCTGGACCTCATCAGCATGGGCGTGGCCGCCAAGCTGATCCGCACCCTCAACGACGTGACGGGAGCCACCTCGCTCGTCGTCAGCCACGACGTGCCCGAGTGCATGGCGATCAGCGACCATGTCATCCTGATGGCCAACCAGGGCCGCATCGTCGCCCAGGGCACACCGGCGGAGTTGATGGCGTCCATGGACCCGGAGACCCGGCAGTTCGTGCGTGGCGAGCCTGACGGCCCGGTCAAGTTCCATTACCCGGCACCGACCATGGCGCAGGACTTCGGCGTAGCGGCATGACCGGAGCACCCAACATCCTCGCCCGCATGGGCATCGTCGCGCTCGACCAGTTGCGGGGCTGGGGCCATGCGGGCTTCTTCCTGCTGGACCTGCTGCGTGCGGTACCGGCGTCCCTGCGTCGCTTTGGCCTGGTCGTGGCGCAGATCCACGCCATCGGCAACCGATCGCTCGTGATCATCCTGGCCAGCGGCCTGGCGGTCGGCTTCGTGCTGGCGCTGCAGATGTACTACGCGCTGGTGACCTATGGCGCGGCCGAAAGCCTGGGGCTTGTCGTCAACCTCGCGCTCGTGCGCGAACTCGGGCCGGTGGTCACGGCGCTGTTGTTCGCAGGCCGGGCGGGCACTTCGCTCACCGCCGAGATCGGCCTGATGAAGGCCGGCGAGCAGCTTTCGGCGATGGAACTGATGGCGGTGGACCCCAAGCAGCGGGTGCTCGCACCACGGCTGCTGGCGGGCATCGTCTCGATGCCGCTGCTTGCGATCCTGTTTTCCGCGGTCGGGATCCTGGGGGCCTGGGTCGTGGCGGTGTTGCTGATCGGTGTCGACGCCGGGAACTTCTGGTCGATCATGCAGACCCGAGTCGACGTGTTGCGAGATGTCGGCAACGGTGTCGTCAAGTCCTGTGTCTTCGGTGTCATCTGCACCGTCGTCGCGCTGTACCAGGGCCACGAGACCGAAGCCACCCCTGAAGGCGTGGCCTATGCGACCACACGCACGGTCGTGATCTCCTCGCTGCTGATCCTGGGCATGGACTTCGTGCTCACGGCACTGATGTTCGCGACGCCCTGAGCGCGCGGCCCGCCAACCGAATCGACGAAGAAGAACTCTCATCATGGGCAAACGAAGCATCGAAACCCTGGTCGGCCTGTTCGTGCTGCTCGGGCTGCTGGGTCTGGTGTTCCTGGCACTGCAAGCGGCCAACCTGGGCAGCGGCAGCAGCGGCAGCACCTACACCGTGCAGGCGCGGTTCGACAACATCGGTGGCCTGAAGGCCCGTGCGCCGGTGCGCACGGCCGGCGTCACGGTGGGCCGCATCCAGTCCATCGCCCTCGATCCCAAGACGTTTCAAGGCGTTGTCACGCTGGCGATCGAAGAACGCTACCGCTTCCCCAAGGACACCGCGGCCAAGATCCTGACCGCCGGCCTCTTGGGAGACCAGTACATCGGACTGGAGCCCGGTGGCGACGACAACAACCTCGCTCCCGGCGAGACGCTGGCGCAAACCCAGTCGGCCGTGGTGCTGGAAAACCTGATCGGCCAGTTCCTGACCACTCGCGCTGCCGATGCCGGAGCGCCCGCGGCGCCAGCCTCTGGAGCCTCGAAGTGAGCCCGCGCCAGGATTGGACCTGTCGGCTGCACCGGGCCATGGCCGGGTTGCTGCTGGTGGCCGCGGCGGCGCTCGGCAGTGGCTGCGCGACGACCTCCGCGCCCTCGGTTGCGGCGCCCACCAAGGCCACTGTGCCGACGCCGGGCGATCCGTTCGAGGCCTACAACCGCAAGGTGTTTGCGTTCAACGACGCGATCGACCGCGCCGTGCTCGAACCGGTGGCCAAGGCCTACCGCGATGTCGTTCCGCAGATCGTCCGCACTGGCATCTCCAACGTGCTCGGCAACATCGGCGACGTCTGGTCGGCGGCCAACCAGTTCCTGCAGGGCAAGGCACAACTGGGGCTCGAGATGTCGATGCGGGTGATGACCAACACCTTCTTCGGCCTCGGCGGCCTGCTCGACCCGGCGACCGAGTTCGGGCTGACACGCCGAAGCGAGGACTTCGGCCAGACGCTGGGCCGCTGGGGCGTCGGACCGGGACCCTTCGTGATGCTGCCGTTCCTCGGCCCGTCGACCGTGCGCGACACCGCCGGTCGACTGCTCGACGACCAGGCTTCGGCCTCGAGGATTCCGACCCACGACGCCGCCCGCGGGACGGTGTCGGCCATCCAGATCCTCGACCTGCGCGCCAGCCTGCTGGGTGCGTCGGCCTTGCTCGACACCGTGGCGCTCGACCGCTACAGCTTCCTGCGTGACGCCTACCTGCAGCGCCGGCTCGATGCGGTCTACGATGGCGCGCCTCCGCTGCTCGAGGATCCGGGCGACGATCCTTCCGGGCCCGCGCCAGCAAATGCCGCACCGGCGCCCGCCAAGGCTTCCGAGCCTCCCCCGAAAGCCGGGTCCAGGCCCTGATTTCCACGCCCGGGTCGGCCGCAGCACGCTGCCGACCGTTGTGGGCCAGCAAGGCGATCCAACCGACCGCCTTGCGTTGCAAGCAAAGGAAACTCGACTGTGTTGTCTTCGACGATCAAGAACTTCATTCACTCGCTGGGTCTCGCCATGGCGGTCGCCTTCGTTGCGGTGGCACCGGCCCATGCCGACACGGGCGCTGACGCGCTGGTCCGCAAGATTTCCAACGAGGTCCTCGACGCCGTCAAGGCTGACAAGGGCATCCAGGCTGGAGATCTGAGCCGGGTTTCCGCACTGGTCGACACCAAAGTCATGCCGCACGTGAACTTCGAGGTCGTCACGCGGTCGGCGGTGGGCCCGCAATGGCGCAACGCCACGGCCGAACAACGCGCGACGCTGCAAGCCGAGTTCAAGAAGCTGCTGATTCGCGTCTACTCGGGCGCCCTGACCCAGGTGAAGGATCAGTCGGTGGAAATCGTTCGCACGCAGCCGGTGGCTGGCAGCACGCAGATCGTCGTGCAGAGCGAGGTCCGCGGCAAGGGCGAGCCGATCAAGCTCGACTACCGGCTGGACAAGGCTGCTGACAGCTTCAAGATCATCGACGTGAACGTCGGTGGCATCTGGCTGGTCCAGAGCTACCGCTCGCAATTCGGCCAAGTGCTGGCCAGCGGCGGGCTGGACGGA
>JAJTGU010000066.1 GCA_021297985.1 Rubrivivax sp.
GCCGCACAACCACGAGCCCGACACCGTGGTCTACACCGGCACCCACGACAACGACACGACGGCCGGCTGGTGGGCCTCGGCCACCGACCGCGAGCGGCAGTTTGCCCGCGGGTACCTGGCCACCGACGGCCACGACATGCCGTGGACGCTGATCCGCGCCTCGATGGCGAGCGTCGCGGACACCACCGTGCACCCGTTGCAGGACGTGCTGGCGCTGCCGACGGAGTGCCGGATGAACTTCCCCGGCCAGGAGAGCGGCTGGTGGGTCTGGCGTTTCCAGTGGGGCCAGGTCCAACCCTGGCATGCCCAGCGTCTGGCCGAACTGGGCCGGCTCTACGGGCGCCTGCCCGCAGCCGCCTGAGCCGCCGCGGCCAAAGGCGGCTTGCCAGTCATTGGCCGGCCACGAGCCGGACCAGCTGGAAGTGCGAGCCTCCGGGCATCGGCTCGATCTGGACGAGGCGGAAGTCCTTCTTCGTGCCGACCTTCAGCACCAGCGAGCCAAGCTTGCTCGGCCGGTCGTCGTCGCAGTTCGGGGTGTCGGGCTTGCTGCGCGAGGCCGGCGCCGCGGCACTGCGGGTCGGGCTGCCTGAGGCCAGCGCGGCGCATTCAACGACCTCGCCGTGGCGGGCCAGCGCAGCGCGATAGAACGCCGCCACCTGCGGAGCCGTGTCGTCGCTGGCCAGCTTGCTGACCGCCAGCCGGAAGCCGAATCCACCGCCCCACGCACCGAGCGTGACCGCCGCGCTGTCGTCGCCGAGGTCTCGCTGCGGCATCGCCTTCGGGTAGACCGGCATGTCCAGGTCGGCGGACTGGGCGGACTTGCGCAACTCGAGGCCGAACTCGCTCTGCCGCTGGGCGTGGACCTCCGGTGAGGCCAGCATTCCAGCAACAAGCAACGGGACCGCGAGGACCCAGAGGGTGGCAGCGTGCTTCATGTGGCAACGGTGAGGTTCAGGCATGGGCCGCACCATAGGTCGGCATGGCGACCCTTTGCCAGCGGGCTGCGACACGCCGCGGCTGTCGGACCCCGGGTTGCCGTTGGGCGCGATGCAACGTCGGCAGGCTCCACTCCGATCCGCCACGCCGGTCCTCCACGCCGGTGCCTTGGCACTGCGGCGCGTGACCCGCGACCCGCTCGGCTTCACGCGGGCCCTCTCCCAAGCCCCGGGGCCCGGCCCATGAGGGCCCCGGGCCTGGCGCCCTCCGCCTAGCGCCGCACGGGCGGCAGGTCGGTGCAGGAGCCGTGTGCAACCTCGGCCGCCATGCCGATGCTCTCGCCCAGGGTCGGGTGCGGGTGGATGGTCTTGCCGATGTCGACCTCGTCGGCGCCCATCTCGATCGCCAGCGCGACCTCGCCGATCATGTCGCCGGCGTGGGTGCCGACGATGCCGCCACCCAGGATGCGGTGGCCGCCGTCCGGACGGGCGTCGAACAGCAGCTTGGTGAACCCCTCGTCGCGGCCGTTGGCGATGGCCCGGCCGCTGGCGCTCCAGGGGAACAGGCCCTTCTTGACCGGGATGCCCTGGGCCTTGGCCTCGTCCTCGGTCAGGCCGACCCAGGCAACCTCCGGGTCGGTGTAGGCCACGCTCGGGATCACACGTGCATCGAAACGCGCGTGCACATCGCCGGCAGCGACTTCCGCCGCGACATGGGCCTCGTGCACGGCCTTGTGCGCCAGCATCGGCTGGCCGACGATGTCGCCGATGGCAAAGATGTGCGGCACGTTGGTGCGCATCTGGGCATCGACCGGAATGAAGCCGCGCTCGCCGACCACGATGCCGGCCTTTTCAGCGCCCAGCTTGCGGCCGTTCGGGGTGCGGCCGACGGCCTGCAGGACGAGGTCGTAGACGCCTTCGCTCTTCGTGCCGTCCAGGCCTTCGAACATCACGCGGATGCCCTCGGCCGTGGCCTCGGCGCCGACGGTCTTGGTCTTCAGCATCAGCTTGTCAAAGCGGTGCTGGTTCATCTTCTGCCAGACCTTCACCAGGTCGCGGTCGGCGCCCTGCATCAGGCCGTCGAGCATCTCCACGACGTCAAGCCTTGCGCCGAGCGTCGAGTAGACCGTGCCCATCTCCAGGCCGATGATGCCGCCGCCGATGACCAGCATGCGCTCGGGCTTCTGGCGCAGTTCCAGCGCGCCGGTGCTGGTGACGATGCGCGGATCCTGCGGCAGGAACGGCAGCTTCACGGCCTCGGAACCGGCGGCGACGATGGCCTGCTTGAAGCGGATGGTCTGCACCTTGCCATCGGCCATCGTCACGCTCAAATGGTGCGGGTCGGCGAATCCGCCACTGCCCTGCACCACCGTCACCTTGCGCATCTTGGCCATCGCGGCAAGCCCGCCGGTGAGCTTGCCGACCACCTTGTTCTTGTGGCCGAGCAGGCGAGCCAGGTCGACTTCGGGCTTGCCGAAGCTCACGCCAAGGTCCGCGAAGTGACTGACCTCGTCCATCACCGCCGCCACGTGCAGCAGCGCCTTGCTCGGGATGCAGCCGACGTTCAGGCAGACGCCGCCGAGCGTCGGGTAGCGCTCGACAAGAACGGTCTTGAGCCCGAGATCGGCACCCCGAAACGCCGCCGAATAGCCCCCGGGGCCGGCGCCGAGCACCAACAGGTCGCACTCGAGGTCGGCGCCGCCGGCGTAGCTCGCAGGGGCAGGGCCCTCACCCCCCGCCCTCTCCCGCCCGGCGGGAGAGGGAGCCGAAGCCGTTCCAGCCGCCAGCTCGGGGGCGCCCCCTCTCCCGCGCGCGGGAGAGGGCTGGGGTGAGGGCGCCGCCGCAACCGCCGCCTCCACCTCCAGGCTCAACACCAGCGACCCTTGGCTGACCTTGTCGCCCAGCGCGACCTTGAGTTCCTTGACGACGCCAGCGTGCGACGACGGGATCTCCATCGAGGCCTTGTCGCTTTCAACCGTCAGCAAGCTCTGGTCGGCGGCGATTCGATCACCTGGCTTGACGAGGATCTCGATGATCTGCACGTCCTTGAAATCGCCGATGTCGGGAACCAGGATGTCTCTGAGGGCCATGATGGTCTAGCTTCGCTTGGTTCAGCGGGTGGAAGGGGCGTCCAGGCGCTGCGTGTGCAGCGTCACCGGGCCTGCGGAGGAGGTGTCGAATTCACAGCCGGCGAGCACACCGGCCCGCGCGATCCCGGCCGCGCCGGCACCGGTGGTCCAGGCGGCATGCATCGCGCCCAGCGCGTATCGCCGGCCCGAACCCAGCGCCCAGAAGCGCTCGTACTCGAACACCTCGCGGTAACTCTCGACCCCGAAGCTGCCATGCCGGTTGACGATGAAGATCGAGAACTGGCTGCTCTCGTACGGGTCGTTCTCGTGTTCCTTGGTGTTCAGGAAGAAACCTTCCTTCAGCTTGGGATGCAGCTTCAGGAAGGTCTCGAAGATGTGCTGCTTGGAGTCGAGCCGCACCTGCGCCGGCTCCAGGGCGGCAAATGCGCTGCGCAGCACCGGCACATGGGCGACGCTGCCCACGGTGCCGATCCAGCTCTGCTGTCCACGGGGGCCGATCCGGAACATCTTCGAATTGGCCTCGTAGCCCGCAGGCAGCCGCGTGTCGCCGAAGGTGACCAGCGAATCGGCCGCGATGGCCACCAGGTTGCCTCGTCGACAGACGACGACCGTGCTCAAAGCAGCACGCGGCGGAAGTCGCCGAGGATGCTGCCCAGGTAGGCGTTGAAGCGCGCGGCTGCCGCGCCGTCGATCACGCGGTGGTCCCACGACAGCGACAGCGGCAACATCATGCGCGGCACGAACTCGCTGCCGTTCCAGACCGGCTTCATCGCGTTGCGGCAGACCCCGAGGATCGCCACCTCGGGCGCGTTGATGATCGGCGTGAAGTAGGTGCCGCCGATGCCGCCGAGGCTGCTGATCGAGAAGCAGCCGCCGCTCATTTCGGCCGGGCTCAACTTGCCGTCGCGGGCCTTGGCCGCCAGGTCGCTCATCTCCTTGGAGATCTGGAAGATGCCCTTCTGGTCGGCATCGCGGATCACCGGCACCATCAGCCCGTTGGGCGTGTCGGCGGCAAAGCCGATGTGGAAGTACTTCTTGAGTACGAGTTGGTCGCCATCGAGGCTCGCGTTGAACTCGGGGAACTTCTTCAGCGCTGCGACCGAGGCCTTGATCAGGAAGGCCAGCATCGTGACCTTGACGCCCGACTTCTCGTTCTCCTTGTTCAGCTGGACGCGAAAGGCCTCGAGCTCGGTGATGTCGGCATCGTCGTGGTTGGTGACGTGCGGGATCAACACCCAATTGCGATGCAGATTGGCACCGCTGATCTTCTTGATGCGCGACAGGTCCTTGCGCTCGACGGCGCCGAACTTCGCGAAGTCCACCTGCGGCCAGGCGAGCAGCCCGGGGATGCCGCCAGCCGCCGCCGCGGCAGCAGGCGCAGGGGCCTTGGCCTTCTGCGCCACGGTTTGCTGGTCGCCCGCCATCACGCGCTTGACGAAGCCTTGCAGGTCGTCCTGGGTGATGCGGCTCTTCGGCCCGGTGCCCTTGACTTCCGCCAGCGGCACGCCGAGTTCGCGCGCCAGGCGGCGGATCGTGGGGCTGGCATGCGGGAGGCTGGCGGACGCGGCAACGGTCGGGTTGTGCGCCGGAACCGTGGCCGGTGCGGCGCGGCCCTCACCCCTGCCCTCTCCCGCAGGCGGGAGAGGGGGAATTGCAGGGGCCGGCGGCCTGGCCCCCTCTCCCGCCGGGGCGGGAGAGGGCTGGGGTGAGGTTGGCGACGATCCAACCGCGGCACCCTGCAGCACCAGCAACGGCGCGCCCTTGGCCACCTTGTCGCCGAGCTTGACGAGCATCTGTGCCACGACACCGGCATGCGACGATGGGATCTCCATCGAGGCCTTGTCGCTTTCCACCGTGACGATGCTCTGCTCGACCTTGATCGAGTCACCAGGCTTGACGAAGACCTCGATCACCGTCACTTCGGCGAAGTCGCCGATGTCGGGCACGACGACGGTGAGCGGCGAGCTTGCGCCTTCACCCCTGCTCTCTCCCCCGCCCTCTCCCGCCAGCGGGAGAGGGAGTTGAGGCGACGCGGCCTTCGCTCCCACTCCCGCCGGGGCGGGAGTGGGCTGGGGTGAGGGTGACGCGGCCGCACCTTCGGCATCGATCACCAGCACCACATGGCCTTCGGCCACCTTGTCACCGATCGCGACCTTGAGTTCCTTCACGACACCAGCGTGCGACGACGGGATCTCCATCGACGCCTTGTCGCTTTCCACCGTGATCAGGCTCTGCTCGACCGCGATGCGGTCGCCAGGCTTGACCATCACTTCAATGACCGCGACTTCCGAGAAGTCGCCGATGTCGGGGACCTTGACCTCGACCAACGCCATGTGCGTGTCTCCGTAGCTGTGTGTTGTCCGTTCTTTGCGAGAGGACGCCCGTCAGGCGTAGAGCGGGTTGACGCGTTCGCTGTCGATGCCGTACTTCGCGATCGCCTCGGCCACCTTGGCCTGCGGCAGCGTGCCCTCGTCGGCCAGGGTCTTCAGTGCCGCGACCACGATGTAGTGGCGGTTGACCTCGAAGTGCTCACGCAGCCGATGCCGGAAGTCGCTGCGGCCGAAGCCGTCGGTGCCCAGCACCTTGTAGGTCCGGCCCTTGGGGATGAAGGCGCGGATCTGCTCGGCGTAGTTCTTCATGTAGTCGGTGCTGGCGATCACCGGCCCAGCGTACGGCGCGAGCTGCTGCGTGACGAACGGAATCCGCGGCTCGGCGGTCGGGTGCAGCAGGTTCCAGCGCTCGCAGTCCTGGCCGTCGCGCGTCAGTTCGTTGAAGCTCGGGCAGCTCCAGACGTTGGCCGCCACGCCCCAGTCGGCCTCGAGCAACGCCTTCGCGGCGATGCTCTCGCGCAGGATGGTGCCGCTGCCCAGCAGGTTGACTCGCGGCGCGGACCCGGAGGGGCCCTTCGGTCGCCCGTTGGCACCTTCGGTCAGCAGGTACATGCCCTTGATGATCTGCTCTTCGGTGCCCGGCGTGAGGCCGGGCATCGCGTAGTTCTCGTTGAGCAGCGTGATGTAGAAGTAGACGTTGTCCTGCTTCTCGACCATGCGCTTCAGACCGTGGTGCAGGATGACGCCGACCTCGTGCGCGAACGTCGGGTCGTAGCTGATGCAGTTGGGAATGGTGCCGGCCAGGATGTGGCTGTGCCCGTCCTCGTGCTGCAGGCCCTCGCCGTTGAGCGTGGTCCGGCCGCTGGTGCCGCCAAGCAGGAAGCCGCGCGCCTGCATGTCGCCGGCGGCCCAGGCCAGGTCACCGATGCGCTGGAAGCCGAACATCGAGTAGTAGATGTAGAACGGCACCATGATGCGGTTGTTCGTCGAGTACGACGTCGCCGCGGCGATCCAGCTGCTCATGCCGCCGGCCTCGTTGATGCCCTCCTGCAGGATCTGGCCGTTCTGGGCCTCGCGGTAGTACATGACCTGGTCCTTGTCGACCGGCGTGTACTTCTGCCCCTCGGGGTTGTAGATGCCGATCTGACGGAACAGGCCTTCCATGCCGAAGGTGCGCGCCTCGTCGACCAGGATGGGCACCACGCGCGGGCCCAGGGCCTGGTCGCGCAGCAGTTGCGTCAGGAATCGAACGTAGGCCTGGGTGGTGCTGATCTCGCGGCCTTCCGGCGTCGGCTCGAGCACGGCCTTGAAGGTCTCGATGGCCGGGACCGTGAAGCTCTCGTCGGCCTTGGCGCGGCGCTTGGGAAGATAACCACCAAGCGCAGCGCGGCGCTCGTGCAGGTAACGCATCTCGGGCGTGTCGTCGGCCGGCCTGTAGAACGGGATCTTCGGCAGCTCGGCGTCGGGGATCGGGATGTTGAAGCGATCCCGGATGTAGCGGATGTCCTCGTCCGTCAGCTTCTTGGCCTGGTGCGCGGTGTTCTTGCCTTCGCCGGCCTTGCCCATGCCCCAGCCCTTGACCGTCTTGACCAGCAGCACCGTCGGCTGGCCCTGGGACGAGTTGGCCTTGTGGAAGGCCGCGTAGACCTTGTCGGCGTCGTGGCCGCCGCGACGCAGCCCCCAGATGTCGCCGTCGGACATCTTGGCCACCATCTCGAGCGTGCGCGGGTCGCGTCCGAAGAAGTGCTTGCGCACGAAGGCACCATCGTTGGCCTTGAAGGCCTGGTAGTCGCCATCCAGCGTTTCGAGCATCAGCTTGCGCAGTGCGCCGTCCTTGTCGCGGACCAGAAGCTTGTCCCACTCCTTGCCCCAGATCAGCTTGATGACGTTCCAGCCTGCGCCTCGGAATTCGCCCTCGAGCTCCTGGATGATCTTGCCGTTGCCGCGCACCGGGCCATCGAGCCGCTGCAGGTTGCAGTTGACGACGAAGACCAGGTTGTCCAGCTTCTCGCGCGCGGCCAGTCCGATGGCGCCCAGGCTTTCGGGCTCGTCCATCTCGCCGTCGCCACAGAACACCCAGACCTTGCGCTTGGCGGTGTCGGCGATGCCGCGTGCATGCAGGTACTTCAGGAAGCGCGCCTGGTAGATCGCCATCAGCGGCCCCAGGCCC
>JAJTGU010000333.1 GCA_021297985.1 Rubrivivax sp.
CGCACGCGCTGCACCAGCGGGCCCAACGCGACGGCAAGGGCGGGGGCGATGCAGAGCTCGAACTCATGGCGCTCGGTCAGGAAGCGCCCGCTCAGCCAGCCTTGCAGCCGCTGCCCGTGGTGGGTCCAGGCGAGCGTGCGCCGCAGCGACAGCGTGGCCGGGTCGGCACACTCGATGCCGGCGATCTGGCGACGGGCGAAGAAGCCGATCAGCGACTCGGCGTCCAGCGGCGGGCGGTAGCCGAGCCGGGTCCGCACCGGGGCGTCGTCGGCGCCGGGCTGGGGCTCGTTTCGTTCACGGCGCAAGGCGCTGGGGCTCATGCGGTAACGCTCGGCAAACGCGGCGTTGAATCGGCGCAGGCTCGAGAACCCCGCCGCCAGCGCGACCTGCGTCACCGGCAACGCCGTGTCGGCGAGCAACTGCTTGGCCAGCAGCAGCCGCCGCGTCGCCAGGTAGTCCAGCGGCGCCACGCCATGCGCGGCCTGGAAGATGCGCCTCAGGTGGCGGTCGGTGACGCCGATGCGGCCGGCTAGGTCGCCGAGATAGACCTCGCGGCCCTCCAGCGCCGCAGCGTCGAGCAGCCGCGCCGCGTGGCGGGCCAGCACATCGGACGAATCCACCAGCGCCAGTCCCGGCGCCAGCTCGGGCCGGCAGCGCAGGCAGGGGCGATAGCCGGCCTGCTCAGCCAGCGCCGCAAGACCGAAGAAGCGACAGTGGCGCGCCAGCGGCGGCCGCACCCGGCAGACCGGCCGGCAGTAGATGCGCGTCGAAGTCACGCCGACGAACACCCGGCCGTCGAAGCGTGCGTCGTGCGCCTGCCAGGCCTGGTACAGCTGTTGGTGCGTTGCTGGCCCGTCGGCCGGCGCCAGGCCAGCGGCCGGAAGGGCGGTGTCGGCGAGAAGCTGCATGGACGGCATGGACGCCATGGTAGGCCGCCCGCGGGGAGCGACTCGCCGTTTTCGGACCTGTGGTCCAGGCCCGGTCTGCCGGCCTACATCGCCTTGAACAGCGGCACGTAGGCCCGGCTTACCGGCAGCTCGTGGTCGACGCCGTGCAGCCGCACGAACAGGCGGCTGGCCTCGTCGCGCCGGGTGCCGGCCAGGTGGTCCAGGTTGACGATGGTCGAGCGGTGGATCTGGGCGAAGACCTCGGGGTCGAGTTGGGCCGCCAGCTCGGCGATCGGGGTGCGGATCAGCAGCTCGCGTTCGGCGGTCCGGACCACGGTGTACTTGTCGTCGGCGTGGAAGTACAGCACCTCGGCCACCGGCACCTGATGCATCAGTTCGCCCTGGCTGGCGCGCACCCAGCGCAGGCGCTGTGCGGGCGACACCGCGGCGGCGGCCGGCAGCAGGCGCATCAAGGCACTGCGCAAGGCGTCGGATTCGGCGTCGCTGGCTGCGGCTGTGGGAGCCGGCGACAGGGCATCCCGCAACCGGGCCACGGTGCGCAACAGGCGCTCGGCCGATACCGGCTTGAGCACGTAGTCCAGCGCCGCCTGCTCGAAGGCCTGGACCGCAAACTCGTCGAAAGCGGTGACAAAGACGATCCGCGTGCGGCCCTCGATGCCTTGCGCGACTTCCAGGCCGGTCAATCCCGGCATCTGGATGTCCAGGAAGGCCAGATCCGGCTGGCGCGCGGCAATGGCCTCGGCGGCCTCGAGGCCGTTGCGTGCGGTGGCGACGATCTCGAGCTCGGGCCAGGCCGTGGCGAGCTGGGCTTGCAGTGCGCGCACGAGGTGCGGCTCGTCGTCGGCGATCAGGGCGGTGGGCATGGCAAGGATCAAGCCGATTCAGCCGTTGACAACGGGTCCAGCGGCAGCACCAGGCGGGCCCGGGTGCCGGGGTTGGCCGCCGATACGTCCAGCGTGGCTTCGGTGCCGTAGCGTGAAAGCAGGCGTTGGCGGAGATTGTCCAGCGCGACGCCGTTGCCGCCGGCGCCGGCGCGGCGCTTCGGTGCATCCGGGCCCAGGCCATCGTCGTGCACCTCGAGCACCAGCAGCCGGCCCTCGACGCGTGCGGTGATGCGCACCGTGCCGCCTTCGACCTTGGGCTCCAGGCCGTGGTGCACGGCGTTTTCGACCAGCGGTTGCAGCAGCAGCGGTGGCAGCGGCTGCTGGCGCGCGTGCTCGTCGGCTTCGATGCGGTAGCGCAGGCGATCCTCCATGCGCGTGCCGAGCAGCTTGAGGTAGGTCTCGGCCAGTTCGAGCTCGGCCGCGAGCGGACCGACGTCGCGCCGCAGGTGCGTCAGCGATCGCCGCAGGTACTCGGTGAAGGCCTCGAGCATGGCCTTGGCCTTGGGCGTGTCGTGGTCCATCAGCGCCAGCACGTTGGCCAGGGTGTTGAACATGAAGTGCGGCTCCATCTGGCCTTGCAGCAGCCGCAGCTGGGCCTCGGTCGCGCTGCGCTCGGCCAGCAGCTGCTTCTCCTTGGTCCGGAAGTGCACACTGAAGACGGCGCTGATGAGCAGCCCGATCAGCACGCTGCCGGCGATCCCGTTCGCCCCCATGCCCTTCAGGAGCCACGGCTGTTCGAAACTGATGATCCACACGCCCAGCGGCCAGCCGATGGCCAGGCCCGTGACCGGCACGGCGATGAAGTAGAGCGCCTGGCGCCAGCCCCGCCAGCGGCGGATACGCTCGGCCTTGAACAGCCAGGCGGTGAGGTCGAACAGGGCATGAATGGTGTAGCCGACGCACAGTGACACCACCAGGTTCAGCCCGTACCAGTAGGCCCAGCCGCGCCAGTTGCGCCAGGCCCCTTCGCCGTCGGCGTAACCCCAGAAGCCGATGATGGTGAAGCCGACCGCCACGACGCAGCAGAACACGAAGGTCCACACCAGCTGCAGCCACCAGGGGCCGACCCGTCGCATCTCGTTGGAGTACCAGGATCGCAGCGAGGCACGCAGCAACTCGCGGGTCAACGGAGGCTGACCGACGCGGGCGGACGGAGTCTGGGCAGAGGTGTTCATGGCCGGCAGTGTAGGAATCGGCCCCCCGGGCCGGCCAGGGCCGATGCGCTGGATCGACGGCATGGGCGACGGGTCGACAGCGAGAGCCCCTCCCTAGAATCCGCCGTTTCCCGAAATCGCGAAAGCCCAGCCCCACCATGCAAGTCCACGCCAGCATCTTCAAGGCCTACGACATCCGCGGCGTCGTCGGCAGCACGCTCGACGAGGCCCTGGCCGAGCACCTGGGCCGCGCCTTCGGCACCGAGGCCCTGGCGGCCGGCGAGAAGGCGGTCGCCGTGGGTCGCGACGGCCGGGTGTCCGGCCCGATGCTGGTCGCCGCGCTGAAGCGGGGCCTGGCTTCGACCGGCATCGACGTCGTCGACATCGGCCCGGCGACGACACCGATGCTGTACTACGTGGCCGCGACGCGGGCCCAACACGGCTGCAAGAGCGGGATCCAGGTCACCGGCAGCCACAACCCCAAGGACTACAACGGCTTCAAGATGGTGCTGGCCGGCCGTGCGATCCACGGCGAGGACATCCAGCGCCTGCGTCGGCGCATCGAGGCCGAGGACTACGTGCGTGGCAAGGGCCGGCTGGGCAAGATGGACATCCTGGCCGAGTACACCGCCCGCATCGTCGGCGACTGCAAGCTCAAGCCCCGCAAGACCGGCCCGCTGAAGGTCGTCGTCGATTCCGGCAACGGCATCCCGGGCGCCAGCGCGCCGGGCATCCTGAAGGCCTTGGGCTGCGAGGTGGTCGACCTGTACAGCGCGGTCGATGGCGACTTTCCCAACCACCACCCGGACCCGAGCAAGCCCGAGAACCTGGAGGTGCTGAAGACCGTGGTCCGCGCCACGGGTGCCGACATCGGCCTGGCCTTCGACGGCGACGGCGACCGGCTCGGTGTCGTCACCCGCGGCGGCAACATCATCTACCCGGACCGCCAGATCATCCTGTTCGCACGCGACATCCTCAGGACCCGGCGCGGCGCGCAGATCATCTACGACGTCAAGTGCAGCCAGCGCGTGCCGGTGGCGATCCGCGAGGCCGGTGGCAAGCCGCTGCTGTGGAAAACCGGCCATTCCCTGATGAAGGCCAAGCTCGCCGAAACCGGCGCGCCGTTTGCCGGCGAGATGAGCGGACACCTGTTCTTCAAGCACCGCTGGTATGGCTTCGACGATGCGATGTACACCGCGGGTCGCCTGCTCGAGATCCTGTCCCGCGAGAAGGACCCGAGTGCCTTGCTCGATGCGCTGCCGACGAGCTTCTCGACGCCCGAGTTGAACGTGGCCTGCGCCGAGGGCGAGCACCATGCCGTGGTCGCCGAACTGCTGGCCCGCGTGGCCGATGGCCGGCAGACCTTCGCCGGTGGCGAGATCGGCACAATCGACGGCCTGCGGGTGGACTTTGCCGACGGCTTCGGACTGGTCCGCGCCAGCAACACGACGCCGGTCCTGGTGCTGCGCTTCGAGGGCCACACCGAAGACGCGCTGCACCGCATCGAGTCGCAGATGATGGCCGCGCTGAAGGCCGTCAAGCCCGACGCTGCCGTTGCCGCTGCGGCGCACTGAGCGCCGGCATCGCCGACCGCGCGGGTTTCGGACATTGACGATGGTCCTGCCCTGGCAGGCGCTGTACGCCACCGCGCTGCGGCTCGCGACCCCGGCCTACCTGGCCCGGCTGCTCTGGCGCAGCCGTCAGGAGCCGCTGTACCGCCACGCGCTGTGGGAGCGGCTGGGCTTCGGCCCGGCACAGCCGCACGGCCGGGTCTGGATCCACGCCGTGTCGCTGGGCGAGACCCGCGCCGCAGAGGGACTGATCGACCGTCTGCGGGCACTGCAACCGGGCCTGAAGCTGCTGCTGACCCACGGCACCGCCACCGGGCGCGAAGCCGGTCAGGCCCTGCTGCGCGCAGGTGACGCACAGGCCTGGCTGCCCTACGACACGCCCGGCGCGGTGGATCGATTCCTGCGTCGGCACCGGCCCGCGCTCGGCATCCTGCTCGAGACCGAGGTCTGGCCGACCCTGCTGGCTGCGGCACAGGTGCAGAAGATCCCGATGCTGCTGGCCAATGCGCGGCTGTCCGAGCGCAGCCTGGCCAAGGGTCGACGGCTGGCCGGTCTGATGCGTCCGGCCGTCGCGAGCCTGGCCGAGGTGCTGGCGCAGACCGAGGACGACGCCGCCCGGCTGCGCAGCATGGGCGCACGCTCGGTGCAGGTGGTGGGCAACCTGAAGTTCGACCTGCAACCGGACGCTGCCTTGCTCGCGGAGGGCCGAGCCTGGCGGCGCGGTCTCGCGCGGCCGGTGCTGATGGCCGCCGTCACGCGTGAGGGCGAAGAATCGATGCTGCTCGACGCCTTCGAGGCCGAGTTCCCGCGCGGCATGACCGCCGGTGCAGCGGGTGCAGCGCGCCGGCCGCTGCTGCTGATCGTGCCGCGCCATCCGCAGCGCTTCGACGAGGTCGCGGCGATGGTGCGGGCCCGTGGGCTGACGCTGCAACGCCGCAGCGCCGTCGCGCCGGATGGCCCCGGGCCCGATGCCCGGCAGGCCGATGTGTGGCTGGGCGACACGCTGCGCGAGATGGCGCTGTACTACGGCCTGGCCGATGTCGCCCTGCTCGGCGGCAGTTTCGCACCGCTGGGTGGCCAGAACCTGATCGAGGCGGCGGCCTGCGGCTGCCCGCTGCTGATGGGTCCGCACACCTTCAACTTCAAGGACGCGGCGCAACTGGCGCTGCAGGCCGGTGCCGCCGGCCGTGTCGCAGACATGCCGTCGGCATTGCGTGAAGCCCGTGCGCTGCTGGCCGACGACGGCGCCGGCGAGCGTGAGCGCATGGCCCGCGCCGGACTGCGTTTTGCCCAGGCCCATGGCGGCGCGGCCCGGCGGATGGCCGAGCGCTGCGTCGCGGTGCTGGCCAGCCAGCGTGGTGCTGCGGCGTTGCCCGACGCTGCGGCGCCGGCGCTCAGGCTCGGAGCAGGTCCAGGGCCTTGAGGCCGGCGCTGCCGGGCAGCACGCGGGTGTCGACGGCGCTGCCTGGCACGCCGAGGTGGTCGACCAGGATGGGCTTGATCGCGGCGCGCAGATCGGTCGTGATGCGCAGGTCGCGGCCCTCGAAGCGGTCCTTGCGGGCCAGGCCCGGCCAGTCGGCCAGGACGCGCCCGCCACGCACCGCGCCGCCGAGCACAAAGGCCGCGCCGCCGCTGCCGTGGTCGGTGCCGCCGGTGCCGTTGCCCGCGACCTCGCGGCCGAACTCGGTGGCCACCAGCACGACGGTCTGCCGCCACAGGCCGTTGCCCAGCAAGCCTTCGCGCAGTGCGGCCAGGGCGCCGTCCAGCGTGCGCAGGTTGTTCGAGAACGCGCCGTTGGCCGCGCCCTGGTTGGCGTGGCTGTCCCAGCCGCCCATTTCGAGCACGGCGATCTGCGCGCCGCTGCCCAGGAACTCGGCCGCTTTCCTGGCCAGGCCAACCGCTGCCGCGCGCCCAGGGGCGACGCCGCCGGACATCTGAGGGTTGTCCATCGCACCGGCCATGTCCTGGCGCAGGCCCTTGGCACGCGCCAGCGCGCCGGCCAGTGCGCTGTCGCCGCGGTAGAGCAACTCCAGCCGCGACAGCAGTTCGGCGCCGGGGTCGGGCAGGTTCGAAGGCGCCCAGGTGTCGACCTCCATCGGCCCGCGCAGCACCAGCGGGACCGCGGTCTGCAGCGCGACGGCGCGCAACTGGACCGGCGTCTGCATCGCGCGGCCGAGCCAGCCGGTGGACAGCTCGTAAGGCCGGGTGCCGCCGCTTTCGAGTACCTGCTGGGCGTCGAAGTGCGAGCGCTCGCGGTAGGGCAGACCGGTGGCGTGCAACACGGCCAACTCCCCAGCGCCGTACATCGCATGCAGCTGCGGCAGCAGCGGGTTCAGCGCAAACAGACCCGGCGCTGCGCTGTCCGCCAGGGCCAGGGGTGCCCCGGCGGCAAACGACGCCAGCGATCCACGGGCCTCGGCAAACGAGGCGTCGCCGATGGCGGGCACCGCGGCCAGGCCGTCGAGTCCGCCGCGCAGGATCACGAAGACAAACCGGTTGGCGCCGCGGGCACCGGCGAGCGGTTGCGCCACCGCCAGGCTGGCCCAGGGGGTCAGTGCAGCGGCCGACAGCGCGGCGCGCACGAAACTGCGGCGACTCGGGGTGGGAGCAGGTCCATTCATGGGGCAGTCCGGCAAGGGGTGGACGGGTCGCTCAGCGGCGCTGGAACTCGGGTGCCAGCAGCAGCAGCGCCAGGGCCTGCGGGCCGTCGGCCGCGCGTTCGATCTGCAGCGCGGTCTGCTCGCTCAGCCGTGGTCCCAGGCTGGCGCGGGCCAGGCTGCGGGCATCGGTCTGGCGGCCCAGGCGGTCGGCGACCCGGGTCGCCCATTCGATGCGCTTCCACACCGCGTCGGGGCCCAGCCACTCGGCGGCGGCCTCGGGCCAGCCGGCCGGCGACGGTGCCGCCTGCACGCGCTGGCCAAGCTGGGCGATGCCGCCGTCGGGAGGCCGCTCGAACGCCCGCTCGCCGAGCTTGAGCAGGCGTGCCGTCGAGACGACAAACTCCTCGGGCGTCTTCAGCTTGGCCGGCTGCGGCTCCCAGGCCTCGGGGCTTTGCACCAGCGTGCGGTACAGGCTCGGCAGGTCACCGCCGGTGGCGATGAAGTCCTGCGCCATCCGCTGCACCAGTGCGGCCGGCGGCTCGTCGGCGACGAAATGGCGCGCCAGCTTGAACGACACGTAGCGGGCGGTCGATGGGTGGCGGGCCAGGTCGTCCAGGACCTGGCCGAGCGCGGCTTCGCCTTCGCCATAGCGGCGACCGAGCACGCTCTTGTCGCCGGGGTCGTGCCAGTTGTCGTCGAAGCGCGTCGGGTTGCCGATGTCGGCGCCGCCGCGCATCAGCTCGCGCACCGGCACCCGCCAACCGGTGAGGATGCGCGCCAGCTCGGTCACGTCGGCCTGGGTGTAGCCGCCCCAACGGTCGTGACCGCCAAAGTACGTGGCACCGCCACCGGCTGCGCCCAGCGTGTGCAGTTCGAGCACCTCGCGCGCCAGGTTCTCGTTCAGGCCGGCGACGCGCGGACGGCGCTCCTGCGCCGGCGCGTCGGCGCTGGCTGCCGCGTTGCGGCGCTCGGCCAGGCGGGCGCCACGTTGCACGATCCTGCTGTTGGGGCCGGCGGACTGTTCGTTGTCCAGGTAGCGCAGCATGCCGGCGTGCGTGGTCGAGGCCTTCAGCAGCGTCGCGAACGAGCCCGCGATGTGCGGCCGGATCGCCTCGCGCTCGAAGGCGCCGACCATGCCGCGGGCGCTGGCCTTGGCCATCGACACCGTGAAGTGGTTGGCCCAGAACAGCGCCAGCCGCTCGTTGAACGGCTGCACGCTCGTCGCCGCCGTGGCCAGCCGGGCGCGCACATCGCCTTGCACGATGCTGCGGAAGTGCTCGCCGAACTGCGCCTCGGTGCTGGACGGGTTGCGGGGTGCGGGGGAGCTGCCCTCCATCGACACGCTGGCCTCTGGCGGGCGTTGGCGAGCCTGGGCCTGCTGGGCAAAGAACTGAACCAGACGCCTGGCGCCCTCGGCTCCGCTGACCAGGTCGTCGCCGCGCTGCGGGGTGGCCGGGCCGATCTGGGCCAGCAGCCAGCCCTGGGCATCGCCGCCGATGGCGGCCAGACTGGCCTCGCCGAGGCCGAATCGGTGGGCGGCGACTGCGGCGCGCTGGGCGGCCGTGGCCGTGTCGGGGGTGCGGCTCATGGTTCGTGCTCCATGAGCCGCAGTGTCGCGCCGCTGCGTTCGCGGTGTGCGTGGTCTGCGTGAAGAATGTTTGCCGCGCCGTGCCGAGCCGCAACCGTGACGCTCGCCGAAGGCGTCTGACCTACTTGGCGAGCAGGCCGTTGATGCGGTCCAGGTCGGCCGCCGTCAGCTGTCCCGAGGCCTGACGCAGGCGCAGGTTGCCGACCAGCACGTCGTAGCGCGCCCGGGCCAGGTCCCGCTGGGTCGTGAACAGGTCGCGCTGAGCGTTCAGGACGTCCAGGTTGACCCGGACGCCGACGCGGTAGCCGAGCTGCGTGGCTTCGAGCGCAAGCTTGGACGAGGCCTCGGCGGCTTCCAGCGCCTTGACCTGGGCCTGGCCGGACTGGACGCCGAAAAACGCCACCCGGGTGACCTGGGCGACCGTGCGGCGGGCGGCCTGGAGGTCGTTCTCGGCCTTGGTCTCGAGCGCCAGGGTTTCCTTGATCCGGTTCTGCACCGAACCACCGGTGAACAGTGGCCAGTTCAGCTGCACGCCGATGCTGCTGGTGTTGCCGGTTCCGCGGGTAAACGCGTTCGTGCCGCTGCCGGTGTTGTTGGAAAGCCCGACGCTGGCCACCGCATCCACCGTGGGCAGCTCGCCCGCGCGCGCCTTCCCGGTTTCGAGGCGGGCGACCTCAAGACCCACGCGGGCCCGGCGCACCGTTGGATGCTGGGCGTCGCCGACGTTGACCCATTCCTCGGGGTTGGTCGGCGTCAGCGTCGGCAGGACCACCGGGACGGCCAACGGCCGGGGTGCGACGTCGGTCCGGCCGACCAGCTGGTCGAGCGCGATGCGCTTGGCGCGCAGGTCGTTTTCGGCCGCGATCTCCTGGGCACCGGCGAGGTCGAAGCGGGCCTGAGCCTCCCGGGTGTCGGTGATGGTCGCGGTGCCGACCTCGAAGTTGCGCTTGGCGCTGGCCAGCTGTTCGGTGATCGCGGCCTTGTTCTGGCGCGTCGTGCCCAGGGCGTCCTGTGCAGCCAGCACGTCGAAGTAGGCCTGCGACAGACGCACGATCAGGTCCTGCTCGGCCGCAGCAAGTTCGGCCTGTGACGACTCGAGCGAGCGCTGGGCCTGGTCGACGCTCAGCTGGCTGGACCGGTTGAAGAGCGGGTAGCGGCCCTGCAGGCCGGCTGCTGCGGTCTGGGTGGTCGTGGCGCCGCTGGCCGGCGGGTCGGTGCGGGTTCCGGTCAGCGATGCAGTGGCCGAGACCGTGGGTCGCAGCAGTGCGTCGGACTGTGCCGCGCGGGCCTCGACCGACAGCGCCTGGGCGCGTGCCGCGAGCACGGTCGCGTCGTAGCCGCGGGCGGCTTCGTACAGCGTCGACAGGTTCTGCGCCGAGGCCGGCGAGGCCACCAGCGCCAGCGTTGCCGCCACGGCAACGGCGCTCGCAAGCAGGACGCGGGGAAGGGGTTGCAGCCGGTGGGCGATGGGGAGCTGTTTCTTGGACATGGGCTTGGGGTCAAGGGTTCGAGCCGGCGAGCCGCGGTTTATAGGCCCGGGGCAAAGGCGGCGCAGCGACGATGCGACGAGGCGCGGCATGGCCGGGCTGAACGGGCAAGGCAGCGGAGTCAACGACAAGGCGGATCAGAAGCTGAAGCGGCTCTTTTCGGCAAAGCCGAGCAGGCGTGGCGCGACCGTGTCGAACAGATCGGTGTCCGACCACGCCGAGTCGCTGACCCGCGTGAAGAGTCGGGCGCGCATCACGGGCTCCTCGCCGACGACGGCGACCAGGCGTCCGCCGGGCTTGAGCTGCATCAGCAGGGCCTTCGGCAACTCGGCCACCGAGCCGGACAGCACGATGGCGTCGAACGGCCCTTCGGCGGCCAGACCGGCCGCCCCTTGTTCGACCGTCACCTCGCGCACCGAAACGTTGTAGGCCGCCTGGCGGGCGAGGTTCTCGCGCGCCATGGCCGCCAGCGCCGGCACGCATTCCAGCGTCGTGACCTGCATCGCCTGCCGGGCCAGCAAAGCGGCCATGAAGCCCGAGCCCGCGCCGATCTCGAGCACCTTCTCGTGGTGCTGCAGGTGCAGGGCCTGCAGCAGACGGGCCTCGACCTTGGGTTCGAGCATCACGGCGCCGGGAGCGCCCGCGAGCAGCGGCACCATCGTGTCGACGAATGCCAGCGCCTTCAGCCCCGCGGGCAGGAAGTCCTCGCGTCGCATCTGCGCCAGCAGCTCCAGCACGGCGGGGTCCAGCACCTCCCAGGGGCGGATCTGCTGTTCGATCATGTTGAAGCGGGCCAACTCGGTGTTCATGGCGTCGTTTGCGTTTGCGTTGGGTGGAGGACGAGATGTGGGACGAGATGTGGGACGGAGTGCGGTGCGAAATTGTCTCAGTGCGTCAAGCGCAAAGGCTCAATCGGCGCTGCCGGGTTGTGGCGCGGCGTCACCCGCTGCGACCGGGGCCGCGGCCTTGTGGCCGAACAGACGTCGCCGGCACCAGACTGAAAACGTGTCGAGGTAGGTGTAGACCACCGGCACGACGACGAGGGTCAACAGCGACGAGGTGATGACGCCGCCGATCACGGCCTGGCCCATCGGTGCGCGCTGTTCGGAGCCCTCGGTCAGTGCAAAGGCCAGCGGCACCATGCCGAAGACCATCGCCAGCGTCGTCATCAGGATCGGCCGCAGCCGGACCTTGGCGGCTTCGAGCAGCGCGGCGGTGCGTTCCATGCCGGCCTCGCGGGCGCGGATCGCGAAGTCCACCAGCAGGATCGCGTTTTTCGTCACCAGGCCCATCAGCATCACGATGCCGATGATGCTGAACATGTTCAAGGTGCTGCGGAAGGCCAGCAAGGCCAGCGCGACGCCGATCAGGGTCAGCGGCAGCGACGTCATCAGCGCCAGCGGCTGCAGGAAGCTCTTGAACTGGCTCGCCAGGATCATGTAGATGAACACGATGGCCAGCGCCAGCGCACCGACGGCATAGGTGAACGACTCCTGCATGTTCTTGGTGCTGCCGCCGAAGCTGTAGCGGTAGCCCGGTGGCCAGTCGATCGAGTCGAGCACCTTCCGGATGTCCGCCGAGACCTCGCCCGAGCTGCGGCCGAGTGCGTTGGCGTCGATGTTGACCTCGCGGTTCAGGTCGCGGCGGTTGATCTGGTTCGGCCCGGTGCCGGGCTGCAGGTCGGCCACCTGGGACAGGCGCACGCTGCGCACCTGGCCGTCGGTGCCCGTGAAGACCAGCGGCAGGCTGCCGAGGTCGCTGCCCGGCTGGCGCCAGGCGGGCGCAAGCTGCAGGCGCACGTCGTAGTTCTCGCCGTCGGAGGCGCGCCACTGGCCGATCGAGCTGCCGGCCACCAGCACGCGCAGCGGCGTGGCGATGGCGTTGACATTGAGCCCCAGGTCCGCTGCCGCGTCGCGCTTGACGGTCAGGCCCAGCGTCGGCTTGCTCGGCTTCATCGTGCTGTCGAGGTCGACGAGGCCGGGGATCGTGCCGATCCGGTCCATGACCTGGCGCGACAGCCGTTCGAGCTCGAGCAGGTCGCTGCCCTGGAGGCTGAAGACGATGCTCTTGCTGCCGCCGAGGTCGGTCTGGCCGATGTTGGTAACCGTGATGCCGGGCACCCGGGCCAGCGCCTCGCGCATCGGCGTCACCAGGTCGGCCACGCTGCGCTTTCGGTCCTTGCGGTCGAGCAGGCGGACGTACACCGAGCCGTAGATCCGGCCCTGGGCGAAGCCGCTGTTGATCGTCGTCACCGTGTGCCGGACCTCGGGCATCGCGCGCAGCGCCGCGTCGATCTGCCGGGCCCGGGTTTCGGTCAGTTCGATGGCCGAGCCGACCGGCGTGTAGAAGTTGATCTGGGTTTCCGACAGGTCGGCCTTGGGCACGAATTCCTTGCCGACGGCGCCAAACAGCACGATCGCCAGCACAAAGGTGCCCAGCGCCGCGACCAGCGTCTTCAGCCGGTGCACCAGCGCCCAGGCGAGCAGGCGCTGGTACTGGCGGCCCAGCGCGTCGGTGAATCGCTCGAAGGCGCCTGTCACGCGGCCGAGCGTCTTGTCGTACAGCGTCACCGGTGGGCCGCGGTGGCTGCCGTGCGCGGCCGGGTCGTGCCACACGCTCGACAGCATCGGGTCGAGCGTGAAGCTGACGAACATCGAGATCAGCACCGCGGCGACGATGGTGATGCCGAACTCGTGGAAGAACTTGCCGACGATGCCGCCCATGAAGCCGATCGGCAGGAACACCGCGACGATGGACAGCGTCGTCGCCAGCACCGCAAGGCCGATCTCGTTGGTGCCGTCCAGCGCCGCCTGGTGCGCGGACTTCCCCATCTGCACATGGCGCACGATGTTCTCGCGCACGACGATGGCGTCATCGATCAGCAGGCCCACGCACAGGCTCAGTGCCATCAGCGTGATGCCGTTGATCGTGAAGCCGAACAGGTACATGAACAGGAAGCTGCCGATCAGCGCGATCGGCAGCGTCAGCCCGGTGATGACGGTGCTGCGCCACGAGTTCAGGAACAGGAAGACGATCAGCACGGTCAGCACCGCGCCCTCGATCAGCGTGCGCTGCACGTTGGCCACCGACACCCGGATCGAGCGCGAGTTGTCGCGGTTGACCTCGACCCGCATGCCCGGCGGCACGATGACCTGGGCGGCCGCGAGCGCGGCGCGCAGGCCGTCGACGACCTGGATCGTGTTTTCGCCCTGGCTCTTCTGCACCGACAGCAGCACCGTGCGCTCGCCGTTGTAGAGCGCCAGGCTTTCGATCTCCTGCGGCCCGTCGACGATCTGCGCCACCTGGCCCAGGCGGACGACGGCGCCGCCACTGCGCCGAAGGACCACGACATCGGCAAAGTCGCGCGGCTGGCCCAGCCTGGCATTGAGCTGCACGACTCGCTCGCTGGCGGCCGAGCGCAGCGTGCCCAGCGGCAGCTCCTGGTTCTCGCTGCGCAGTGCGCTGCTGATCTGGTCGATGCCGACGCCGAAGGCTTCCATGGCCTGCGGGTTCAGCAGCACCCGCACCTGGCGCTGCACGCCGCCGATCACGTTGACCGAGCCGACCCCGCGGACGTTTTCAAGGCGCTTCTGCAGCACCTGGCTGGCCCAGGTGCTCAGCTCCTGCGCGCTGGGCGGCGTGGCCCCGGGCGGCAGGCCCTTGGGTTCGGCGAGCACGGCGACGTTGAAGACCGGCTGGCTGGCCGGATCGAACCGCGAGATGCGCGGATCCTTGACCTCGTCGCGCAGCAGCGGCCGGATCAGCGCGACCTTCTCGCGCACGTCCTCGGCCGCCTTGCGCCCGTCGACGTCGAGGTTGAACTCGACGATCACGACCGCGGTGCCTTCGTAGCTGCGCGAATACAGGCTGGAGATCCCGGCGACGGTGTTGACCGCCTCTTCGATCTTCTTGGTGACCTCGGCCTCGACGATCTCCGGGCTCGCGCCCGGGTAGTCCATGCTGACGACGACGGTCGGCACGTCGATGTTCGGGAACTGGTCCACCGCCAGTCGCTGCCAGCTGAACAGCCCGAGCACGACGAAGGCGAGCATCGCCATCACCGCCATCACGGGGTTCGAGATCGAGACCCGGGTGAACCACATGGCGCGGTCGCTTCAGCGTGAGCCGTTGGCCGAGGCCGCAGGCGCCGCGGCGGCCGTTGCGGCCGCAGTTGCTCCCGGAAGGCTCAGCCGCGTGCCGTCGCGCAGGCTGCCCACGGTGCCCAGCAGCACCGGGGTTCCGGGGCTGAGGCCGGTGACGATCTCGACCACCGGATCGCCGGTGGCGCCGAGCTCGGTGCCGACGGCAGCGCCGCGGCCGCCCAGCGTGACCGGCCGTTCCATGGCTTTGGGCGAACCGGGTGCGCCGTCGACGGCCAGGACGTAAGGCCGGGACCGGTCGCTGCGGACCGCGCCCACCGGCACGACCAGAGACTGCCGGGCCTCCACCACCACGCTGGCCTGTGCGAACAGCCCATGGCGCAGCGCCGCGTGCGGGGCCAGTTGCAGGTAGACCGCGACCGTGCGGGTGCTTCCGGTGGCGCTCGGAGCGATGCGCGCGACCTTCGCCGGCACGGCATCAGCCAACCCGTCCACGCGCACCTCGGCGCCTTGCCCGACCCGCAGTGCGAGCACGTCGTCCGGAGCCACCGCGGCCTCGAGTTCGAGTCGCGACAGGTCGACGATCTCGACGATGCGCGCGTCGATGCCCAGGCGCTCGCCAGGCTGCGCAAAGCGTTGTGCCACCCGGCCGGCCAGCGGGGCGCGGATCTCGATGTCACGCAGCGCCTTGCCGGCGATCTCGGCCGCGGCATTGGCGGCGGCCAGCGACGCCCGGGCGCCGCTGGCGTTGCTGACGGCGGTGTCCAGCGCGTTGCGCG
>JAJTGU010000092.1 GCA_021297985.1 Rubrivivax sp.
CTTGCAGGGCGGCCTTGAGCTGCACGACCGCGGCCTTGTGGTCGTTCTTGTCGGCAAATGCCTTGGCCGACGCGATCAGCGACTGAGGGGTCTCCCGCTCGCAACCTGAACTGGCCACCAGCACAGCCAGTGCCGCCGCGAGTGCGCCCATTCGGTATCGGCGTCTGTGGACGCTGGGGGATTGACCCACCTGTGGCAAGCTGGATTTCGGCACTTGGAGTCTCGATGGAAAGAAGGGGGTCCCGGGTCGGCGAAGCGAACGAGCCTACTTGATCGCCAGCCGCTTCATCATGTCGTACAGCGTCGGTCGACTGACGTTCAGCAACTCGGCGGCCTTGACGATGTTGCCGTTGGTGCGTGCGATGGCCGTGGTGATCGCACCGCGATCGGCCTCGTCGCGTACGAGGCGCAGATCCAGGTCCGAGCCCGGTGCTGCGCCATCTTCGACCGGCGGACGCGGCAGGCCAAGGTCGTCGCAGCCGATTCGGTCCGTGTCGGCCATGATGGTGGCGCGCTTCATCGCGTTGAGCAGTTCACGCACATTGCCCGGCCAGGGGTGGAGTTCGATGGCCTTGATCGCGTCTTCGGCCAGGCTCAGGTTGCCTCGGCGCTGTTCCAGCGCAAAGCGGCGCAGGAAGGCATGGGCCAGCAAGACGGCGTCGCCGGTGCGCTGGCGCAAGGCCGGGATGTCGATCACGATCTCGGCCAGCCGGTAGTACAGGTCCTCGCGGAAGCGCCCTTCGGCGATCTGCTTCTTCAGGTCCTGGTGCGTCGCACAGACGACCCGGACATCGACCGGGATCTCGCTGCGGCCGCCCAGGCGTTCGATCGTGCGCTGCTGCAGGAAGCGCAGCAGCTTGGCCTGCAGCGAGCCCGGCAGATCGCCGATCTCGTCGAGCATCAACGTGCCGTTGTTCGCCGTCTCGATCTTGCCTTGCGTCGTCTTGGCGGCGCCGGTGAAGGCCCCACGCTCGTAGCCAAAGAGCTCGCTTTCGAGCAGGTTCTCGGGGATCGCCGCGCAGTTGATCGCAACGAAGCGCCCACTGCGCTTGCTCGCCGCATGCAGGCCCTGCGCCAGCACTTCCTTGCCGGTGCCGCTCTCGCCAAGCAGCAGCACGGTGGCGTCGCTGCCCGCCACACGCTCGATCGTGCGGGCGATCTTCATCATCGTGGGATCGCGTGTCAGCAGGCCACCCAGCGCATCCGGGTGGGCCAGCTGCTGCAGGCGGCGGTTCTCGGCCTGCAGTTCCGACAGCCTCAATGCACGCTCCAGCGTCATCGCCAGGACTTCGGGTTCCACCGGCTTGGCCAGGAAGTCATATGCGCCCAGCGCGACAGCTCGAAGCGCATTGGCCTGGTCGTTCTGTCCGGTCAGGACGACCACCTTGACGTTGGGGTCGGCATCCAGCAGTTGCTCAAGCAGCCGGAATCCCTCGGACACCGAATCCGGATCGGGCGGCAGTCCAAGGTCCATGGTCACGACCGGGCAGGCATGTCGCCGAAACTGCAACAACGCCGACTCGCGATCGCTGGCGGTCACCGAGTCGAAGCGGTCGAGTGACCACTTGATCTGCTTTTGCAGCGCGAGATCGTCTTCGACGATCAGGAGCGTGGGGTTGCCGGACTGCGTCATGGGGGTGCTGATGGGGCCGAGGCCTTGTGGTCGGTCTCAGTTTTCGGCCAGGGGCATCAGGTCTGAGCTGCCGCCGGAGTCGAACAGGGGGAGCAGCACGGTGACCCGCGTGCCGACACCCGGCTCGCTGGAAACGGACATGCTGCCGCCGAGTTCGCGAACGTACTGCATGCTTTCGAAGCTTCCGATGCCCATCCCGGTTTTCTTGGTGGTGTTGAAGGGGCGGAACAGCCGGGTCTGCACGAAGTCTTCGTCCATTCCGATGCCGGTGTCGCCGACTTCGACCTCGACCTGACCGCTGTAGCGCTGCACCCGAACCCAGACCTTTCCTTCACGCGGCGTCGCGTCGAATGCGTTTTGAACCAGATGTCCCAGCACGCGCTCCAGTCGTTCCTCGTGGCCGCGGGTCGCCAAACGCTCTTTCAGATCGGTTTGCAGGCTGCGCCCCTGCGCCTCGGCCAGTGAGGCGAGCCGCCTGACGATGGGGGCGAGTTCGACGCCGCGGCTGCCTCCGGCCGGGGCGGAACCCTCCCGAAGTTGCAGCATCAGCCTGCGCATCTTCTCCAGGGAGCTCTCCACGGTCAACAGCATGTCCTGCTGGAACTCGGGGTTGGCGTGATGTCGTTGTGCATTCTTCAGCATCAACGACAGCTGGGTCACGATGTTCTTGAGGTCGTGGACCACGAACGCCGACATCCGGTTGAAGGCGTCGAACTTGCGGGCCTCGAGCAGCGCTTCGGCGGCCTGCATCTGGGCGAGGTAGCTGGCCGCTTGGCGGCTGGCCGTCTTGAGCAGGTCGCGCACCTCCCAGTTCAGTCCGATGGCCGTCCGTGGCCGGGCCAGGACCACGAATCCCAGCAGGTCCTGGCCTGATTGCAGCGGCACGACCAGCCACGTATCGGGTCGCGCAAGCAGCCACTTCGGCAAAGCCAGGTCGCCATAGACTGCAGGACGCTGCCGGAACTCGTCCAGATCGATCACCCATCCCGGCTCGATCAGGTAGCGCGCGAACGCCGAGTCGGCGGCCTCGCTCTCGCCGCCCCCTTCGGGCGCCGGCATGTTCCAGCGCGCCACCGGAGCAAAGGGGGTCTCGGCGCCCGTGCGGGTCCAGAGCATGCCGGCGGGGCACTCCACCATGTCGGCCAGGCCCCGCACGATGCTGGCTCCGACCTCCTGGGGCGAGCCCTGGGACGACAGCCGGGCCGTGAAGCGCAGCCACTCCTCTCGGTAGTCGTAGCGGTAGCTGAAGAAGTGCTTGCCGACAAACACCCGCAGCCACGAACGCAGCGAACCCGACACGACCAGAGCCACGCCGAAGGCCAGACCCAGGAACAGCAGGCTGACCTGCAAAGCCGGGCCCCATGAGCCGCCAAACCAGCGCACGTAGTAGCCGATTGCGGCCATGAACAGCAGGTAGACGCCGGCCAGCAGCAGCGTTGCACTGTGGAACGCGGCGCTGCGCGAGACCTGCAGCCGCGCCGCCCAGTCGCTGCGCCGTCGCGCGGTGATGAACAGCAGCGGGACGGCCAGCGCGTGGGCCGCGCCGCGTGCGCTGGCAGTGGCGGCGTCAAGGCCCCCGAAAAGAAGGCCCTCGGAATACAGGTAGACGTCGAAGGCCATCACGCAGACCAGACCCAGGCACAGCGGCTTGGCGTTCCAGCGCGAGTCCTCGCCAATGTTGCGAAAGAGCTGTTCGACCAGCAGCAGGCCGGCCACCGCCAGGGCCAGCAGACCGGTGATGGCGCCCCGGTTCGACGGTGACGAAGCCACTCCCCCCCGCAGTGCGACCCAGAACCATCCCGCCGTGGCCACCGCCAACGCGATCCAGACCAGCATCGCCGGCAGGGTGTCCGGGCGCCAGGCGGCGCGAGTCGGTCCCGGCCGAAGAAGGATCAGCACGAAACCGAACCACAGCCCGTAGCGCAAGACGTCCAGGGCTGCCGAAGCCGCCCCGGCAAGTGCCGCCGCCCGGCCGCTGCCAAAGGTGAAGGCCAGGCCGGCCAGAGCCCACAGGGTGGTTGCGGCGACTGCCGCGGTCAACCAGGAACCCGCGGCGCTGCGCTCATGCCCGGCGCGGCCCTGTTGCTGCAGGAGGTACAGGCCCAGGGCGCCATACGCCAAGGCGGAAAGGGCAAGGGCGATGCCGGAGAAACTGTCCAAGCGCGCGTGTCACCCGAGAACGGGCAACCCCGAAGTGAAACCGCCGCGATTGTGCGGTGGGGTCAGCGCGCGCCTTTGCCCGTCAGCACTACGCCCACCGTCTCGAACAGGACCACGAGATCCAGGAACAGGGTGTGGTTCTTCACGTAGTACAGGTCGTACTGGAGCTTTTCCTGCGAGTCCTCAACCGTCGAGCCATAGTGATAGCGCACCTGGGCCCAGCCGGTGACGCCCGGCTTGACGCTGTGGCGGACCGCGTAAAAGGGGATCTCCTGGGTCAGCTGCTCGACGAAAAACGGCCGTTCGGGACGCGGACCGACAAGGCTCATCTCGCCATTGAGCACGTTGAAGAGCTGCGGCAGCTCGTCAATGCGGAGCCGGCGGATGATGTGTCCGATGCGGGTGACTCGGTCGTCGTTCTGAGTCGCCCACCGCGGCTTGCCGTCCTTTTCGGCATCGGTGCGCATGCTGCGGAACTTGGTCACCATGAAGGGCTTGCCCTCCAGGCCTACCCGTTCCTGACGGTAGAAGACCGGTCCCCGGCTCTCGAGCTTGATCGCAAAGGCCGTGATGACCATGATCGGCGCCGAGACGAGCGTCAGCAAGAGCGCACAGAAGATGTCGAAGACTCGCTTGACGAAGGTCCGCAGCGCGCCCTGGTTGAAGCCGTCGCCGAAGATCAGCCAGCTCGCGTTCAGGTAGTCGATCCGGATCTGGCCGAGGGTCTTCTCGAAGTGCGTGTTCAGGTCGTGGACCTTGATGCCGCTGAGCTTGCAGTCCAGCAGTTGTCGCAGCGGCATGCTTCCGGATCGGCGCTCGGTCAGTGCGACCACGATCTCGTCCACGCCCAGATGCTCGGCGGTCTCGCGCAACGTGCCACGCAACGCCAGCACGTCCTGGGCCGGTACCGCGATTTCGCTTTCGTTGCTGCCCGCGACAAAGCCGACGATGTGCGCGTTCGGATCGGCATGGCGCAAGGTCGCGCCAACGACGCTGGCCGCCGGGCCGGCGCCATAGATCAGGATTCGGGTGCGGCTGGTTGCCGCGCTGGTCGAGGAATGGGCCACGTAGACACGGCGGGTGATCAAGGCCGCGACGCCGGCCACGGCGGTGAGTTGGACCAGCTCGCGATTCGCAAACCAGGGAGGCAGCAGGCCGAAGATCAGCCAGGCAATCGGCAGCGCGACCAGGAGCACCAAGACGGCACGGGCGCAAATCCGTGCCAGCGAGTCACGCTGATTGTGCTGGTAAAGGCCGGAGAACCCGATGATCAGCGCCATCGAGGCCGCGAGCGACATGACATGTGTACCGGCCGCAGGGACCGCGCTGCCGAGGCTGCCGACCTGATACGTCACCGCCACGAGCATCAGCAGCAGGAGCAAGGCGAGATCGAACGCCATGCCTCGCAAAGCCGACATCGGAACGTAGTGCCTGAAGATTCGAACCATTTGCCTGCTCTGCGGTGGTCAACGTCTCGACTCGTTCGTGTCTCCTTGGAACCGCGTCGCTGGGACAGTCGGTCGTCGAGACAGAAATCGGCGTCGTGAAAGCTCCTGAAGGTCGCTGCACCGTCTGCGAAAACTGTAAGGAAAGATTGCGGCTGCCGCCAACCCCGGTTCCCGGGGGGTCCTGGCGGGGGCTGGAGCGCTGGAGATGCCGCGGCTTCGCAAGACGTCCTCGCAGGATAGGCAAGGAAGCGCGCCCGCGGGCATCCCCTGGCCATATGGGCGCGCGTATCGGCAACTTCGGCACAAACTTCGGGTGCCGGCGTCCGGAGCAGGCGCCTACGGCTCGGCGGCAGGACCGGTTTCGTGGAGCTTGAGAGCCTTGATCGACAGGTGCCGAACCAGCATGGGCAGCGGCATTCGCAACCAGTGGCCTCGCAGATACAGCAACTGCAAGGCAAGGGCGGTGCCCGGGCGATCGACCGACGGGTGGCGGGTGCGCAGGGCATGCTGCCAGAGCCAGTTCATGCCGTTTCCAAGCAGTGAGCGAGGAGCCAAGCGGCGAACCCGTTCCAGGGCCTGCTGCGGTATTGGAGTGGCCAGCACACGTGAGGCCCCGAGAAGACCGTAGGCCAGCGGACGGCCCAGGCCAAGCTCGAGCCCGCGTTCGACCAGACGGCCCACGAAGTCGCGGTCGCGGGACTGTTCGTCCCGCAGCAGGAGGTCCATGTCGGAAAGATCCCGCAGCGCATGGCGCATGTCGTCGCCTGCAAACAGGTGGGCCATGCTGTGCAGCAACATGTCCTCAGGTGCCAGGACATGCAGTGCCATCAGACCGGGCGCGGCCGCCAGGGGGCGGGCCTGTGCGAACAGGGGCGCCGGCGGTGACTTCAGCCGCGACGTTGGCGGCAGCAGCGCGTGATGGAGGTCGAGCGCAGTCCCCCGCTGGCGGTGCGCCATGGGCGGCAACTCGTGCATCCACTGGCGGTAATAGCGCTGGTTGTAGTCGGATGTCTCCTGGCTTTCCCAGCCGTGCAGTTGAAGGTTCAGCTCGGCCCGGTCGAGCGCGTCGCGGGGGACGAGAACGTCGATGTCGCCGAACAGGCGGCCGCAGCGAGCCGGCGCAAGGTTCGCCGCCACGTAGGCCGCCCCCTTGAGCAGGACGACGGGCGCGCCGACCCCGGCCAGCGGCGCCAGGGCGTGCGCGATGTGACGCAGCTCGCGGCGGACCTCGATGCGTTGCGCAAGGGCCAGGCGCCAGGCCGATGCGACATGGCCCCGAGTCGCATCCGGCCAGGGTCCGGCAGATGCCAAGGCCTCCGGGGTGAGATCCGGGTCCGCCGGCGACGTCGTTCTGTTGCCGGCATTCGCGATGACCCACGCCACCCGTGCCAGCAGCCCGGCGCTGCGTGCCTGGCCGAACAGCCGGCTCCACTCAAGCGGCGACGCGCTGCGCCAGGCCTGCGGCTCCCGCAAGGCGTTGGCCACCCGGTCGACATCGGCAACCGGAGGGGTCGCGGAGGTCACGACTGCATCCCGGCCTGAGCCTCGACGCGATCGGCCAGCAAGTCGTCGAATGCCTGCACCGCGGCGTGCAGATCGCCGCCGTACTCGAATCGCAGGCACCGGCAGCCACTCACCACCCTGGCCAGCAGGTCAAAACCCGATGCGCCGAAGACGTCGTAGTTGAAGGCGTTCTCGACGAGATGCATGAGCCCGTCGGTCTTCTCCATCGCCTGCCAGCGCAGACCGCCGTTGGCGACATAGCGGGGCAGGACGATCCAGGCGGGACAGGCCCTCTCGGCGGCCCGCTGGACCGCGCTGGCGGGTGGCCGAAGATGGGCGACGGTGCCCTTGATCGTGTCAGCCACATTCGAGCCGACCACGGCCTGCGGCGCAAAGCTCCGAATCGCCGCGATCGACGCGTTCTTCAGGCTGATCGGACGCGGCAGCGGTCGGACCTGGCCGTCGCGGGGGTCGATCAGGGTCAGCTCGTCGGAGAGCAGCCGCCAGCCGCTGAACGCCAGCGCGGCGCACAGCGTGCTCTTGCCGCTTCCCGAGGGCGCCGGAAGGATGAGCGCCTGGCCGTTGCGTTCCAGAACGGCGGCATGCAGGTTCAGGGTGTCGTGGCACAGCGCCGAGACACACCAGTTCAGCCCCCACTCCAACAGCGGCACGGCCTGGGCGCCCGGTAGCGGATTGAAGGGCTCCTGGCCTTCGAAGTCAAAACGGACCTGCGCCCGCTGGCCGCGGCGCCACCAGGGTCGACGCACGCCGACATTGAAGTCCACAAAGCCGTCTGGCGTTGCCAGGGGGTAGTCGCCGTAGAGGACGGACAGGGCCTCGGCGACTTCGGGCAATCGGCTCCGGATGCGCGTCACGAAGGGCCCGGTCCGGATGACAAGTCCGCGCTCGGGGTCGTCCACCGGCGCAGCAAGGCGCGCCCTCAACATCTGCGGATCGAGGCTGGACAGGGTGGGGAGCATCATTCAGCAGCCGCGTGCGTGAATGGCGGGACCCGAAGGCAGCAGGATCCCTGCGGTCGGTCAAGCGGCCAGGGAACGCCTCCACACCAGGCCGAGCACGGCGAGTTCATCCACCAAGTGTGCCAACTCCGAAGGCGCGATCAGGCCGTCGAAGGCCTCTGCGGTCTCGGCAAACGTGACTCCGTCCTCGTTGGGGGCACTTGAAAGCCAGCGCAACAACTCGCCGGCAGACGCGTCCACCTTGTGCGTCGTACCCGCTTGCGCGCAATACGCGACGTCGGACGATTCACCCCAGCCCCGGATCTGCACGCCTCGCGTGGTGCCCAGCCGCTGATCCGGCATGGGCGGGGCCGCCATGGGATCAGGCCGCCGAGTTGGTGATGGGCGTGGCCGTGGTCAGGCGATCGAGCCAGATGATGAGCTGCGCCGCGTCCATGGACTCGTTCGGAACGCCCGTCATGTACTTGAGGCTGTTTCCGTTGAAGTTGACCCAGATCTGGCCGAGGTACAGCGCGCTGAAGTTGTTCGGGCTTGGGACCATGCCGTAGCTGACGCTCAAGCCGAGCGCCAGCAGCCGTTGCAGGACGCCGGCGGATCCGCTGTTGGCCAGGGTTCCCCTCAACACGCTACCCACGATCGATGTGCCCTGGGCACAGCCGCTGGCGCCAAAGAAGGTCGCCACGGACTTGTTCAGTTCCCGGCGATAGACATGGGTCCCGCTGCCCGGGCTCCAGCTTCCTGCCTGTGTGCGCCAGAAGCTCAGGCCGTTGGAGGTGCACTGGATGAAGTTGACGCCCGGCTGCTGGCTTGCGAAGGTGTTCATCGACACGAAGCCCGACGCCTTGGTGCAACCGATCAGCCCAGTGGCCGAAACCGGCTGGCTCGCCAGGCTCAGGATCACTGGCGTTGCGGCGGCGCCGCCACGAAGAAGCAGCCGGCGACGGTCGATGCTCACGGTGCGGCGCTCGTCGGTGGCCGCCGAGGCCGGATCGGGCGTGCGGTGAGAGTCTTGCATCTTGTGCTCCGGGAAACGAAATCAGTTGAACGGATTCTAGAAAGACGCCTCTTCGAGCGCTTGCCGCAATGGCCCCGCATTTGCGGGTCATCGCCTTCATGCCGTGACCTCGGTCACGCGGTCTCGCCAGAAAAAACGCCCCGGGGTGAGCGGGGCGTTCTGACGGGTGTCCAGGCTCCGCACCTGGAACGCGGCATTGCTGCCGCTGGGGGCTGCTTAAGCCTTGCGGCGACGCGAAGCCACGCCCGCGCCAGCCAGAGCCAGACCCACCAGGGCCAGGGTCGCCGGCTCAGGGATGCGCAGACCGAACGAGTCAAGCGTCAGGTCCCAAGCGGCCGGGCCGTCGATGACCAGCTTCAGTTCCTGGGTGCCGGCACCGGCGCTGATGGTGTTCTGCTGGGCAGCGGTCAGCGCGAAGTTGACGGCCAAGGGGCCGAGCGGGCCAGCGGGAACATCCGGCGGGCCGGACACGCCGTCGTAGGCCGGGAAGGCTTGGCTGGAGAACAGCACGCCGTTGTAGAACAGCTTGAAGTTCACGCCCAGGTCCGAGAACAGCAGGTCGAAGGCCAGGCTGGCCGGGCCGGAGGCCGAGTTCGGGATGAAGCCGGCCGGGATGGTCCAGGCGATCGTGACTTGCGAGTCACGGTTGGCGGAGTTCGCAACCGTCAGGGCACCTGCCGGGAACGTCTGGCTGCCGACCGTCACGTTGGACTGCGTGCCACCCGCGTTGGCGCCGGCAATGAAGTCGTGCGTCACGGTGCGCGACAGCGTGTTGGCCGGGGGGTTGACCGGGCCGACCGGGCCGACGCTGACGCCGACGCCGTTGATGGTGGTGTCGGCGACGAACATGTCCGGGCCGTCGAAGTTGTCAACGACGAACACGATCGCGTTGGCGTTGCTCATCGCAAACGCGGCGCCGATGGCGGCGGTGAGGGCAAGGATCTTGCGCATGAAGAACTCCTATAAGGCTCTTGTAGAACTTGACTGGAAGCCACCCACCGGCGGCTGCACCAAAGACTGAGCAAGCGGTGTGCCAGCTCAAGTGGCCGCTGGAGGCTGGTGCGTCACGCGGCCCGCCAAAACGCCGTTCGGACGCGAATGGTCGCAGAAAAATCACTTGTGAATAACGTTTCATTGTTATTAGTCGCCATGAACGTCCTAATTTGAGCTCGAGTGGCGAAGAGACCCCGTGCTTCAGGGGGGTGATCAGCGGCTTGCCAGTCGGTCCCGCTCAGCCCTGAAACCGGGGCTGTAAAGATTTCCGACACCTTGGCCAGGGGCTTGCCTGCCGCTGGCGGCGCTCGGGTGATGGTTCAGCGCAGAGCGATGGCATTTCGCCAGTCGTGAAAAATGTGAGCCCGCGCCAACGCGCGTGAAGCTGGCAGGGTCGAAGCGGGCAGACTGCTGTGCCATGATGATTGGTCGTTTGTTGCGTGCGGTTGGACGGGCGTGCGCCAGCGTGTCAGGCGACCTCAAGAACACCGCACTGGCGCATCGTGTGCATGGGGCTGGCCCGCACGCCCTCCGGCCTTCAGGGGCCGCCAAGGTAGGAGACCTGACGTTGTGAGAACACTGTCTTTGAGTTCGTTGTCGTTGCATCGCCTGATCGGCGGCGCTTTGGTGGGCGCGCTGGTGCTGCTGGGCGGATGCGCCAGCGGTCCATCTGGATCGTTCCCACCGGCGCCTGCAGCCGCGGGTGGCGGTGACTACAACTACGTCATCGGTGCCGGCGATGGCCTGAACATCATCGTGTGGCGAAACCCCGAGCTTTCGGCGACCGTTCCCGTGCGTCCGGACGGCAAGATCTCGGCGCCCCTGGTCGACGAACTGCAAGTCCAGGGCAAGACCTCGGTGCAGGTTGCACGCGAAGTCGAGAAGAAGCTCGCCCAGTACGTGCGCGATCCGGTCGTGACCGTGATCGTCACCGGCTTTGTCGGTCCCTACAGCGAACAGATCCGCGTTGTCGGCGAAGCCGCCCGGCCGCAGTTCCTGCCGTTCAAGCAGAAGATGACACTGCTCGACGTGATGATCGCGGTCGGTGGCCTGACGGATTTTGCCGACGGCAACGGGGCGACCATCCTGCGCGGTTCGGACGGCAACAAGCAGTACTCGGTGCGCCTTCGCGATCTGATCAAGCGTGGCGACGTCTCGGCCAATGTCGAGATGCGGCCGGGCGACATCCTGATCATCCCGCAGAGCCTGTTCTGACCTGGACGTCCGGGTTCCGGTCGCCACCGAGCGGCTGGGCCTGACATCCGGTCCGTGAACGCCAACTGGCCCGACCATGCAAGAGATCGTCACCCAAATCCTCAACTTCGCACGCGGAATGTGGAAGTTCCGCTGGCCTTCGCTCATCGTGGCGTGGGTCGTGGCGGCCGTCGGGGTGGTCGTGGTCTGGCGCATTCCGGACCAGTACGAGGCGGCCGCGCGCATCTACGTCGACACCGACTCGATCCTCAAGCCGCTGATGAGCGGCCTGGCCGTGCAGCCCAATGTCGAGCAGCAGATCGGCATGCTCAGCCGCACGCTCATCAGCCGTCCGAACATCGAGAAGCTGATCCGGATGGCGGACCTGGACCTCAAGAACGAGTCCAAGGCCGATCAGGAAAAGCTGATCGAGAAGCTGATGACGGGGATCCAGATCCGGACCGCCGGTGGCGTGAACCTGTACACGATGAACTACCGCGACTCCGAACAGGACAAGGCCAAGCGCGTGGTCCAGTCGATGGTGTCGATCTTCGTCGAATCCGGGCTCGGCGCCAGCCGCAAGGACACCGACTCGGCCAAGACCTTTCTGTCTGAACAGATCAAGAGCTTCGAGACCAAGCTTGAAGAGGCCGAAGCTCGCATGAAGGAGTTCCGGCTGCGCAACCTGGACCGCCAGGGGCCTGACGGCAAGGATGTCGCCACCCGTCTGGCGGAGGTCCAGCAGCAACTTGAGGCGGCCCGTCTTCAACTGCGCGAGGCCGAGCAGGCGCGCGACTCCGCGAAGCGCCAACTGGTCGAGTCGCGCGGCGGCGGCTCGCGTACCGATGCGCTTCCGAATCTGCTGAGTTCCGCCGGCTCCGGACCCGCATCGAACGTCGCCATCGCCACGCCGGAGATCGATGCCCGCATCGATGCCCAGAAGCGCAACCTGGACAACCTGCTGCAGCGCTACACCGACCGCCATCCCGATGTCCTCGGGGCACGTCGCCTGATCGAGGACCTCGAGGCGCAGAAGCGGCGCGAAGTGGCCGACGGCCAGCGCAAGGCCGCTGCCGCTGCGGCGGCGGCTCCGATCGTTTCCACCTCGTCGGCCAATGAGAGCCTGGCGATGCAGGAGCTCAACCGGATGCTCGTCACCAGCGAGGTCCAGGTGGCCTCGATGCGTGCCCGCGTCGACGAGTTCGCGGGCCGCTACGCACAACTGCGCGAATCCTTGAAGACCGCGCCTCAGATCGAGGCCGAGGCTGCGCAGCTGAACCGCGACTACGCCATCACCAAGAAGAACTACGAGGATCTTGTCGCCCGCCGGCAGTCGGCGGTGATGTCCGGCGAGCTCGATGTCGCCTCCGGGCTGGCGGACTTCAAGCTGGTCGACCCTCCGCGGGTATCGCCGCAGCCGGTGGCGCCGAACCGTCTGCTGCTGTTGCCGCTGGTGCTGGTGGTGTCGCTTGCGGCCGGGCTGTTCTCGGCCTTTGCGGCCAGCCAGCTCAGGCCGACATTCGCCGACTCCAATGAGCTTCGCGCCAGGACCGGTCTGCCGGTGCTTGGGGTGGTGACGATGATCGTCGGGGAAGATGATCGTCGACTCGCAAGGGCCGGACTGATCCGGTTCGTTGCGGCCTCCGGAGGCTTGGTGGGGCTCTTCGTCGCCGGATTGATCGCGATGAGCCTGATGAACCGCTACACGGGGTGATCGCTTGAGCAGCCTGATCGAACAAGCCGCCGCGCGGCTCGAGCAACTCCGCCGCGCGGGGGTCGACATTCCCGAGCCGGATCGCGAACTCGGACGTACCGACGCCACCAGCCTGCCGGCGTCTGCAGCCACCGCCGCCCCCGCCAACGCCGCCACCGTCGAGGCCGCGGTCGACTTGCTTGAGCGAGCCGCTGCCGAACGCCAGGCGGATGTCCCGGCCGTGGTCGACCGTTCTTTGCCCAACACCGACCCCAGCCTGGCGCCGGTTCGTCCAGTGATGACGCCGGTGGCACGGGACGTGGGCGCAGCGTCACGCCGCGTGACCATCGACCTTGCGGCGTTGGCGCAAGCCGGCATCGTGGTTCCGAACGCGCCTCGCAACCACGTCGCCGACCAGTACCGGGTCTTGAAGCGGCCGCTGATCGCCAACGCGCTCGGTCGCGGCGCAGCGACGATCGCCCATGGCAACCTGATCATGGTGACCAGCGCCCTGGCGGGCGAGGGCAAGAGCTTCACGTCGATCAACCTCGCGATGAGCATCGCCGCGGAGCTCGACCACACCGTGATGCTGGTCGATGCCGACGTGGCGCGACCTTCGGTCCTGCGCGTGCTCGGCCTGCCACCGGCGCCGGGGCTGCTGGAGCTGCTCGAAGGCAAGGCCGACATGAGCACCGTGCTGCTGCGGACCAACGTCGACAAGCTGACCATCCTGCCCAGCGGCAGCCCCCACCCGAAGGCGACCGAACTGTTGGCCAGCGATGCCATGAGCCAGCTGCTGGACGACATCGCGACGCGTTACCCGGACCGGATCATCATCTTCGATTCGCCGCCGCTGCTGCTGACCACGGAGTCGCGGGTACTGGCCACCCACATGGGGCAGGTCCTGGTGGTCGTCCATGCCGAACGCACCCTGCAAGCCACGGTGCAGCAGGCACTTTCGACGATCGAACACTGCCCGCTGAAGATGATGGTGCTCAACAAGGCCCGCGCGAGCGCCGAGGGCAGCTATGGCTATGGCTATGGCTACGGTTATGGCTACGGTTATGGCTATGGCTACGGCAGCGCAGAAGGCCCAACGGCTGCAGCCCCCGGATCCGCGGCGCCGGCAGCGCCCGAACCCTCTGCCGCGCCGCGATGACCGGGTTCCTCCGGTCCAGGCACGGGCTTGCCGCTTGCATGAGCGGCTGCCGGCTATTTGCCTTGCCTTTGGCGTTGGTCCTGGTGGCACCGGCGGATGCCGTTGCCCAGGACGCACCTGCGGCGGCGGGCGGCGGCGCGTCGGGCGCGGCCACGGCGCCGACTTCTGAAGGCGGGACCGAGGCCTCTGGGAGCGCGCCGCGGGGAGCGGCCGCGGGTCGGCGACTGACGATCACGACCGCCATCGAGGCCAGCGAGACCTACAACGAGACCCGCAGTTCGGCGCTGGCCGAGCGTAACGGCGTCGACTTCGTCACCCGCGTCTCGCCGAGCTTGCGTTTGAATCTCCAGAGTGGCCGCTTGCAAGGCAATGCCAGCTGGGTGGGCAGCGCCTCGCACCACTCGCGCGACTCGGGTGTGCGCGACAGCGAGCCCAAGGCGTTCCAGCAGAACCTGAACTCCAACCTGACGGCCGAGTTGGTCGAAGGGCACGTGTTCTTCGATGGGCGTGCCGGCATCTCGCAACAGGCGCTTTCGGCCTTCGACCGACAGTCCGCCCCCGACAGCGTGGCGGGTAACGCAAATCGAACCGAGGTCGGCAGCCTGTACCTGTCGCCCTCGTTCCGCAGCCGGATTTCGGACTGGGCCAAGGCCGAGTTTCGCCTCGTGGCCAGCGGGACCAACGGCCGCGATTCGATCGCCGCGGATTCGACCACATTGGGTGCCAGCGTTTCCCTCGCGTCGGCCGGGCGAGGCCTGGGCCTGGGATGGGCCTTCAGCGCCAACCACCAGACCACCGACCCCAAGGCCAGCCGCGAGACCGTCAACGATCGCGTCAATGCGAGCCTGACCTGGCGTCCGGACATCGACTGGGAGTTCTCGGCCAATGCCGGGCAGGAGGACACCGACGTCGGCGGCCTGGAGCGACGCCGCTACGACAACTGGGGCCTGGGACTGCGCTGGACTCCGTCGCCCCGTACCGAGCTGAGCTTGAACAGCGACCGCCGCTTTTTCGGCGACGGCTGGCGCTTCGTCTTCCAGCACCGCACGCCGCGCACGGTGTGGCGCTACTCGACCACCCGCGACGTCAGCAACGGCAGCGATCCCGCGGGAGTCGGTCAGCCGCAGACGGCCTACCAGTTGCTGTTTGCCCAGTTCGCGTCGCGGTTCCCGGATCCGGTGGAGCGCGAACAGGCGGTTCGCGACTTCCTGCGAGCCCTGGGCATCCCGGCAGAGTCGCTGGTTTCCGGGGGCAGCGTCAACGGTGCCATCTCGTTGCAGGAGCGGCACGACCTGTCCGCCGCCTGGACCGGGCGTCGCGCTTCGGTCACGGTCTCCGCCTTCTCGAGCGACACGCGGGTGCTCGACACGGTTTCGGCTGTTGCCACCGACCCGGGTCGGACCCAACTCTGGGGATGGAACGTGGCGCTCGGCTGGCGACTGACCCCCCAATGGTCGATCTCCCTGCTGGGTTCGCGTCAGCTCGTGCAGGGCAATGCGTCGAATCCGGGCAACGAGCTGAAGTCGGTGACGGCTTCGCTCAGCGGGCAGCTCGGACCGCGAACCACGCTGGGCTTGAATGGCCGCTACTCGGTCTTCAACAGCCCGCGCGACCCCTACCGCGAGACCGCGCTGGGCGCCTCGCTGGGCCTGAGGTTCTGAGCCGCGCCATGTACGAAGCCTTCTACGGCCTGTCGGCCAAGCCCTTCCAGCTCAATCCGGACCCGAGCTTCTACTTCGCGAGCAAGCAGCACCGCCGTGCGAAGGCTTACCTCGAGTACGGGGTGTCGCGCAACGAGGGCTTCATCGTCATCACCGGCGAGATCGGTGCCGGCAAGACGATGGTGCTGCGCAGCCTGATCGAGGGTCTGGCCGGCAGCAACGTCGTCACCGGCCATCTGGTGACGACCCAGCTCGGCGCCGAGGACACGCTGCGCATGGTCGGCGCGGCGTTCGGTTTTCGCGTCAAGGACGTGCCCAAGAGCGAGCTGCTGATCACGCTCGAAGCCTTCCTGATCAGCCAGACGAGCAAGGGCAAGCGCTGCCTGTTGATCGTCGACGAGGCGCAGAACCTGACGCCCCGCGCGGTCGAGGAGCTGCGCATGCTGAGCAACTTCCAGTTCGGCAACCAGGCCCTGCTGCAGAGCTTCCTGGTCGGCCAGCCGGAGTTCCGCGAGATCCTCCAGCGCCCTGAGATGGAGCAGTTCCGGCAGCGTGTCGCGGCCACCTGCCACATCGGCCCGCTCGACGCCGACGAAACCCGGGGCTACATCGAGCACCGGCTGAAGTGTGCCGGTGCCAAGGGCCGGCCGAGCTTCGACGCCGCGGCCTTCGAGGGCATCCACAAGGCGAGCGGCGGTATCCCCCGGCGCATCAACGCGATCGCCGACCGGTTGCTGCTGGCCGGGTTCCTGGCGGGCCAGACGCATCTGACAGCCGAGGCCGTGGCCGAGGTCGTGCGCGAGTTCGCTGAGGAAAACGCCGTGCCGTTGCGCGCTGGCGGCGGCAACTCGGGCCCGATGCCTCTGACCGCGGGCGGCGACCCGCTGCTGCCGGGTGGACTGGCAGGGGCGTCGTTGGACATCGACCTCGGCGACGCCAAGCTCGACGCGGCCGAGGCCGACTCGATGAAGAAGCAGATCGCCCAGCTCTCGGCCGATCAGCGGCTGGACCAGATGCAGCGCCTGGAGCGCAGCCTGCTCCGACTGGAGCGAATCAACGTGCAGACGCTGACGATGCTGGGCAAGCTGGTCGCAGCGATGCAGGCCAAGAAGCCAGACGAGGGCTCGACACCATGACCCGCGAAGCGACCGGATCCGGGCCCCTGCGTCCGGTGATGTGCATCGTCGGTGCACGGCCCAACTTCATGAAGATGGCCCCGATCCTGCGGGCGTTCGCGGCCCACCAGCCGCCGATCCCGGCGCTGCTGGTGCACACCGGCCAGCACTACGACTCCAGCATGAGCGACAAGCTGTTTGCCGACCTGCAGCTGCCGCGTCCGGACCTGAACCTCGGCGTCGGCTCGGGCTCGCACGCGGTGCAGACGGCCGAAGTGATGAAGCGCATCGAGCCGGCGATGGACGAACACCGGCCGAGCTGCGTGCTGGTGGTCGGCGACGTCAACTCGACGCTGGCCGTTGCGCTGGTGGCCTGCAAGAAGGACGTGCCGGTCGTCCACGTCGAAGCCGGCCTGCGCAGCGGGGACCGTCGCATGCCCGAAGAGGTGAACCGCGTGCTCACCGACCGGATTTCCGACCGCCTGTACACGACCGAGCGTTCGGCCCTGGACAACCTGGTGGGCGAAGGCATCGCCGCCGGGCGCGTGTGCTTTGCCGGCAACGTCATGATCGACTCGTTGCTGTCGCACCGCAGCGCGGCACGGTCGGCGGCGGCGACATTGGCCGAACATGGCCAGGACGCCGCATTGGTGGCGGGTGCCTACGGCGTCGTCACGCTGCATCGGCCGAGCAACGTCGACGACGCCGACACGCTGGCGCCGCTGCTGGCGGTGCTGGCCGAGCTGTCGGCACGGCTGCCCCTGGTGTTTGCGATGCACCCGCGCACGCGGGCCAACATCGAGCGCTTTGGACTGGGCCACTTGCTTGCAGGCGCGCGGGTTGCGGTTCTGCCGCCGCAGGGCTACCTGGAGATGGTCGGCCTGATGGACGGCGCCACCGTCGTGCTCACCGACTCCGGCGGCCTGCAGGAGGAGACCACGGCGCTCGGCGTCCCCTGCCTGACGCTGCGCGAGAACACCGAGCGGCCGATCACCGTGGAACAAGGCACGAACACGATGGTTGGTCGCGATCTCGATGCGATTCGCGCCGCCGTGGGCGACATACTGGCGGGCCGCGGCAAGCGGGGCCGGGTCCCCGAGTTCTGGGACGGCCACGCCGCTGGTCGCATCGCTGCTGACCTGCACGCCTGGCTGAACGCCGGTGCACCGGCGGCGCTCGCCTGAGCCTTCGCCCATTCCATGCTTGCCCCGCCGATCACCAACGCACTGACCATCGACGTCGAGGACTGGTTCCAGGTCTCGGCCATGGCGCCGTACATCCGCCGCGACGAGTGGGACAGCCGCGAGTGCCGTGTCGAACGCAACGTCGACCGAATCCTCGGTCTGCTCGACGAGGCCCAGGTCAAGGCCACCTTCTTCACGCTGGGCTGGATCGCCGAGCGCTATCCGCAGCTCGTCCGCCGCATCGTCGACGCCGGGCATGAACTCGCCAGCCACGGCTACGGCCACGAGCGCGCCAGCGATCTCTCGCGTGAGTCCTTCCGTGCCGACGTGAGCCGGGCTCGAGGATTGCTCGAGGACATCGCCGGCCAGGCGGTGCAGGGCTACCGCGCGCCGAGCTTCTCGATCGACGCGAGCAACCTCTGGGCCTTCGACGTGCTCGCCGAGACCGGCCACGGCTACAGCAGCAGCGTCTACCCGATCGCGCACGACCACTACGGCATGCCCGACTCGCCGCGATTCCCGTACCGCGTCGCGGGGGGGCTGCTGGAGATCCCGGTCACGACCGTCCGCGCCTTCGACCGCAACTGGCCCGGCAGCGGCGGCGGCTGGTTCCGGCTGATGCCCTATGCGATGACGCGCTTCCTGATCCGGCGCATCAACCGCGAGGACCGGGCGCCGGCGGTCTTCTATTTCCACCCCTGGGAGATCGATGCCGGCCAGCCTCGCGTGCCCGGTATCGACGCGAAGACGCGCTTTCGCCACTACGTCAACATCGGCCGGACCGAAGGGCGCCTGCGGCAGTTGCTGTCCGACTTCCGCTGGGGCCGCATGGACGAGGTCTTCCTTGCCGCGCCGGTGGCGGCCTCGGCGCCTGGGCGCTAGGGACGAGCGCAATGCCGACCCTCGAGCGTCTGGACCTGGCCGACGCCCGCAGCGCCGCGCTGTGGGACGCCTTCGTGCTGGCGTGCCCGCAGGCGAGCGTGTTCCACCGTACCGCCTGGGGCCGCGCCATCGCCAGCACCTTTGGCCACGCCACGCACTACCTGTACACGCATGAGGCCGGACAGATCACCGGCGTGCTGCCGCTGGGCGAGATCAAGAGCCTGCTCTTCGGCCATGCCATCACGAGCTTGCCGTTTGCCGTCTACGGGGGTGTTGCCGCCAACGATGCGGCCAGCGCTGCGATGCTCGAACGCGCGGCCATTGAACTCGGCCGCCAGCGTGGCGCCCAGCACCTCGAGTTGCGCCATCTCGAGCGTCGCCATGCCGACTGGCCGCTGCAGGATCTCTACGTCACCTTCCGAAAGCCCATCCTGGCCGACGAAGAGGCCAACATGCTCGCCATTCCGCGCAAGCAGCGTGCGATGGTCCGCAAAGGCATCAAGAACGACCTCACCGCCAGCTTCGACCCTGGCGTGGATCGCTTCTTTTCCCTGTATGCCGGCAATGTGCACCGTCACGGCACCCCGGCGCTGCCCAAGTCGTGGTTCGAAGCCTTGCGACGCGAATACGGCAGCGACTGCGAGGTGCTGACCGTCACCGGGCCGAGCGGGCAACTGCTGTCCAGCGTGCTGGGATTCCGCTTCCGCGGCGAGGTGCTGCCGTACTACGCCGGCGACGACGAGGCCGCTCGAGACCTTGCCGCCAACGACTTCAAGTACTGGGAGCTGATGCGCCATGCCTGCGCACGCGGCGACACCCTCTTCGACTACGGCCGCAGCAAGCTCGGCACCGGGCCTTACGCCTTCAAGAAGAACTGGGGTTTCGAGCCGCAGCCGCTGGCCTATGAGTTCCAGCTCTTCAAGCGCGACGCGGTGCCGCAGAACAACCCGAGCAACGCCAAGTACAAGCTGCTGATCGAGACTTGGCGCAAGCTGCCGCTGACAGTGGCCAACTGGCTCGGGCCGATGGTCGTGAGGAGTCTGGGATGAGCAACGCTCCGACACCCTCCGGCCTCAGCGTGGCGACGATCGGCCGCGGCCTTGTCGCCTTGCTGCCGGCGCTGGCTCTGCTGGCGCTGGTGCTCTTCGCGTTCCGTGACACCGCGGTCGCGATGGTGTCGATCTGGATCCGTTCCGAGACCTTCACGCACGCCTTCCTCGTTCCGCCGATCGTGCTGTGGCTGGTCTGGCGGCGGCGAGCCGAACTCGCCCTGCTGCCACGGCAGCCGCAACCGGTCCTGCTGCTGCCGATCACGGCGGTCTGCGCCGCGTGGTTGCTGGCCGAACTCGCCAGCGTCAATGCCGCGACCCAGTTTGCGCTGGTGAGCCTGATCGTCCTGTGCGTGCCGGCGCTGTTCGGCTGGGCGATCACGAGACGACTCGCCTTCCCGCTCCTGTTCCTGTACTTTGCCGTGCCGTTCGGCGACTTCATGGTCGAGCCGATGATGGACTGGACGGCCGATTTCACGGTCGTCGCCCTCCAACTGACGGGCGTGCCGGTGTTCCGCGAGGGGCTGCAGTTCGTGATCCCGAGCGGTCATTGGTCGGTGATCGAAGCCTGCAGCGGCGTTCGCTACCTGATCGCGTCGTTCATGGTCGGCACGCTGTTCGCCTACCTGAACTACCGGTCGACGAAGCGCCGGGTCCTGTTTGTCCTGGTGTCGCTGCTCGTGCCCATCGTCGCGAACTGGGTGCGTGCCTATGCCATCGTGATGGTGGCCCACCTCACCAGCAACCAGATCGCGGCGGGTGCCGACCACCTGATCTACGGCTGGGTGTTCTTTGGCTTCGTGATCTTCCTGATGTTCGTCATCGGGGCCCGCTGGTCCGAGCCCGAGGCGCCTGCCGTGGCGCCGACCGCTTCGGGTGCCGTGTTGGGCGAAGCATCGATCGCACCGCGCCAGGCCATCGTCATCGTCGGCATCATCGGTCTGATGTTCGCCACCCACGGTGCGATCTGGAAGCTCGAGCAGTCCAGCCGCGGCGGTGCTCCTCGACTGGACCTGCCGGCCGCGTCGGCCGCCTGGACACAAGATGGGACACCGCTGTCGGACTGGACGCCGCATTACTTGAACGCCAGCGCCGTGGCGCGCACCCAGTACCGCGGTGGCGATGCCGGTGCGCCGGTCGGGCTGTGGGTCGGCTACTACCGCGACCAGGGATTCGACCGCAAGATGGTCAGTTCGACCAACGCTTTCGTCGAGCCCGTGCCGGTGCGGTGGACTCAGGTGTCAAGGGGGCAAGGTGAGGTTCCGGGCGTCGGTGTGCCCCTGCGGACCGCCGTCCTGCGGGCATCGGCCAGCGTCGACTCCGGCGCCGCGCCGCGACTGTTGGCGGCACAGGTCTGGTGGGTCGGCGGCACCTTCACGACGAGCGAGTACCGGGCCAAGGTTCAACTGGCACTGAACCGCCTGCTGGGCCGCGGCGACGACGCGGCGGTGCTGATCCTCTACACCTCCATCGAAGGTGACTCCGATGTCCCCGCGGCTCAGGCCCGACTGGGCGGTTTTGCCGCTGCGCGCTGGCCAGACCTGACCCGCATGCTGGAGGCGGCGCGCTCCAGCCCTTGAACCTCCGTCTTCGGACGCTGATGCCGTTTGCGGCGTCCTCGTCCCCGAGTCCTCATCACCCAACCACGCACTCTTTTCCATGAACACCGTTGCCGTCATTGGCCTGGGCTACGTCGGCCTGCCGCTCGTCGTTGAATTCGGCAAGCAAATGCGCACCATCGGATTCGACATCGCGACCCACAAGGTCCAGGCCTGTCAACGTGGCACCGATCCGTCGCGTGAACTCAGCGACGCCGAGGTCCAGGCCGCCACGCACGCGATCTACACCGACGACCCGAAGATGCTGGCCGAGGCGGACATCGTCATCGTCGCCGTGCCGACGCCGGTGGACGAGGCCCACATCCCGGACTTCAAGCCGCTGATCGGCTCTTCGACCAGCGTCGGTCGACACATGAAGAAGGGCGCCATCGTCGTCTACGAGAGCACGGTCTACCCCGGCGCGACCGAGGAGGTCTGCATCCCGGTGCTGGAGCGCGAGTCCGGCATGAAGTGGAAGCAGGATTTCTTCGTCGGCTACAGCCCCGAGCGCATCAATCCCGGCGACCGTGAGCACACGCTGACCAAGATCCTGAAGATCGTCTCCGGCGACACCCCCGAGACGCTGGCCAAGGTGGCAGAGCTGTACGAGAAGATCGTGGTGCCCGGCGTGCACCGGGCCAGCAGCATCAAGGCTGCCGAGGCCGCAAAGGTGATCGAGAACACCCAGCGCGACCTGAACATCGCGCTGATGAACGAGCTGGCGATCATCTTCGACAAGATCGGCATCGACACGTCCGAAGTGCTCGAGGCCGCCGGCACGAAGTGGAACTTCCTCAAGTTCAAGCCCGGCCTGGTCGGCGGGCACTGCATCGGCGTCGATCCGTACTACCTGACGCACAAGGCCGACATGCTGGGATACCACCCGCAGGTCATCCTGGCCGGCCGCCGGATCAACGACGGCATGGCCAAGTTCGTCGCCGAGCAGACGATCAAGAACATGATCGCCAGCGGCTCCTACATCAAGGGTTCCCGGGTCAACGTGCTCGGCCTGACCTTCAAGGAGAACTGCGGCGATCTCCGCAACAGCAAGGTCATCGACATCATCCGCGAGCTGGAGAGCTACGGCGTGGAAGTGTTCGTTGCCGACCCGCAGGCCGATGCCGAGGAGGCGATGCACGAGTACGGCGTGCGCCTGGTGCCCTGGGAGGATCTGCCACGTGCCGACGCCGTGGTGGCGGCGGTGTCGCACCGCGAGTTCACGACGCTGGCCGCCGAGGACTTTGCCAAGAAGCTCGTCAAGGGCGGGGCCTTCATCGACGTGAAGGCCGCGTTTGATCCCTCGCTGATCCGGGATGCGGGCTTCCGCCTCTGGCGCCTGTGATCCCGCGGCGGCTGTCGAGCCGACGCTGATGGACGGGAAAGATGATCGACCGCTGGTGATGCACGTGCTGCATCGCTTTGACACCGGCGGGCTCGAGAACGGTGTCGTCAACCTGATCAACCGGCTGCCGCGCGACCACTGGCGGCACATGGTGGTCGCGCTGACCGAGGTCACCGCCTTCAGCAAGCGGCTTGCCGACCCCGAGGTGCTTTGCGTCGCGCTGCACAAGCCGCCCGGCCACGGGCTGCGTGTCTACCCGGCGTTGTGGCGGCTGATTCGCGAGCACCGACCGCAGATCGTGCACACGCGCAACCTCGCGGCGCTCGAGATGCAGCCGGTGGCCTGGGCGGCTGGCGTGCCTGGCCGGGTCCATGGCGAACACGGTCGCGACGTCGACGACCTTGACGGGACCAGCGTCCGCCATCAGCGGGTCCGTCGCTTGTTCTCGCCCTTCGTGCAGCGCTACACCACGGTGTCGCTGGACCTGCGGCAGTACCTGGTCGATCGCGTCCGCATTGCGCCAGGACGCATCCGTCATCTGTGCAACGGCGTCGATACCGATCGCTTCTTTCCCGCGTCGGCCACCGATGTGCCCCGGATCGACGGCTGTCCCTGGTCGCCGCAACAGCACTGGATCGTGGGCGCCGTCGGCCGCCTGCAGGCGGTGAAGAACCCGGTCCTGCTGGCGCGGGCCTTTGCCCTGGCGCTGGCCATTCAGCCGGCGATGCGCAGCGATGCCCGGCTGGTCCTGGTCGGCGACGGTGCCGAGCGAGCGGCGGTACAGACGGCGCTCGACGGCGCGGGCGTGGGTGATCTGGCCTGGCTGGCCGGCGACCGGCGCGACGTACCCGAACTGATGCGGGCGATGGACGTCTTCGTTCTGCCGTCCTTGGCCGAAGGCATTTCCAACACGCTGCTTGAGGCCATGGCGACGGGTCTGCCGGTCCTGGCCACCCGGGTCGGAGGCAACCCGGAACTGGTGGACGACGGCCTGACGGGTGAATTGTTCGCCTCGGAGGACGTTGAGGCCCTGGCGACTGCCTTGGTCCGCCACCACGAAGACCGTGATCGTTCCCGGGCCATCGGCCTGGCAGCACGCGAGGCCGCGATCCGGCGGTTCAGCCTCGACGCCATGGTCGAGGGCTACGCGGGGGTCTACCGCAGCGTGCTCGGCCACGACGCGGCACGGCTCGGAAGTCGCTGAAAATTCACGTTTCGAGCGCCGGCACCCGCCGATTCGCGGTGTTGTCGGAACGCGCCTTTTGCGCCATCGTCTCCTACCGAGGGACCTATCGGCTCCAGACGGTCGACCCATCGCCCTACACAAAGTCATCAGGATGAGAACCCCATACAAGCTCTTGAGCGTCGCCGCTGCGGCTCTGATTTCCTTGCCGGCCACCGCCTATGACACGTCCTACCTGCAGGGCCTGCTGAACACCACGCCCGAAGGGGGTTGGGTCAAGGTCAACACCACGACTTTCGGCAGCGCGTTTGCGACCGGCTCGGTGGCGGCTCCGTTCCTGCCGTCCGGCCCCGAAGCCGTTGCGAGGGCCTGGTCGAGCTTCGACTGGGACAGCAATCGGGGGCAGCTGATCATCTACGGCGGAGGCCACGCCAACTACATTGGTAACGAGGTGTATACGATGTCCGGGCTCAACGGCCAGTGGACACGGGGGACCTTGCCTAGCCGGGTCGACATCGCGCCCGGGACGCAGTGGCGGGTCGCTGGCGACGGCGCGCCGCAGAGCGCCCACACCTTCGACCTGAACGTCTACGCGCCGGGCGCCGACCGCTTTGTCGTGTTCGGCGGTGGTGCCTACAACAGTGGCGGTCCGCTGACCGGGGGTCCGAACAACCTGCGCACCGGTGTCTGGTGGTGGGATCCCTCCAAGGCCGATCCGAACAAGGTCGGCGGTGCAGACGGTACCGGCTGGAACCCGGCGACCCAGGGCAGCGTCTCCTGGGAGGAGCGGCTCAACGACCCCTGGCGTGGCTTGCCCATCAACCAGGGCATGAGCTACCTCAATGGCACCAATGCCTACCGCAGTGAAAACGGCCGCGACGTCATCTACCTGAGCATCGACTCCAACGCTTCGGGCTTACCGCAGCTCTGGCGCTACCAGTTGGGCATCAACGGCGGCCCGGACACCTGGGCCCGTGTCGGCACGACGCAGAACAGCGTGATGCGCGAAGGCACGGCGGCGATCGACACCAACCGCGGCCTCTTCGTGCGCACGGCGCAGCCTGCGGTCGGCCGGGTCAGCGATCTGGCGGTCTGGAACCTGGCGAACAACAACACCAACAATCCCGGGGCCAACCTGGACTTCAGCGTTCGCCTGGTCGACATCAACGGCAACCCGCTGGACACCAGCATCGACACCGCGATCGAGTACGACCAGGTCAACGACCAGTTCGTTCTCTGGGACGGCAACCTCCAGGGCACCGTCTGGGTGACCAAGCCGGAGTACCTGCCCGGTGGCGCGATGGACCCGATCTGGACGGTGCATGTCGCGCCGAGCACCACGTTCGCGCAGCCGGCGGGCAACCACGTGCGGGGCGTTCTCGGCAAGTGGAAGTACATCAGCGAGCTCGGTGCCTTCATTGCGATGGACGAGTGGAACAACGATTCCCGGGACGCCTCGATCTGGATGTACAAGCCCTACGCCAACGTGATCCCGGAGCCGGGAACCTGGGCCCTGCTGTTGGCGGGCCTGGGCGTCGTGGCCGGCATCGCCCGGCGTCGCCGGGTCGCCTGAAGCGCGACCCCCGCTTCCGCCCCGACCGGCCCCGCTCCGCGGGGCTTTTTTTCGTCTCGCCCCCGGGTTCTCCGGGTGCCCGGTATATCTTCGTGCCAGAAGTCATGCGGTCCAGCCTGCACCGCCGTGGCAGCACCGCTCGTGACAAGGGGCTGGCGTAGGATTCCCGGCTTTGCATGCGGGGCGTGAGCCCACCTGACCAGCCCATGTGCGGCATCACCGGCCTCTTCGACACCCGTGGCACGCGCGCCCCCGACGCTGGTGTGCTGGCGCGCATGAACGACGCCCAGCACCACCGTGGCCCCGATGAAGGCAGCGTGCACCTCGAGCCGGGTCTGGGCTTTGGCCACCGGCGGCTGTCGATCATCGACATCGCCACCGGCCAGCAGCCGCTGCACAGTGCCGACGGCAGCGTCGTCATCGTGTTCAACGGCGAGATCTACAACTACCAGCCCCTGATGGCCGAACTGCAGGCCCTGGGCCTGGCGTTCCGGACCAAGAGCGACACCGAAGTCATCGTCAACGCCTGGCGGGCCTGGGGTGCGGATTGCGTGCAGCGACTGCGCGGCATGTTCGCGTTCACGCTCTGGGACCGGTCGAAGCAGACCCTGTTCATGGCGCGCGACCGTCTGGGCGTCAAGCCCATGCATTACGCGTTGCTGGACGACGGCTGGCTGGTCTTCGGCTCCGAGTTGAAGACCTTGCTGGCCCACGGCGGCCTGAAGCGCGAGATCGACCCGTATGCGGTGGAGGAGTACTTCGCGCTCGGCTATTCGGCCGAGCCGCGGACCGTCTTCCGCCAGGCACGAAAGCTCGAGCCCGGGCACCTGATGCTGTGGCGGCGTGGCGATCCGATGCCGCAATCCAAGCCCTACTGGGACGTGCGGTTCACGCTCGACAACCCGGTCTCGGCCGCCGATGCCCAGGTCGAGCTGCGCGAGCGCCTGGCCGAATCCGTGAAGCTGCGCATGATCTCCGAGGTGCCGCTCGGCGCCTTCCTGAGTGGCGGCGTGGACAGCTCGGCCGTGGTCGCGACGATGGCGGGGCTGTCGGACGCGCCGGTGCACACCTGCTCGATCGCCTTCGACGACCCGGCCTTCGATGAAGCGGCGTTTGCCAAGACCGTGGCCGACCGCTACCGCACCGACCACTTCGTCGAGACCGTCAAGAGCGACGACTTCGGCCTGCTCGATACGCTGGCCAGCCTGTACGACGAACCCTATGCCGACAGCTCGGCGATCCCGACCTACCGGGTCTGCCAGCTCGCGCGCAAGCGCGTGACGGTGGCGCTTTCGGGCGACGGTGGCGACGAGAGCTTCGGCGGCTACCGGCGCTACCGGCTGCACCTGATGGAGGAGCGCATGCGTTCGGCGCTGCCTGCCGGCCTGCGCCGTCCGGTGTTCGGCCTGCTCGGACGGGTGTACCCGAAGGCCGACTGGGCGCCTCGCATGTTCCGCGCCAAGACCACCTTCGAGGGCATGGCGCGCAGTTCGGTCGAGGCCTACTTCCACAGCGTCTCGATCCTGCGCGACCCGATGCGCGCGCAGATGTTCAGCCCGGCATTCAAGCGCGAGCTCGGCGGCTACAACGCGCGCGCCGTGTTCGACCGTCATGCCGCCAACGCCGGGACCGACGATCCGCTGGCGCTGATCCAGTACCTGGACCTGAAGACCTACCTCGTCGGCGACATCAACACCAAGGTCGACCGCGCCAGCATGGCCCACAGTCTGGAGGTCCGCGAGCCGCTGATGGACCACCCGCTCGTGGAGTGGCTGGCGACGCTGCCCACCGACATGAAGGTGCGCGGCAACGAAGGCAAGTGGCTTTTGAAGAAGGCCATGGAGCCGGCCCTGCCGCACGACATCCTGTACCGGCCGAAGATGGGCTTTGCGGTGCCGCTGGCGCGCTGGTTCCGTGGCCCGCTGAAGCAGCGCGTCCGTGACAGCCTGCTCGGCCCGCGGCTGCTCGACACCGGCTGGTTCGACCCGACCTACCTGCGCCACCTGGTCGACGCGCACAGCAGCGGCCAGCGCGACTACAGCGCGCCGTTGTGGACGCTCCTGATGTTCGACGGCTTCCTGCGCAACGTGATGGATGGCCAGGGCACGGGTGGCAGCGCCGCCGTGCCGACGGCCCTGGAGGCGGCTGCCTGATGCGCATCCTGCACGTGCTGGATCACTCGATCCCGCTGCACAGCGGCTACACCTTCCGCACGCTGGCGATCCTGCGCGAGCAACGACGCCGCGGCTGGACCACGCTGCAGCTGACGACGCCCAAACAAGGCGCCGGCGCCGCGCGGGAGGAATCGGTCGACGGCCTGACGCTGCACCGAACGCCGAACAGCGGCCGCGAGGGCCTGCTGGCGCAGATGCGACTGACCGCAGCGCGCATCGCCGAAGTCTGCGAGGCCGAACGCCCGGACCTGATCCACGCCCACTCGCCGGTGCTCAACGCGCTGCCGGCGCTGTGGGTGCGGCTGCAGAAGCGGCTGCCGGTGGTCTACGAGATGCGGGCCTCGTGGGAGGATGCCGCGGTCGACCACGGCACCACGACCGAGGGCAGCCTGCGTTACCGCGTGTCGCGTGGACTGGAGACCCTGGCCTTGAAGGGCGCCGACCAGATCACGACGATCTGCGAAGGACTGCGCGGCGACATTGCCGCGCGTGGGATCGCCGAGCAGAAGATCACCGTGATCCCGAATGCGGTCGATGTGACCAACTTCCAGTTCGGTGTGCCGGCCTCGCCCGAACTGCAAGCCCGGCTGGGGCTGCAGGGCAGTACGGTGATCGGCTTTGCCGGCTCGTTCTACGGTTACGAGGGCCTGCATCTGCTGGTCGACGCGCTCGCGCAGCTGCGCCGGACGCGGCCCGATGCGGTGTTGCTGCTCGTCGGTGGCGGCCCGCAGGAGGCGGCGCTGAAGGCGCAGGTCCAGGCCGCCGGCCTGGCCGACGCGGTGGTCTTCACCGGCCGCGTGCCGCATTCCGAGGTCCAGCGCTATTACGAGCTGATCGACGTGCTCGCCTACCCGCGGCTGCCCATTCGCCTGACCGAACTGGTGACACCGCTCAAGCCGCTGGAGGCCATGGCACAGGGTCGCATCTTTGTCGCCAGCAACGTCGGCGGCCACCGGGAGCTGATCCGCCACCGCGACACCGGCTACCTGTGCCCGGCCGGCGATGCCACGGCGCTGGCGCAGGGTCTTGCCGATGCGCTGGCCGACCAGGACCGCTGGCCGCAGATGCGCGCCAATGCACGTCGCTTCGTCGAACAGGAGCGCACCTGGACGGCGAGCGTGGCGCGCTATGCCGAGGTCTACCGCCGGGCCTTGTCGTGCCGCGGCCTGACTGTCCCGTCGGCGCTGGGAGCCTGATACCGATGTGCGGCATCCACGGCCTGATCCACCTCGACGGCAGCCCGGTCGCGCCGGCGCTGTTGACGGCGATGGGCAACGTCACCTCCCACCGCGGCCCGGACGACGAAGGCCAGCACATCGACGGCAACTGCGGCATCGCGATGCGCCGGCTGTCGATCATCGACCTGTCCGGTGGGCATCAACCCATCAGCACCGCCGACGGCCAGCTCACCATCGTCTGCAACGGCGAGATCTACAACTTCCGCGAGCTGCGGGCGGAGCTGCAGGCACTGGGCCATGTCTTCAAGACCGGGTCGGACTCCGAGGTCCTGCTGCACGGCTACGCGGCGTGGGGCGACGGAGTCGTTCCGCGCCTGAACGGCATGTTCGACTTCGCGCTGTGGGACGCACGGCGGCGCCGCCTGCTGATCGGCCGCGACCGCATCGGCGTCAAGCCGCTGTACGTGCACCACGATGGCCGGCGGCTGGCGTTTGCCACCGAGGCCAAGGCGCTGCTGGAGCTGCCCGGCTTGCGTGCCGAGCTGAACCGCGAGGCCCTGGGCGACTACCTGCACCTGGGCTACGTCGCCGCGCCGCACAGCCTCTTCAAGGGCATCGTCAAGCTGCCGCCGGCAACGCTGCTGGCAGTCGAGGACGGCCAGGTCCGCCAATGGCGCTGGTGGTCGCTGTCGCCGCGCATCGACACCGTGACCCGCGAAGCCGAATGGATCGAGCGCGTCCGCGACACGCTCGACGAAGCGGTGCGCATGCAGATGGTGAGCGACGTGCCGATCGGGGCCTTTCTGTCGGGAGGTGTCGATTCGAGCGCGGTGGTCGCGAGCATGGCGCGGCACGGTGGTGGTCAGCCGATCCGCACCTACGCGATCGGCTTCGAAGGCGGCCCGGCCGAGCAGCTCTACAACGAGCTGCCCTACGCCCGTCGCGTCGCCCAGCTGTTCGGCACCGAGCACCACGAGATCGTCGTCAAGCCCGATGTCGTCGGCCTGTTGCCCAAGCTGCTCTGGCACATGGACGAGCCGCTCGCCGACACGGCCTTCATCACGACCTACCTGGTGTCGCAGTTCGCGCGCCAGGACGTCAAGGTGATCCTGTCCGGCGTCGGCGGCGACGAGCTGTTCGGGGGCTACCGGCGTTACCTGGGCGGCCATTACGCCGGCCGCTTCAATGCCCTGCCGGGCTGGGCGCGCCGCATGGCCTCGGCCACCGCGGCACGGCTGCCGGCCGACCGCCACAACAAGCTGCTGAACGCGATGCGGCTGGCCAAGGGCTTCATCGCCAGTGCCGAGATGCAGGCCGACGAGCGCTACCGCAGCTACGTGCAGGTGATGTCGCGCGATGTCGTCGCCAGCCTGCTGCTGGGCGATCGCCCGCCGGCGAACGACCGCCTGGCCGAGGCCTTTGCCCAAGCCGGCCCTGCCGTGCACGAAGGCGGCGACGAGCTCAACCGGCTGCTCGCGGTGGACATGGCGACGCAACTGCCCGACGACCTGCTGCTGCTGACCGACAAGATGAGCATGGCCGTGTCGCTGGAATGCCGCGTGCCGCTGCTCGACCAGAACCTGCTCGACCTCGCCGCGGCGCTGCCGACGGCGCTGAAGGTGCAGGGCGGGCGGCTGAAGCACGTGCTGAAGAAGGCGTTGACGCCGACCCTGCCGGACGACATCCTGCACCGCAAGAAGCGCGGCTTCGGCACGCCGATGGGGGCCTGGTTGAAGAAGGAACTGGCCCCCGTGCTGCGCGGCCTGCTGGCCCCCGCAGCGGTGCGCCGGCGCGGCCTGTTCGACCCGAACGTCGTTGCGGCCCTGATGGCCGACCACGAGGCCCAGCGCAGCGACGGCACCGATGCCTTGCTGACGCTGATGAACCTCGAGGTCTGGAGCCGCCTGTACCTGGACGGCCGGTCGGCGAGCGACCTGGCCGACGAGCTGCGCGAGATGGCCGCGCCGGGCAGCGCCCGCGTCGTCGAGAGGCTGGCGGCATGAACATCCTCTACCTCTGCCATCGCTTCCCGTTCAAGCCCAAGCGCGGCGGCAAGATCCGGCCGTTCAACATGATCCGGCACCTGCACCAGGCCGGGCACCGCGTCACGGTGTGTTCGCTCGCCCGCAGCGATGCCGAGGCCGAAGAGGGCCGCGGCATCGCGCCGCATTGCACGCACTTCGAGATGGGCCACGTCCGCGAGCCGGTGCAGTTCGCCCGGATGATCGTGCGCCTGCCGCTGACGACGCCGAGTTCGATGGGCTACTTCTACAGCAGCGAACTCGCCGCCACGGTGCAGCGGCTGCTGGCCAAGGATCGCTTCGACCTGATCTTCGTGCACTGTTCGTCGGTCGCCCAGTACGTCGAGCACGTGACCGACACGCCCAAGATCCTGGACTTCGGCGACATGGACTCGCAGAAGTGGCTGGAGTACGCGAACTACAAGCCGTGGCCGCTGTCCTGGGGCTACACGCTCGAAGGCACGAAGATGCTGTGGGCCGAGAAGCGCCTGGCCCGCCGCTTCGACCTGTGCACCGCGACCACGCGCGCAGAGTGGCAGACGCTGAACGACTACGGCACCGGCGCGGCGACCGACTGGTTCCCCAACGGTGTGGACGCCCAGGTCTTTTCGCCCACCGACGGCGCGTACGACGCGGACACGCTGAGCTTCATCGGCCGCATGGACTACTACCCCAACCAGGAGTGCATGTCGCGCTTCTGCAAGGACGTCTGGCCGCTGCTCAAGGCACGTCGGCCGGCGCTGAAGCTGAAGATCGTTGGCGCCGACCCCTCGCCCCAGATGCGCGCGCTGGGCGAACTGCCCGGTGTCGTCGTCACCGGCTCGGTGCCCGAGGTCCAGCCCTACGTTCGCGACTCGGCGCTGATGGTGGCTCCGCTGGCCATCGCCCGCGGCACGCAGAACAAGATCCTCGAGGCGATGGCGATGGGTGTGCCCGTGGTCACCTCGACGGCCGCCGCTGGCGGTGTCGATGCCGAGGCCGACAAGCACTTCCTGGTGGCCGACGCCCCCGAGGCGATCGCCGAGGCGGTGCTGCGCATCGTCGACCACCCGGCTGAACGGGCCCGCCTGGCCGCCGCGGGTCGCGAGCGGATGCTGAGCCACCACGCCTGGCCAAGCTCGATGCAGCGCCTGGACCGCATCGTCGGCCGCTGCGTGCGCGAGTTCGCCGCCCGCCACAACCGAACCCTTCCTTCCGGTACTCCCGCATGAACATCAGCATCTTCGGCCTGGGCTACGTCGGCGCGGTGTCGCTGGCCTGCCTGGCCCGCGACGGCCACCACGTGATCGGCGTCGACATCGACCGCACCAAGCTCGACCTCATTGCCGCGGGCAACACCCCGGTGGTCGAAGAAGGCATGGTCGACCTGATGCGCGAGGTCGCGGCCAGCGGTCGCGTCGAGGTCACGACCGACGCCGCCAAGGCGGTGCTCGAATCCGACATCAGCCTGGTCTGCGTCGGCACGCCCTCGGCCGCCAACGGCAGCCAGGACCAGGGCGCGATCCTGCGCCTGGCCGCCGAGATGGGTGCGGCGCTCAAGCGCAAGGCGACGCCGCATGTCGTCGTCATGCGATCCACGCTCGTACCGGGCACGGTCGAAGACGTGTTGCGGCCGATCATCGAGCAGCACTCGGGCAAGAAGGACGGCGTGGACTTCCACCTGTGCTTCCAGCCGGAGTTCCTGCGCGAGGGCAGCTCGATCCGCGACTACGACAAGCCGCCGTTCACCATCGTCGGTGCCAACGCGCCCTACGCCCATGAACGGCTGCGCGAGCTGTTCGGCCACCTGCCGTGCAAGTACCTGGAAACCTCGGTGCGCGCTGCCGAGATGATGAAGTACTGCTGCAACAACTTCCACGCGCTGAAGATCACCTTCGCCAACGAGACCGCGCGCCTGTGCGGTGCGCTGGGCGTCGATCCGTTCGAGGTCATGGACCTGGTCTGCCAGGACACGCAACTCAACATCAGCCGCGCCTACCTCAAGCCCGGCTTTGCGTTCGGTGGCTCGTGCCTGCCCAAGGACCTGCGCGCCACCGCCTATCTGGCCAAGCAGCGCGACGTGGCGTTGCCGATGCTCGCGAGCATCCTGGACAGCAACGACGCGCACCTGGACCTGGCCTTCGACAAGGTGATGGCGACCAGCGCCGCCGCCGGCAGCCGCAAGGTCGGCTTTGTCGGCCTCAGCTTCAAGACCGGCACCGACGACCTGCGCGAGAGCCCGCTGGTGACCCTGGCCGAGCGCCTGATCGGCAAGGGCTGCGAGCTGGCCATCTACGACCCCGAGGTCCACCTGGCGCGGCTGCTCGGCGCGAACAAGAACTTCATCGCCCAGCACCTGCCGCACATCGGCCAGATGCTCAAGGCCGAGCTGCACGAGGTCGTCGCCGCGAGTGACGTGATCGTGCTCGGCAGCAGCAGCAAGGCAGTGACCGAGGCGCTGGCGGCGCTTCTGCGTCCGGGGCAGCGGGTGATCGACCTGGTCGGCCTGTCGGCCGGCCAGACCTTGCCGGTGCCGGTGCAAGGGCTGAGCTGGTGACTGTGGAGCCGGCGGTCATCGGCCAGCCGCAGCCACGCCAACGCGGCGGCTTCGGCCGACGCCGCGTGGGCGCGCTGCTGCTGGTGGTGGCCGTGGCGCTGGTGGCGCCGCACCTGTTCAGCGGCACCGAGCTGGTTCGCATCCGCCATGCCCTGGCCTTGGGTCCCGACTTTGTCCCCGCACGCGATGATTGGCGGCCCCCAGCGGTGCCGGCGGGCTACGTGACCGAACGTGTTGCGCCGGCACCGTACTTCGTCGACCTGGTGGCGAAGCTGAATCTGGCCGCTCTGCCCGACGACTGGGCGCGCGCGCGGGCGATCACGCAGCATCTTCTGGGGTCGGCACCGGTGCTGGTCGGCGGGCCCGTCAAGGCCGGCCTCGTCAACACCCACTCCGCCATCGTGAATGAAGGGCGTGGCTACTGCGGCGACTACGTCCGCGCCTTCATGGCCATTGCCGGAGCGGCCGGCATGCAGGTGCGGCCGTGGGCGTTTTCTTTCGACGGCTTTGGCGGCCACGGCCACATCTGGGTCGAGGTCTGGAACCCCGAACGGTCTCGGTGGCAGCTCGCCGATGTATTCGACAACTACTGGTTCTCGCGCGCGGATGACCCGCAGGTCCCCTTGTCGGCCCTGGAACTGCGCGACGCGATGCGCAGTGGCACGGCCTTGCAGCTGAACCTGCTCGACGAAGGCAGCCGGCCCGGGTACGTCGAGCCGGACAAGGCCTGGAACTACCTGCGACAGGGCGTGGCCGAGTGGTACCTGCCCTGGGGAAACAACCCGTTCACGTCAGACGCCGCCCCGGTGGTGCGCCTGTTCGCCGGCACCTCGCGCATCCTCGAAGGTGTGGGCGCCATCGCCTCCGGTGTGCAGCCCGGCATCCGCATCCTGGCCGAGCCCGGCAACGTTCAGCAGCGCGAGGCCATGGCGCACCTGCGGATGCGCCTTCATGCCGCGATGCTGCTGGGTGTGCTGGGCCTGCTGTTGCTGGTCTGGCCGAGGCGAGCGGGTGCCGCGGCGGCGGCCTCGTCGGCCCCGCTGACGGCCGACACCTGGCCGCAGGTCTGCGTCGTCGGCCCGCTGCCACCGCCGTCCGGTGGCATGGCCAACCAGTGCGAGCAGCTGGTGCGGCTGCTGCAGGCCGAAGGTGCACGGGTCGAGCTGGTGCGGACCAACGCGCCGTATCGGCCGGCCTGGGCCGGGCGCGTGCCGATGCTGCGGGCGTTGTTCCGGTTGCTGCCCTACCTGCTGGCGCTGTGGCGGGCCTGCGGGCGGGTGCAGGTGATGCACGTGTTCGCCAACTCGGGCTGGGCCTGGCATCTGTGTGCGGCGCCCGCCCTGCGCATCGCCGCTTGGCGCGGCGTGCCGACGATCGTCAACTACCGGGGCGGGCAGGCCGATGACTTCTTCAGCGCCGCGCCGATGCACGTCAAGCGCCACCTCGCCGCGGCCGCGCTGCGGGTGACGCCATCGGTGTTCCTGCAGCGGGTGTTTGCGCGCCACGGGTTGAGCGCCGAGATCATCCCGAACATCATCGACCTGCAGCGCTTTGCCTTTGCGCCACCCGTGACTGCAACCAGCGCCGGGCCGCATGTCGTCGTGACGCGCAACCTCGAGGCCATCTACGACATCCCGACCGCCTTGCGCGCGTTTGCCCTGCTGCGTGCCAGCCACCCGAACGCCCGGCTCACGGTGGCGGGAAGCGGGCCTGAGCGGTCAGCGCTTCAGGACCTGGCCGCGTCGCTGGGCATCGCCGACGCGGTGCGCTTCAGCGGCCGGATCGAAAACGCCGACATCGGCGCGCTGTACGCCAGTGCCGACCTGATGCTGAACCCGAGCACCGCCGACAACATGCCGATCTCCATCCTGGAGGCGCTGGCCAGCGGCGTGCCGGTGGTCAGCACACGCGCTGGCGGCATCCCGGACATGGTTGAACACGGCCGCAGCGCTCTGCTCGTGCCGGTCGGTGACGCGCAGGCGATGGCCGAGCAGGCCCTGCGGGTGCTCGCCGATCCGGCACTGGCCGAGACCCTGCGTCGCAACGGCCAGGTCGAAGCCGCACGTTTTGCCTGGCCGCAAGTGCGCCAGCAGTGGCTCAGCGCCTATCGCCGTGCCGGCGTGGCTCGGACGGCCGATGTCGAACCCGCTTCGACGCGTTGATGCGATGAGCGATCTCTACACGCGTCTGGCCAGTGGCGTGCTGTTCCCGCTGCACGAGCGGCTCAAGGGTCACGCCAGTGTCGCCGAACGGCGCCGGCTGGAGGCGTCCCAGTGGCTGGAGCCCGAGCAGATCCGCGCGCTGCAGGTGCAGCGACTGCGGGACTTCCTGGTCGACATCGGCAGACGCGTCCCGTACTGGCGCGACTTGTTCCGTGCGCAGCGGTTCGAGCCGGCATCGCTGCGCTCGGTGGCCGACCTGGCGGCGCTGCCGCTGCTGACCAAGGCCACGATCCGCCAGAACGCCGACGCGATGAAGGCCGAGGGCCATGGGCCGCTGTCGCGCTACAACACGGGCGGCTCGTCGGGCGAGCCGCTGGTGTTCTTCATCGGCAAGGCCCGCAAGAGCCACGACGTGGCCGCCAAGTGGCGCGCGACACGCTGGTGGGGCGTGGACATCGGCGACCGCGAGGCCGTGATCTGGGGCTCGCCCATCGAGCACGGCGCGCAGGACCGCGTCCGGGCCCTGCGCGACGGGCTGCTGCGCAGCACGCTGCTGCCGGCCTTCGAGATGTCGCCGCAGCGGCTGGACGAGTTTGTCGCCGCGCTGCGCCGCGAACGGCCGGCGATGGTGTTCGGCTACCCCTCGGCGATCGACCACATCGCGCGCCATGCCGAAAGCCGCGGCCAGCGGCTCGACGACCTCGGCATCCGAGTCGCCTTCGTCACCAGCGAGCGTCTGTACGACGAGCAGCGCTCGCGCATCCAGCGCATCCTCGGCTGCCCGGTCGCCAACGGCTATGGCGGACGCGACGCGGGCTTCATCGCCCACGAATGCCCTTCCGGCAGCCTGCACCTCAGCGCCGAGGACATCGTCGTCGAGACCGTCGACCCCGAAGGCCGGCCGGTGGCCGCGGGGCAGGCCGGAGAGATCGTGGTCACGCACCTGGCGACGGCTGAGTTTCCGTTCGTGCGCTACCGCACCGGAGATGTCGGCGTGCTCGACGTCGACACCCGCTGCGCCTGCGGCCGCGGGCTGCCGATCCTGCGCGAGTTGCAGGGGCGCACGACCGACTTCGTCGTCGCCGCCGACGGCACCGTGATGCACGGGCTGGCGCTGATCTACGTCATCCGCGAACTGCCGCGCATCCAGAGCTTCAAGGTCGTGCAATGGAGCCGGCAGCGCACCGAGGTCAGCATCGTCCCCGAGCCGGGTTTCGATCCGGCGCTGCTGGCGCAGATCGCGGCCGGATTCCGCCGCCGGCTTGGCGATGCGGTGCAGGTCGACGTGTCTCTGGTCGAGGCGATCGCGCCCGAGAAGTCCGGCAAGCACCGCTACATCGTCAGCCACGCACTGACCGAACCGGCAGCGCCGGCCGCTGCAGGGGTCGCCCATGCGTGACGTCATCCTCGTGGCCTTGTTCGTCGTGCTGCTGCCGCTGGCGTTCAAGCATCCGGTGATCGGGGCCTACCTGTACACCTGGTTGTCGCTGATGAACCCGCACAAGCTGACCTATGGCTTTGCGCGCAGCCTGCCGTTCGCCCAGATTGCGGCGCTGGTGGTGCTGTTCACATTCTTCATGGCCAAGAAGCGCCAGAACCTGCCGTGGTCGCATCCCATCGTCGTTCTCCTGCTGGCGCTGCTGGCCTGGATGAGCATGACGTCGTTCTTCGCGATGGCGCCTGCCGATGCGGTCTTTGATCGCTGGTTCTTCGTGATGAAGATCCAGCTGATGCTGTTCGTCACCTGGGCGCTGATCGTCGACGGCAAGCAGCTCCGCGTGCTGGTCTGGGTGGTGACGCTGTCGGTCGCCTTCTTCGGCATCAAGGGCGGGGTCTGGACGGTGTTGACCGGTGGTGGCGGTCGCGTCTGGGGTCCACCCGGGGGCATGCTCCAGGGCAACAACGAGCTCGCGGTCGGACTCGTGATGCTGATGCCGATGTTGTACTTCCTTCGCGCGACCGAGTCGCGTGCCTGGGTCCGTCATCTGCTGCTGTTCTCCATGATCTCGTGTGCGTTTTCCATCCTCGGCAGCCAGTCGCGTGGCGCCTTGCTGGCCCTGGTCTCGATGGCCATGTTCCTCGGACTCAAGGGCAAGTACCCGGTCCGCACCAGTCTGGGCATCGTGGTGCTGTTGATGGTGGCCCTGGCCTTCATGCCCGACACCTGGTCGGACCGAATGGACACGATCAAGACCTACCAGCAGGACGGCTCTGCGATGTCGCGCATCTGGACCTGGCAGACGCTGTTCAATGCTGCCGTCGACCGGCCATTCGTCGGCGCCGGCTTCGTTGCCGACAACACCGCCGTGTTCTCGCGCTACGCCCCGCAAGGCGGGCAGTGGGAGGTCTTTGCCGGCGCGGTGTACGTGGCGCACAGCATCTGGTTCCAGGTGATGGGCGAGCACGGCTTCGTCGGCTTCGGGCTGTTCATCGGCATCGGCGTCGCCACCTGGCTGAGCGCCGGTGGTGTCGCCCGGCGGGCCAAGGCGCTGGCCGACAAGCCGGGCGAGGGGGCCGATCTCGCGCTGTGGCTGCCGGTGCTGATGCGCATGGTGCAGGTCAGCCTGATCGGCTACGCCATCGGCGGCAGCTTCCTGAGCATCGCGTACCTCGACCTGCCGTACTACATCTGCGGGTTCGTCGTCATCGGTCACGCCATCGTGCGGCGCGTCGAGGCCGGGTTGCCGGTGCCGGGGACGCCGCCGAACTTTGCGGCACCCGCCCCATTGACGACCACACCGCGCGGTCCTTCGTTGGCGTCGGCCGGACTGAAAGGCCAGGTTCTGCCGCAAGCCGGCAAGGTGCCGCGATGAGTTCGCCCGACTCGATGGCCTGGCGCGCGGCCGCAGGCGTCGCCGACCTCTGGGCGCCGGATCGCCTCGCGATCCTGATCTTCCACCGCGTGCTGCCGGAGCCTGACCCGCTGTTCCCCGGCGAGATGCACGCCGCTCGCTTCGATGCCCTGATGGCGCGCGTGGCACGCGGCTTCAACGTGTTGACACTGGCCCAGGCGCTGGAGCGGCGCCGGCTGCAGCAGTTGCCACCGCGGGCGTTGGCGATCACGTTCGACGATGGCTATGCCGACAACGCGGACATCGCCCTGCCGATCCTGGAGCGCCACGGCCTGAAGGCGAGCTTTTTCGTTGCCAGCGGCTTCCTCGACGGCGGCCGGATGTGGAACGACAGTGCGATCGAGATCATTCGAGGTTGTCGCGAGCGCGAGCTCGACGCTTCGGACCTGGGCCTGGGGCTGCTGCCGCTGGGCGATGCCACGCAACGTCGACGGGCGATCGACGCCGTGCTGCCGCGTCTGAAGTACAGCCCGCTGGCCGAGCGCGAGCAAGGCCTCGCCGCGTTGGCCAAGGCGGCTGGTCATCCGGCCTTGCCCGACGACCTGATGATGAGCACGCAGAAGCTGCGACGCCTGCACCAGGCTGGCATGGAGATCGGCGGCCATACCCGTGACCACCCGATCCTGCGTGTGCTGCCCGATGCCGATGCGCGCGAGCAGATCGTGGGCGGCCGGGAGCGTCTGCAAGACCTGCTTCAGGCGCCGGTGACCAGCTTCGCCTACCCCAATGGCCGTCCCGGACACGACTACGACCACCGGCATGTGGCGATGGTCCGCGAGGCCGGCTTCGCGGGGGCCGTGAGCACCGCCCAGGGCGTGGACGATGGCAGCAGCGATCGCTTCCAGCTCCCGCGCTTCACGCCCTGGGACACCGGCATGGCGCGCTGGATGGTGCGCCTGCTGCTGCAACGTGTCCGACCCGCTCCGACCGAGGTGGCGGCGGCAACGGCGGCCGCATGACGGCGGGTCTGTTCGCGGCCGTGCTCGAGCCCTGGACCCGACGCCGGGCCTGGGGCCTGCTCGCGACCGTGGTGTTCCTCGGCATGGTGCTGCGGGCCCTGGCCGTGGTCGCGCTGGGCTCACCGCTGGAAAGCGACGAACTGGCCTACCACAGCATGGCCATCAACCTGCTGGGTGGCCAAGGCGTCGTCGACTTCATGGGCAACCGGGCGATGTACAACGTCGGCTACCCGTTGTTCGTCATCGTTCCGCTGTTTGCCGTCGTGGGCGACCACGTGGCGGCCCTGCACGCCCTGCAGGTCGTGCTCGGGGGCGTGACCGTGGTGCTGGTCTATGCGCTGGTCCGCACCGCCGGCGCGGGCCGGGGCGCGGCGGTGCTGGCCGCCGCCGCGTGGTCGTTCTATGTGCCCGCCATGACGATGGCCGAGTCGGTGCTGAAGGAGAACCTCCAGGTGCCGCTGATGCTGGGTCTGATGATGGCGATGCTGCACCTGGCCCGTGTGCCCGGCTGGCGGCCCGCGCTGGCCGTGGGCGTCGCTTTCGGCCTGCTGGCGCTGGTCGGCAACTCGGCACTGAGCCTCGCGCTGGCGGTACCGGTGGCGCTCTGGCTGGCGTGGAAGCGGCAGCGTGGGGACGCGGCCTCGGCTGTTGCGCCGACTCGCGCCGCGCTTGGCTACGCGGTGCTGATCGCGGTCGCCGCCGGGGCCATCGCCGCGCCCTGGATGTGGCGCAACGCGCAACAGATCGGCGCCCCGGTGCTCAACACCAACGGGGGCTTCAATCTGTACCTGGGCAACAACCCGGCTGCTACGGGCCGCTTCGTGTCCATTGCCGACACCCCGATGGCGCCGCGCTGGGAGGCACTGCGCCGCGAAGGCGAGGTGCTGGCGTCCGAAACGCTTCGACAGGAGGCTCTGGCCTGGGTGCGCGCCAATCCGGGTCGCTTCTTCGAACTGGTGGTGCAGAAGGCGGTCTGGTTCTGGAGCCCGCCTGAGTCCAAACCCGGCATTGGAAGGCTTGAAGCCCTCGTCCGGATGGTCTGGTCGGCACAGTTCGTGGTGCTCGCCGCGGTGGCCGCCGTCGGGACGCTGCTGATGTGGCGGCATCTGCCGCGCGGCGCATGGGTGCTCTGGGCCGGCGTGCTGGGCTATTGGGTTGCGCACCTGCCGTTCTACGTCCTGACCCGTTACCGCGAGCCGGTGATGCCGCTGGTGGCCGCCATTGCGGCCATCGTGCTGGTGGCTGCGGTGGCCGCCTGGCGCCGCGGCGCAGCGTCTGCCGCGACCCGTCGCGGTCTCAGCTCCGCGCGGTGAGCACGATGCCGGCGACGATCAGCGCCACGCCGGCGATGCGTTGCGCATTGACGCTTTCACCGAGCAGCCAGCCGATGCCGACCGCCAGCGCAAAGCCGACGCCGACCAAGGGGTAGGCCTTGCTCACGTCCCACCGCGACAGCACCGACAGCCACACCACCGCACCGAGCCCGTAGAGGGCAAAGCCGATGGCGATGCCCGGCACGGTGAACAGCTGAAGGATCGCCCCCGGTCTGGGCAGCGCCGCGAACGCCGCCTGGGCACGCTCCGCCGACATGCCGGCCTTCAGCGCGAACTGCGCCGCCACCGACATGCCGATGCTCAGCAAGGCCAGGAGCAGGATCTTCATTTCAACCACCAGGCGGCAACCGTGACCGCGACCATGCCGAGGATGGTGAGCCGGCTGCCCCGGTCGCGCAGCGCGAAGACGATGGGGTCGTCATGCATGACGCCGCGCGCGGTCTTGATCCACAGCCGGCTGAGCCAGTACATCAGGCCGATCGCGACCAGCCACAGCAGCCGCGCGTCGGCGTAACGGCCGATGGTGTCGGGCGCCCCGATGAACAGGCCGAACACGACGACCGACGACAGGCCGGCGCCGATCCCCAGCGGCCACAACACGACCAGATCGCCGACCTCGTAGTTGCGGCCACGGGTCCCGGTCTTGCCCTCGTGCTGCAGGGCCACGAGTTCGGCGCAGCGCTTGATCAGCGCCAGCGAAGCAAAGAGGAAGACCGAAAACGCCAGCAGCCAGGTGCTGATCGTGACCTCGATCGCGATCGCACCGGCGAGCACGCGCCACGTGTACAGCACGGCCAGCGTGATCACGTCCAGCACGACATAGCGCTTGAGCGACCAGCTGTAGGCCGTTGTCACGACCACGTAGCCGACGAGCATCGCGAGAAAGGGCAGCGACAGCAGGGCCGCGATGCCCAGCCCGACGCCCATCAGCACCGCGGCCACGGCCACGCCGTGGTGCGGCATCAGGGCGCCGCTGGCGAACGGGCGGTTCTTCTTGCTACGGTGCGCGCGGTCGCTCTCCAGATCCCACAGGTCGTTGCCGATGTAGGTGGCGCTGGCGGCGAGCGAAAACGCGATGAAGGCCGCCAGTGCCTCGAGCACCGGCACGAGGCTGGTGAAGGCAAAGGCGGTCAGCAGCGGCAGGAAGATCAGGACGTTCTTGACCCACTGGTGAACGCGCATCGCCTTGGCCCACAGCCGCAGGCTTCCTCCACCGTCGGGACCAAACGTCGCCAGTGTCGGTGTCTCGGAGCGGGCCCGGACGCGTGCCTGCAATGCGGGTGTCGTGCCGACCAGCACCGCCCCGGCGGAGCCTTCCCAGACCGCCAGATCGGCGGCGCTGTCGCCGCAGTAGACAAAGCGCTCGCCGAACCGCTCGCGCAGCGCGGCCAGCTTGGTGGGGCCCTTGAGGTTCAGGTCGCGGTCGCTGGCCAGGACCTCGTCGAACAAGCCCAGATGCGCCGCGACGCGCTCGGCGATGCGCCGATCCGCGGCGGTGGCCAGAACGATGCGACGACCCCGCGCGCGTTCGGCATGCAGGAAGGCGATGAAGTCCGCCCGCCAGGGCAGGTTCGCCGGGTCCAGCGCGACCCGGTCGCAGATGTAGGCCTTCAAGCTCGAGCGCCCGCCCAGAAGCGCGGGCAACAGGCCCGGAACAGCCAAGGGCCGTTGCTTGATCAGCAGAAGGGTCGACTCGATCAGCGTGTCGGTCGGGGTCAAGGTGCCGTCGAGGTCCACCACCAGCACGCAGTCGGCCACCTCGGCGGGCAACAGCGTCGCGGCCGCAGCGACGCTCGACTCCGAGAGATCGCTCACACCAATACCTCGACCGCCGCGGGGTGGCCGAGGAAGGCTGACGGGCTCGCGCTCGGCCCGTAGGCGCCGCTCTGGAACACCACCGCGAGGTCGCCGACATCGGCCACCGCAAGCTCCATGCGGTCGGCCAGCAGGTCCAGCGGCGTGCACAGCGGCCCGACCAGGGAGGCGCTTTCGCGCGCGGTGCCGGCATCGGCCTTGCTGATGGCGACGGGGTAGTTCTTGCGCACGACCTGACCGAAGTTGCCCGACGCCGCCAGCTGGTGGTGCAGGCCACCGTCGCCGATCAGGAACACCTGTCCGCGCGAGACCTTGCGGTCGACGATGCGGGTGACGTAGATGCCGGCCTCGCCGACGAGATAACGCCCGAGTTCGATGACCAGGCTGGCCGCCGGCATCTCAGCCCGCGCGCGCTCGGCGATGGCGTGCAGGTTGGCCGAGATCGGCGCCAGGTCCAGCCGCTGTTCGCCCGGGAAGTACGGGATGCCGAAGCCGCCGCCCAGGTTCAGGAACTTCACCGGCCCAGGGGCCGATTCGGCCAGCTGCAGCGCCAGCGCGTAGCTCTTCTGCTGCGCCTCGCAGATCGAGTCGGCACGCAGGTTCTGCGAGCCGGCAAAGAGGTGAAAGCCCTCGAACGCCAGGCCCAGCGACGCGACCTGTGCCAGCAGACCCGGCACGACATCGACATCGACGCCGAACTGCTTGGCCCCGCCGCCCATCTTCATGCCCGAGCCCTTGAGCTCGAAGTCCGGGTTGACGCGCACGGCCACGCGGGCCGGCAGCCCCAGGGCCTGCGAGGCCTCGGCCAGGACCGGCAGCTCGCGCAGCGACTCGACATTGACCAGCACGCCCGCGGCCACCGCCTGACGGAGTTCGGTGTCGCGCTTGCCCGGTCCGGCAAAGCTGACCTCGGCCGGGTCGGCGCCGGCGTCGAGCGCGACCTTCAACTCGCCCGCCGATGCGACGTCGATGCCATCCACCAGGCCGACCATGGTCTGCACCAGTGCCGGCATCGGGTTGGCCTTCATCGCGTAGTGCAGCTTCACGCCGGCCGGCATGGCCGCCTTCAGCTCCGCTGCGCGGCGCCTCAGCAGCGACCGGTCGTAGGCAAAAAACGGCGTGCTGCCGACACGTGCGGCCAGCGCCGACAGGCGTTGTCCGCCCACGAGCAGTTCGCCGTCCTGGACCGGGAACTGGTCCATGGCGACATGCTGGGGCTTGAGATTCGGGTTCGAGACGGTCATGCGGATGGCTTCAGCTGCGGGCCGCCAGGCGCTCGACAAAGGCGGTCGCGAGCAGCTTGCGGTCGATCTTGCCGTTGGGATTGCGCGGCAACGGCCCGGCCATGGCCTCGAAGCCGTGCGGCACCATGTAGGCGGGCATGCGCTGGCGGCACTCGGCCAGCAGCGAGGGCACGTCGAGTGCCGCGCTCCCGTCGGGCGCGGTGGCAATGACCTGGATCGCCTGCCCGAGCGAGGCGTGGTCGACGCCAAAGGCGACACACTCGCCCACGAGCCGGGTGGAGTACAGCACCTCCTCGACCTCGGTCGGGCTGACGCGATAGCCCGAGGTCTTCATCATCTCGTCGCGGCGACCGACAAAGTACAGGAAGCCCTCGGCGTCGCGGCGCACCGTGTCGCCCGAGAAGACCGCGACCTCCGGGATCTGCAGCGCCGGGTCGCGGCCGCCGACACCGGCCGGCAGGGGCTTGTAGCGCTCGGCGGTCTTTTCGGCATCGCCCCAGTAGCCCTGGCCGACCAAGGCACCGCGGTGCACCAGCTCGCCGGGCTCGTCGGCCGCGCACTCGCTGCCATCCTCGCGCAGCACCAGGATCTCGGCGTTGGGGATGGCCTTGCCGATGCTGTCCGGGCGACGGTCGACCTCTTCGGGCGGCAGGTAGGTGCTGCGGAAGGCCTCGGTCAGGCCGTACATCAGGAAGGGCTGCGCCTTCGGGGCGCGCTCGCGCAGCGCCATCAGTGTTTCGCGCGGCATGCGGCCGCCCGTGTTCGCGAAGTAGCGCAGGGGCTCGACCATGGCCGCGGGCCAGTCGAGTGCGGCGAGCTGGATGTACAGCGGCGGCACGGCCGTGAGGCCGGTCACCTGCTCTTGTTCCATCGCCTTGAGCACGTCGCGTGGCAACAGGACGTTCAGCAGCACCACCCGCGCACCGGAGTGGAAGGCGGTCGTGAGCTGACTGAAGCCGGCGTCGAACGACAGCGGCAGCGCGGCCAGCAGCGTGTCGCCCTGGTGGTTGCCCAGGTAGCTGGCGACGCTCTTGGCACCCGCGACCATGTTGCGGTGGCTGAGCACCACGCCCTTGGGTCGACCGGTGGACCCGGAGGTGTAGAGGATGGACAGCAGGTCGGTGTCGATGACGCGGTGGCCGGCACGTGCTGGCGCGTCGAGCAGGGCGGACCAACGCGTGACGGGCAGTGGCAGATCGCCCGCTGAAGGCGCCACGCCATCGGTGACCACGACGTGACGCAGCGCCGGGCACTCGGCCAGCGTCGTGGCCAGCAGCGGCAGCCGTTCGGGCGAGGTGACCAGCACACGCACATCGCAGTCGCGCAGCACGTAGCCCACCTGCTCGGGCTTGAGCAGCGGGTTCAGCGGGACGAAAACCGTCCCGGCGGCCGCACTGCCGAAGCAGCTGACCACCATCTCGACCCGCTTTTCGAGGTAGACGGCGATCCGCTCGCCTCGGGCCAGTCCGAGGCCGAGAAAACCGGCCGCGGCGGCTCTGACGAGACCGTCAAGTTCAGCGTAGTCGCAGTGGGTCCGGCCATGGGTCAGGGCCACGGCAGCAGGGGCGCGCTCGGCAGCGCGATGCACGAGCTCGTGCAGCAGATGAGCGTCTCGCAAAGGCATCGGGAAAGTATTGCATGGGGTCTTGCACCGACCCCTGCGAGGCACTGCGCAAGCCACGCGCTTGCGTGACGTTGTTGCGTCGCACCGCGGCGGCGTGGCAGCCGTGTCCCCCTTGCTGCACAGGGTGGCTCCTAGAATTTGCGGTTTGCCTTACACGGCCGGCGCAATGCGGCCGATCACCCCATGGACATCGACAAGGAAGTGCTGTTCGTTCTCGACGAGGTGTTGAGCCTGAACGGTCGGGCCCTCGGGTTCGGACCGACCACGCATCTGCTGGGTGCCGTCCCCGAACTGGACTCGATGGCCGTGGTCTCGCTGATCGGCGCACTCGAGGAGCGACTGGGAATCGTCGTTGACGATGGCGACATCGACGGCAGCACCTTTGAGACGGTCGGCAGCCTGACCGCCTTCGTCCGCGAGCGATTGGGCTGAGGCTCGGGCCCCTCGATGGCCGCCTCCCCGACCGCCGCCTTGAGCGCTCCAGCCGCCGCGCGGATCGAACCCTTCTTCGCCGACTGGTCGACACTCGACCACCCGGGCAGGGGCCGCCGCTTCTGCCTGTGGCACGCGCCTGCGCTGTCGCATCCTCGCGGCTGCGTGGTGCAGGTTCACGCCCTGGCCGAGGAGATGAACAAGTGCCGTCGCATGGCGGCCCTGCAGGCCCGGGCCCTGGCCGAGAACGGTTACGCCGTGCTGCAGTTCGACCTGTTCGGCTGTGGCGACAGCGACGGCGACTTCGGCGATTCAACCTGGACGCAATGGATCCGCGACGTTCAGGTGGCGACCGACAAGGCGGCCGAGCGCTGGTCCCGGGACTGGCCGCAGCATCCGGTGCCACGACCCGTGTTGTGGGCGCAGCGGGCCGGTGCGCTGCTGGCCAGTGCCGCGGCGGCCGATGCGGGCTTGCCCTGCGACTTCCTGTTCTGGCAGCCTTCGACCAGCGGCAAGCTGGTCCTGCAGCAGTTGCTCAGGCTCAAGCTTGCGGCCGCGCTCGACGGCGCCCAGGCCAAGGTCCTGGGCGAGGCGTTGCGCGCCGGCATTGCGGCGGGCCAGACGACCGAGATCGCGGGTTATCGCGTTTCCGCAGACCTCGCCCGTGGCCTTGAAGCGGCGGTTCTTGCGCCCGGATCCACAGGTGTCGGGGGGGCTGCGCTGCATTGGCTGGAGACCCATTCGCGGGATCCGGCGACGCTGCTGCCGGCATCGCTTTCGAGCCTCGAACGCTGGCGGTCGGCCGGCTACGTGGTGCGTGCCGAGGCCGTGTCGGGGCCGCCGTTCTGGTCGACCGTCGAGATCACCGAAGCGCCTGAACTCGTATCGGCCAGTCTCGCGATGCTGGAAGGCCGGCCATTGCCGGCCGCACGCGCCGACGTGGCCGCATTGGCCGAGAACGCCGCATGAACCTGGCCGACGCCCCGCAGCGGCCCGAGGCGTACGCGGACCGGATCCCGTCGTGGCCGATCACCGAGAGCGCACGGCTCATTGCCTGCGCGGGCGAGTCGTTGGTTGGCGTGCTCGCCACTGCGGCCAACAGCGCGAGCGCAACCGCTCCGCGCCGCACCGGCATCGTGCTCGTGGTCGGGGGGCCGCAGGTTCGCACCGGGTCGCACCGGCAGTTCACGCAGATGGCGCGTGCCCTGGCTGCGGCCGGCTGGCCGAGCCTTCGGTTCGATGTCCGCGGCATGGGCGACAGCACCGGTGCAGCCCGCAGCTTCGAGGCGCTCGATGACGATCTCCATGCGGCCGTTCTGGACCTGCGTCAGGCGCATCCTGAACTCGAGCGCATCGTGTTGTTCGGCCTGTGCGACGCCGCCTCCGCGGCTCTCCTCTGGCTTCAGCGTCAGCCCGAGGCCACCCGCGCGCTGGGTGTGCAAGCGCTGGTGCTGCTGAACCCCTGGGTGCGGTCGGCGCAGACCCAGGCGGCGGCCCAGGTGCGCCACTACTACGTCGATCGCCTTCGCGACCCCGCGTTCTGGAAGAAGCTGCTCACCGGCGGCGTGGCCCTGGGCGCTGTTGCCGGCGTGTGGCGCAGTGTGCGCACGATGCTGGGCACCGGGTCACGCTCGCCTGCCGCCGGTGCGCCGTCGGGCTATGTCGAACGAATGGCCGCGGCGTGGCAGTCGTTCGACGCGCCACTGCTGCTCGTACTCAGCGGCCAGGACTACACCGCTCGGGAGTTCGAGGAGGCCGTGCGCATCCAGCCGGCCTGGGCGGCGGCGCTGACGCGCAAGAACGTGACGGTCTGCGAGGCGCCGGCGGCCGATCACACCTTCTCCGACCCGGCCGAAGCCGCCTCGCTGGAGAAGGTCGTGCTGGCCTGGCTCCAGGGTCACTGCGTCTGACCATGCCGTCAGTCGCCGTGGGTCCGACCCTTGTGCAGAACGGCGCCGTCCGCTCGCCGGCGGCTCAGCCGCGGGCGCCGGTCCTTGGCCTTGCAAGCCTGTTGGGGCCGCGTCGGCCGGTGGGTCTGCCCTGGTTGTTCGACCACCCCAGACGCCTGTTCACGACCAGCGGCCGCGCCGCGATCCATGGGGCGCTGCGCGCCTTGTCCCTGCCCGCGGGCAGCGTGGTCTCCCTGCCCAGCTACCACTGCCCGACCCTGGTCGCACCCGCAGCTGCCTTGGGACTGGACCTGCAGTTCCACCGCCTCGATGAATCGGGCTGGCCCGACCTTGACGCACTGGAGCAGGCCCGCCAGGCCGCTCAGGGCCGCCTGCGGGTGCTGCTGACGGCGCATTGGTTCGGTCGCGTGAGGTCTCTGGCCCGCGAGCGCGAGTGGTGCGACCGCCATGGCGTCGTCCTGATCGAGGACTGTGCCCACGCGCTCTTTGGCCAGGCTGGCGAGCGTCCAGTCGGGTGCTGGGGTGACTACGCCACCGCCAGCCTGACCAAGTTCATGCCGGTGGCTGAAGCCGGCCTGCTGCTGGCCGCGCCCGGCCGCGAGCTGCCGACGCTGGCCCGCGCGGGGCTGCGTGCGCAGGCCAAGGCGCTGGTCGATGTGCTTGACCGGTCGCTCGCGGCTGGACGCCTGCGTGGCCTGGCCTGGCTGCGACCCGGGCACCGCCCAGGGCCACACCCGGGAGATCCGGCGGATCCGGCCGGCCGGACCGAAGTGCAGATGCCGGCCATCGCCAACGCCGCTGCGCCCTCAGCGACCGTCACTGTCGAGCAGATGACCGCCGACTGCGATCTGGCACGGGTCGGCGACGCCTTGCCGCTGGCCAGCCAGGTCCTGGCCCTGTCGTTGCCGATGGCGCGCAGCGTGGCCCGTCGCCGCGCGGTTCTTGATCGCCTGGCGCGGGGCCTGGACGGCATTGCAGGCACCCGCGTGCTCGGGATGCCACCAGGCGAGGCACCCGCGCCCTACGTGCTGGCGTGGGCCTTCGATGAGGCCGCGGCCGCCGACACGGTCTACGCCGATGCTCGCGCAGAAGGCCTGGCGGTCTTCCGCTGGGACCGGGTCTGGCCCGGGACTCCCGTGGCCCGTGGCGACACGGGCACCCTGTGGCAGAGATGCGTGCTGCAGGTGCTGTGCCACCAGGACCTGACGGATGCCCAGGTCGATCGCAGCGTCCAGGTGCTGCGCCATGCCGCGCGCAGTGCGCTTGCGGCCCGGTCCAGCACTGCCCCTTGACTCCCGCCCGCCGATCCCGATGACCTCCGACTCCCTGGTGACGGCACACGGCCCTTTGGGCGCGGCAGCGGTGCACTGCTCCACCCGCCCAGCTGAGCTTCCGGCCACGGCCGTGGCGCTGCTGGACACGGCACAAACCACCAGCCTGCAGCTGGGCCACGCTTGGCTGGCGCTCTTGGCCGAGACCGTCTTTCCCCATGACGACCTGCGGTGGTACAGCCTGCATGTCGGTGCGACCCCGGAATCGGCCTGCCTGGCGGTGTTGCCCGTTCGCGTGCGGCCGGCGCCCCTGGGCCACGATGCAGAAGCCCTGGCCAACTACTACACCGCGCTGTTTTCGCCGGTCTGCGCGGCCGAACTGGACACCGATGGGGCCAGCCAGGCCCTGGCCCGATTGCTGCGGCAGTTGTCACGCGACACCCGCGGCCTGGCCCGCCTGACATTTGCGCCGATGGATCCGGCCGCGCCGGTTTATGGCGCCTTGCAGAGGGCGCTGACTCAGGCCGGCCTGCGGACGTTCACGTACTTCTGTTTCGGCAACTGGGTCTTGAAAGGTGTCGCCGACTACGCCGCCTTTCTGGCCAGCCGCGACGGGCGCGGTCGCAACCAGATCGTCAGGGTCCAGAAGCGCTTTGCCGAGGCCGGTGGCACGACGCAGATCTTCAGGCTCGCTGAGGAAGCCGAACCCGCGCTCGCGGCCTACGAGGCGGTCTACGCGCGCAGCTGGAAGCAGGCCGAGCCGTATCCCGGGTTCATCGCGGCGCTGGTGCGCTCCAGTGCGGCACGGGGTGAGCTGCGTCTGGGCGTCGCCTGGCTCGAGGGGCAACCCATCGCGGCGCAGATCTGGCTGGTCGGCGCCGGCCGTGCCGACATCTACAAGGTGGCCTACGACGAGGCGTTCAAGAAGCACTCGCCCGGGACCGTCTTGACCGCGGTTCTGATGCGTCATGTCCTCGACGTGGATCTCGTGCGGGAGGTGGACTTCCTGGTGGGCGACGACGGCTACAAGAAGGAGTGGATGAGCGAGCGGCGCGAGCGCTGGGGCCTGGTGGCCTATCGGCCGGCCACGCCACGCGGCTTGTGGCTCTGGCTGGTGGAAGCCCTGGGGCGACGCGTCAAGCCCTGGGTCGTGCGCTGGCGCGCCCGCCGCGCCGCGCAGGCGCCGAAATCGGCCTGACGGCCTGGAGCCGACTGCCGTGCCCAGGTCCGCATCGGCATTGCTGCTCGGCCTCCTGGCACAGGTGCTGACACTGGCACTGTCGGCCGGAGCCGCCGAGCCCGCCGCAGACACCCAGTTGTTTGCCGACCGCCCCGACGGTGTGTCGTGCAGCTTCTACGATGTCGGGCTGGCGCTGCCCTGGCCCCGTGGGCGCGTCGCCCATCTGGACCGTGCCGGCCGCGTCGATGGCAACAGTCCGTACGCCGCGCTGGTGCTCGACCCCTCGACGTCGCAGCGGGTGCTCCGCCTGGATGTCCTGCCGCTGGTGCAATCCTGGTGGCGATCGCCGCGTCCGGGCGGCAGCCTGCTGTTGCGCACCACGGCAGAGCCTTTGCGGTTGATCGCGCGCGAGGACGGGGACCCGGCGCTGCGGCCGCAACTGCGCTTGCAGACGGCCAGCGGCGTGGTGCGCTACGTCGAGCCGGTTGCCGATGCCGCGCTGGACTGCTCGACCTTTCGCGGCCTTGGCACCCGGCCGGTGCTGAACCTGCACCGCGGCTCGTCGGGGGCGATGCGATTCGACCTCGTGTCCGCGGTGGCGGCCTTGGGCCCGCAGCCGCCGCTGCGCGCCGAACTCGTCCTGGTGCGAGCCGCCGACGACCGAATGGGCAGGGGAACCCTGGAAGTCAACGCGCTGACCTCGCCAACGGGCGACGCGGGTCCGCCACCCCCGGCGGGCCTGGCTGAGCGATATCCAGCAGATGCCGGGATCTCAGCCGACCCGGACGTCGTGTTTGCCGACGGGTTCGAGTCGACGGCTCCGAATCCGCGTTGGAACCTCGGCATGCCGTCCCTGGCGCGCAGCGTGGCGTCGGATCCGACGCCTGGCTTCCGGCCACTGTCCGGTCGCGCCTTGCGGGTGCAGATCCCACGCGGCGATCAGGTCGGGCTGGACTGGCGGCTGCGGCTGAAGGATCAGAGCGGCCGGGAACCCGAAGAGCTGTACTTCCGCTACTGCCTGCTGCTGGCGCCGAGTTGGTTGCTGACCCGCGACGGTGGCAAGCTGCCGGGTCTGGCCGGCACTTATGGCCGTGCGGGCTGGGGTGGGCGTGCCTGGGACGGGCAATCGGGCTGGTCGTTGCGCGGTTCCTATGGGCTGCCAGTTGCGTCGCCGCACCCGGCGCAAGGCCAGGTCATGCTCGGCACCTATGCCTACCATGCGGGCAGCGAAGGCCGGTACGGCGAAGGGCTGCCGTGGATGGGAGCCCGGCTGGCCGGACTCGTTTCTCCAGGCCGCTGGCACTGCATCGAGCAACACCTGAGGCTCAACACGCCGGGCAAGGGCGACGGCCTGCTCGAGGTCTGGGTCGATGGCCGGCCGGCTTTCCGGCGCGACGATCTCCGGCTGCGGGACCGCGCCGAGTTGCGGATCGAGGAGGTCTGGATGAACGTCTTCCACGGCGGCACTGCGGTTGCCAAAGCCGACATGCACGCGTGGATCGACAATGTCGTCGTGGCCCGGCGTTACATTGGCCTTCCCTCGGCACTGCCGGAACTGAGCGGGCTTGTGCCCTCTCATCCTTCGAGTGCAGGCTCACCAACAGAGAGAAGATGACGGGTTCTGGGGCTGCAGCGTGTACAGATTCACACTGTGGCCAACTTTTGCCACCGCTGACCCGCGATTTCACATCCAGTTTCAAGCTCCGGACGGATGCTCCGCTCTGTCACCGGAGGCTATAACCCTCAAGCGCGATACGGATCCCGGCATTTCCGGAGATCCAGTACCGGCACTTTGCCGGATTTGGAGAGCAACTTGGACGAAACCCCCCCGATCCGCCTGGACCGCCGAGTGCTTATCGGGCGCACGGTTGCCTCGCTGTCGACGCTGACCTGGCTTGCGGCCTGCGGCGGCGGCGGCGGGAGTGCGGCGGCCACCGCCGAGCCGGCACCGCCTATCCCGTCGCCTTCTCCGTCGCCTTCTCCGTCGCCGACTCCGTCGCCGACTCCGGCCCCTACGCCTGCACCAACACCGGCACCAACACCAGCGCCGACCCCGGCTCCGACTCCAGCCCCGACTCCAGCCCCGACACCGGCGCCCACCCCAGCGCCCACCCCGGCGCCTACACCTGCGCCGACCCCGGCGCCGACCCCTGCCCCGACGCCTGCGCCGACGCCTGCACCGACCCCTGCGCCGACGCCTGCACCGACCCCTGCACCGACGCCTGCACCGACGCCTGC
>JAJTGU010000047.1 GCA_021297985.1 Rubrivivax sp.
AGTTGTCCACAGCCGGGATCACGCGATCCCGGCCACCAGCCCTGGGTCAAAGTTCAGTCGGCAGGGTGGGTCAAAGTTCGATCGGCGCGGACAGTCAAGAGAACAGCTTGCTCTCAACCCGCTTGATGTAGCGGTTGGTGTAATAGAGGTCGGGTTCGTGCTTCTTCGGTCTCACGAGCAGCCGAAATCCCGGCTTTGCCGGGTTGGTTGCGTCGAAGGTCACCAGCCCGATGCCGAACATCTGGCAGCGAGCAATCAGGCGGTCCATCTCCTCCGCAGGCCCGTCCTCTGGAACAACGAGGTAGCTCTTGTGGGAGAAGAGCAGGTGGGCGCAGGCCTGGCCGAAACCGATGAGCAGACTCGCGGTGTCGACCTTGATCTCGGCGGACACGATGCTCGTGGGCCCCTTGATCACGTCACTGCGGCGGCTTTCCGCTTTGCCGATGACGTCCGGAGTGCCCCATCGGTCCCTGAAGGCGTTGCCCCCGAGCGGGATAGCAACTGTCGCCTCCTCGAGGTCGTGCATCAGCCAAGCTGCGAAGGGGGCGTAGAACTTCTCCTCTGCCACCTTGATTGGCCGCGCGGCAAGCGGCGCCTTGGGTGCCTCTACCGAGGTGCTGTCGGCGGTGTCCTTGAACCTGCAGTGTCGGTACACGCCTTTGATTGGCTTGTAGACCTTTGCGGGCACGTGCCGATCCAAGTTCACGAGGTCGTTCGAGAGGCTCTTCAGGTTTCGATCGGGATGTAGCTGCCGGACGGCTTGGACCAGTTCGGTGTAGGTCAGCCCTGCTGGATGGTTGTAGAGCACTTCAACCGCTGTCAGTCGGATCCGGGCTCTGAGGTTGGGCCGCCTGGTGCGCTGCGGTTCATCTGTCAAGGCATGACTCCATCCAGCAGGTTGGGGCGGGTGCGGCACTCGAAGGCCGAACGGCAAACCAAGGATCCAAGTAGTCCTCCAGCAGACGTCCCCCGTCGCGGGCTGGCAGCGGAGCGGAGCTGCCAAGATAGTCTAATTTCGCATATTCTAGATTCGCATCGACCCTTGAGGCCACAACACAACGTGGCCCATGTCGAAGAAGCCCTTTTCACCCCCTTACGCGGTCCTCACTGAGCTGCTGGTCGCAGCGCGCGCCGGCTCCGGACTTACCCAGGAGGCTTTGGCGGAGCGTCTGTCGATCGGCCAGAGTGCAGTGAGCAAGGTCGAGCGCGGGGTCCAGCGACTGGACTTGGTCGAGCTTCGCAAGTGGTTGTTGGCCACCAATGGGCCCAGCCTGACCGAGTTCGTACAAGCATTCGACGATCGGGTCCGCAAGCAGACCGCGATGCAAACCAAGTGGGCCAAGCGTCGTCGCCAAGGGCGAGCGGACGTCCCGGCAGAACCCAAGCCAAAGGCTGGCGACACCGCTTGATTCGGGTAGAACCCGGACGAGAAAGTGGCGGCGCTCATCGGTTCGCCGCCGTCGCTCCGCCGCAGTGGCCGGTCCTGCAGCCATGTGTGGAACTTCGCCTGAGTCCTCAGCCAGCGGCTAGGACGCTGGCAAAGTCGGGCAAGGTTCAGCCAGTGGCTGAGATCTGCGCTACTTGCCTCGGCGGATTGGAAGAAAGTTGCGTGACTTCGCCTGTGTCAGCCAGCCGAAGAGACGAAGGTCGCCTGGACTGAGGCGCACATGCAAGTTAACATAATATACATCGTGCATTGTTGTTACTCAGCCGGCTGTAAACGCCACCCGGTGTCGGCAATCCTTACATGTAACAGCGACAGAAGGCAGAACCCGTCCGCAAAGCCTTGAAAGCGCAATTCAACCGCCGTGTTGGCCCGACTCTCGCTTAAGCGAACGGATCGGACCGCCAACAATGAAGAACAACGGGTTTACGCGAATCGTGTGCTGCGCCTTGCTTGGCCTGGCCAGCGTATCGGCACTGTCAGCCATCCTCGGGCCCAGCGAGCTCGCGGCCAGCGATGCCCAACGAACGGCGACCGACAGTCTGGGGGCTGCCCAGGCCGCGGGCAAGAACCAAGGCTCGCGAGCCATCGACCTGCTGATCGACCTGCAGCCCAACAAGCCGGGTATCGGATTCAATGCGCGTCAAGGGTCTGCCGGCGTTGGCGTCGCCACTGCTCCTGCACGTGAGCCCCTGGTCGAAGATCAGGCGAATCGGCCCCCGGCCGTTCCCACCAACGCCACGGGCCTGTTCGGAACCCAGGCGACGCCGCCCGTCTTGCGTGAACCTTCGCCCGGAGCCACGCAGAACACGCGGATCCCGACGGCTGCTGAAATGGCGGGTGACAAGGCCGTCGCGAACTACCGCGGCGAAGCCCCTTGGTGGATGACGCCTCGTGGCTGGATCGCCATGCTCAAGGAGCATCGCGAATGGATGGCGGCGATCTTGGTGGCCGTCTTCCTGGGCTGGGTCGGCGTGAGTCTGACCTCGCGCCGCTGGCGCTGAGGTCCTCCGGTCCCGATCAGACTTCGTCGTCGTCGCCGTCATCCGCCAATGACGTCCGGCTCCGACTGCCGTCGGCGCTGCCCGGTGGCTGCATCGCCGGACGGTCCAGCGGACGGCACAGGTGCCGATTCAGGCGCCCGAGCTTCTCGGACTTCTCGACCGCGGCCAGGACCAGCTCGGGCTGAAGCATCAGCAGGAACGGGTTGCGCTCGGCGCTCAGTGCGTTCATCAATGGCCTCCATGGGCGGCGAAAGACAACAGGTCCGCCGTGAGCGCAATGTAGGCCCGTGCGGCGTCGGTGTTGAGTCGGTCGCCTGACAAACCGCGTGTCGGATGACTTCCGACACGGAAGTCGGCTCCCACCTCCCCAACCCTAGGGAGTCGGCCGCCTCGACGCGACGGCCGATTCGATCCGCTCGACCAGGCTGTCACGGCCGGCCCGGCGCGCAAAGTCGGCGGCCGTCAGTCCGGCGTCGTTGCGCAGGGTCGGATTCGCGCCCAGACGCAGCAGCAGATCCGCCGCATCGATCGCGCCGTAGCCGGCGGCCATCATCAGCGGCGTGCTGCGGTTGGGCGACGGGGCATCCAGGATTGCGCCTCGATCAACGAGCAGCTTGACGATGTCGGGCGACGGCCCGCTGGCCGCGTAGTGCAGGGGCGTCCAGCCGGTGCGGTTCAACTGCCCGCCGCGGGCCAAGAAGCGTTCGACCCAATCGCGGCGCCCCTGGATGGCCGCCAGCATCAGCGGGGTTTCGCCGTGTGCGTTGGCCTGATCGGGTCGGATCGACGGATGCGCCATCAGCACCTCCGCCACGCGCAGGCACTCGTCGCGCATGGCGATCCCGAGCGCCGTCTGCCCCTTGGCGTCGATGCTGTTGGGATCGAAGCCGCGTTCGAGCAGACGCCTGACGCTGCGATCGTCGTCGCGGTTCACGGCATCGAAGAAATCCTCCAGATCGCCGGCCCGAACGAGGCTGGACCAGGCCAGGATGCCCCCCAGAAGGAGCGTCCGCCGGGTTGGGGCAAGGCCGATCAAGCGGTCGAGTGTCATGAGGTCTGCTCCTGCACGGCCGAAGGGTGCGGCACCGCGAACAGCGACCGGAAAGTGGCACTGGTCACGTGTGCGATGTCCTCGACTGCCCGCCCCTGCACCTGGCCCAGGCAGGCCGCGACGTGCGGGACCCACGCCGGAGTGTTCTGCTTGCCTCGATGGGGCATGGGTGCGAGGTAGGGGCTGTCGGTCTCGATCAGGCAGCGGTCCAGCGGCACCCGAGCCGCCACCTCGCGCAGCTCGCTGGCATTGCGAAAGCTCAGGATGCCCGAGAACGAGATGTGGAAACCCAGTTCCAGTGCGGCGTCGGCCACCGCCTGGGTCTCGGTGAAGCAATGGAAGACCCCGCGCAGCCGACCCTGTCCACGTTCCCGAAGCATGGCCAACGTGTCCGCGCTGGCGCTGCGCGTGTGCACGACCAGCGGCAAGCCGGTCTCGAGGGCGGCGTCGATGTGCACGGCGAAGCGATCGCGCTGCCAGGCCATGTCGGAGACGCTGCGACCGTTGAGACGGTAGTAGTCAAGCCCGGTTTCACCGATCGCGACCACGCGAGGCAGGCGCGCACGCTGCACCAGGTCGGCAACGGTCGGCTCGACCACCCCTTCGTTGTCCGGATGCACGCCAACGCTGCACCAGAACTCCGGATACGAAAGGGCCAGGCCGTGCACCGTGTCGAACTCCTCCAGCGTCGTGCAGATGCACAGCGCCTGCTCGACTTTTGCCTGTGCCATGGCAAGGCGGATCTGCGGGACCTGGGGCAACAGGTCCGGGAAGCTCAGGTGGCAGTGCGAGTCGACGTACATCGGGGGCTTGGCAGCCGGTGACAGGCCGCGGCAGGCGGGTCAGAGCGTCTGCGTCGGCTTCGCGGACTGGATGCTGGTGCCCAGCAGTTCCTCGATCCGGGTCTTGAGCACCCGGGTCTTCTCGTCGTTGGGGAATCGCACGCCGACTCCCTGGGTGCGCCCCCCCGGAGAGTTGGGGGGCGTGATCCAGGCCACCTTGCCGGCCACGGGGTAGCGCTGGTTGTCGTCGGGCAGGGACAGCAGCAGGTAGATGTCCTCGCCCAGGCGGTATTCCCGATTGGTGGGCACGAAGAGCCCACCCTCGGTCAGTGCCGGCATGTAGGCGGCATACAGCGCGCCCTTTTCACGGAACACCAGCTGGATCACGCTGGGACGCGTCGAGCCGGCAGCCGCTGCTGCAGCCGTCGAACCGGCGGCACCGGCAGGGAGCACGGGAGCCCCCAGGTTGGCGGCGCGGGTCGTCGTGACGCGATCGTTCATGGGCGCAGTGTAGCCAAGGGGTCGCGATCGGGCCCCCCTGTTCCCCCGGGGGCGCTCCGAAGCGGGCGCAGTGCTTCACGTCCCTGGGCCAGCAGGGTGTCGAGCAGCAGGTTCTCGTTCCAGGGGTGCTCGGCGTGACGAGCGACACGCTGCAGTGTCGTCTGCCAGGCCTGCAAGCGATGGGGTGCCGCTTCAGAAGGCAGGCAGGACGCGGGAAAGAAGCGCGGCGCAGCGCCCAGGGACACCGCCAAGGCGTCGTGACACAGCACAAGCAAGGTCTCGATGGCTCGCGACGCGCCCCAAGGGGCCAGCGTCGCGGCTGCAGACGGCAGGCCTGACGCCACGGCCCTGGGCAGGGACTGCCAGCTCGCGGCATCGACCCCGCGCTGGTGCAACGCCAGCGCATCCAGCGGCAGCCCACCCGCAGCCGCCAACAGGACCTCGGCGCCCGGCACCGATTGCTCGGCGAGCCATTGCAGACCTTGAGCCTTGTCGGGCAGCGGCAAGCGAAGCCACTGGCAACGGCTGCGCACGGTGGGGAGAAGTCGCGCCGGGTCCGAGACGGTCAGCAGCAGCGTCGTGCCCGCGGCCGGCTCCTCCAGGGTCTTCAGCAGCGCATTGGCTGCCGTTTCGTTCATCGCCTGTGCCGGATGGATCAACGCCACCTTGCCACGACCGCGGCCGCTCGTTCGCTGCAGACGGTCCACAAGCCAACGCATGTCGTCGATGCGGATCTGCTTGCTCGGCTTGGTCTTGGAGGCCGACTCGGACTCGCCTTTGTCCTCCGGCAGCGGCCAGGCCAGTTGCTGGCGCAGGGTTTCAGGCAGCAGGACGAAGAGATCCGGATGACCGTGGTTGCCAAACAGGTGGCACGACGCGCAGCGCCCGCAGGCCAGGCCACTGGTCGGCCGTTCGCTGCGCGGTGACTCGCACAGCTGGGCCTGGGCCAAGGCCATGACGAACTCCAGCGCGCCCTGCCCGGCGGCGCCATGCACCAGCAGCGCGTGGCCTCGACGGTGCGCCAGGGCCTCGGCCAGCGGTGCCTCGAGCCAGGGCAGCGTCATGCCGGTGTCCCGATGCCGCGGGCGCGTACCGCCGCCAGCACACGATCCCAGACCTCGCTGCGCGCGCCTTGTGCGTCGATTCGCACGAAGCGCTGCGGATCGGCACGGACACGAGCCTCGTAGCCGGCAACCACACGCTCGAAGAACGCCAGATCCTGCGCTTCGAAGCGATCCGGCGCGCGGGCGCTGGCACGGCGCGCGGCGGCGGCCGCCGCCGGAAGCTCGAACCACAGCGTCAGATCGGGTTGCAGGCCCTGCTGGACCCAACGTTCGAGTTCGCCCAGCACCGCCAGATCAAAGCCGCGGCCCGCTCCCTGGTAGGCAAAACTGGCGTCGGTGAAGCGGTCGCAGAGCACCGTGGTGCCAGCGGCCAAGGCCGGACGGATGCGCTGCTCGACATGGTCGCGTCGTGCGGCAAACACCATCAGTGCTTCAGTCAGCGGGTCCATCGCTTCGTTCAACACCAGCTCGCGCAGTCGTTCGGCCAAGGGCGTACCACCGGGCTCGCGGGTCAGCATCACGGTGTGGCCCCGCCCGCGAAGCCAGTCGGCCAGTGCGTCGATGTGCGAGCTCTTGCCGGCACCGTCGATGCCCTCGAAGCTGATGAAGAGGCCGGGCTTCATCGCCCGCCGCGCTGGTATCGGTTCACGGCCCGATTGTGTTCGGCCAGCGTGGCGCTGAAGGCCGAGGTGCCATCGCCACGGGCCACGAAGTACAGCGCGTCGGTGGCTTCAGGGCGGGCGGTGGCGTTCAGGCTGGCCAGGCCGGGCAGCGCGATGGGTGTCGGCGGCAGCCCGCGCCGTGTGTAGGTGTTGAACGGACCGTCGGTCTCGAGGTCACGCCGGCGCAGATTGCCGTCGAAGGCCTCGCCCAGGCCGTAGATCACGGTCGGGTCGGTCTGCAAGGGCATGCCGATGCGCAGCCGGTTGGCAAAGACGCCGGCGATCCGGGCCCGGTCGCTGGCGCGGCCGGTTTCCTTCTCGACGATGCTGGCGAGGATCAGCAGGTCGTCGGGCGACCGGAGCGCCAGCCCCGGCTGCCGCGCGGACCAGGCCTCGGCCAGATGGCGCTGCATGGCCTGGTGGGCGCGCTTCAGGACGGTCAGGTCGCTGACGCCTTTGCTGTAGGCGTAGGTGTCGGGAAAGAAGCGCCCTTCCCCGGCCACACCCGGCGCGCCGATCGCCGTCATCAGTTCGGCCTCGCTCATCGCGGCCGTGCTGTTGCGCAGTGCAGGCGCCTCGGCCAGGGCGGAGCGCACTTGCCGCAGGGTCCAGCCCTCGATGAAGCGCACGGTGACCAGGACCTCGCGCCCCTGCACCATCTTGTCGAGCAGGTCCCGCGGCGTGATGCCGGCCTCGATCTCGTAGCTGCCGGCGCGGATCCGGCGCGACTCGCCGGAGAAGCGGAACCACTCGAACAGCCAGCGTGGTGAGGCCTGCACCCCTGCCGCGACCCAGGCCTCGGCGACCGTGCGCGGGCTCGTTCCAGGCTCGATCGACAGCTCGACACGCTCGGTCGACAGCGCCAGCGGCGCATCGAGCCAGCGCCACGCGGTCCAGCCGGCCGCCGCAGCGGCCAACAGCGCGACAAGCAGCAGCACGCCCAGGCTGCGCAAGGCGGTCCGGGCCCAGCGAGACCCCGTTGGCCGTCCAGACATGGGGCGAAATCATAATTCCCGCCATGTCTGCACTTTCCCTGGGCCCGGCACGCGTGGCCCTCCCCGACTGGGGTTTGATCCGTGCCCATGGCGCCGACGCGCGCAAGTTCCTGCAAGGCCAGCTCACCCACGAGATGGTGAACTGGCCGCCAGGCCTGGCACGGCCCGCGGGTTGGTGCTCGGCCAAGGGTCGCCTTCTGGCGAGTTTTGTCGCGCTGAGTCCAGCCGCCGACGAGGTCTGGCTCGCGTGCAGCGCCGACGTGCTGCCCGCCACGCTCAAGCGTTTGCAGATGTTTGTGATGCGCGCTGCCTGCAAGCTCAGCGACGCCAGCGCCGCGCAGCCGATTCACGGGCTGGTCGGCGACGCGACGTCGCTCGGGATCGCGCCACTCGAGGTCTGGCACTGGCAGTCGCTCGGCGGAAGCGACGCGACCGTGCTGCGGCTGCCCGACGCCGCGGGGCACGGCCGCTGGCTGGTCCTGGGCGCCCTGCCCGCCGCATTGGAGGCACTGCCCGAACTGGCGCCGGGCCTGTGGGACGGCTTGGAGGCCCAGAGTGGCGTGCCCCGCATCGTGGCCGCCAACAGCGAGCAGTTCGTCCCGCAGATGATCAATCTCGAGCTCGTCGGCGGCGTCAACTTCCAGAAGGGCTGCTATCCGGGCCAGGAGGTCGTCGCGCGCAGCCAGTACCGCGGCACCCTCAAGCGACGCGCCTACGTGCTGCTCTCGCGGGTGCCGGTGCAGCCCGGGCAGGAGGTCTTCCACGACGCCGACCCGGGACAGCCGGCCGGGCGCGTCGTGAATGCCGGTCTGCTGCCCGATGGCGGGCATGCCGCGTTGGTGGAACTGAAGATCGCCGCCTTCGACGACCAGGGCGGTGGTCTGCGCCTCGGTTCGGCCGACGGCCCGCCACTGGAGCGCGGCGCCCTGCCCTACGCGCTGCCGATGCCCGACGCGGCCTGACGGCGCGCCCGAGTCGCCGGCCCTTGGTGCATCTCTACATCTACTGGCGGGTTGCCGAGGCCGACGCGACCGCGGCGGAACAGGCGGTTGTCGCGTGGCAGCGCGAGCTGTGCGCCGCCGAGCCCGGCCTGCGGGCCGGGTTGCTGCGTCGGGCAGACGCCGATCGACCAGGCCTGGTCACGTTGATGGAGTGTTATCGCGGTGCCAGCGACTTGCTCGCTGCCGAGCTGACCGAAGGCGCCCCGCTGGTGACGTGGCTGCAGGGTGCGCGGCACGTCGAGCGCTTTGTGCCGGTGTTTACAGCGTCTTGACCATGGCCTGGTGGTCGATGCCTGCTTCCTGGAATGGCGCACCGTCGGCGGCGAAGCCCTCGCGCCGGTAGAAGTCGACTGCGCTCGCCTGGGCGTGCAGCGCCACCGCGCGGTCGCCACGCTCTCGCGCCGCCGCCAGCAGGCCATGCAGCATCCGGCGCCCTTGACCGGCACTCCTCAGGCGTGCGTGGACGGCCATTCGGCCGAGTCGCGCGACACCGTCAACGGCCGGCAGCAGGCGCGCCGTGGCGACGGCCTGTCCCAGGCGATTGCGCATCAGGACATGCAGCGCGCCTGGGTCCTGACCATCGGCGTCCAGCGCGGCGGCGATGCCTTGTTCGGTCGTGAAGACGGCATGGCGCAGTGAACGCGCCTCGGGTCCGAGATCGCTCCAGTCGCCCAGGTGCAGCTCAATGACCGCATCGCCCCGCTCGAACCCGAGGATGAGCTCGCGCAACGGCCCTGGCACGGGCTTGCTGGTCTGCGTCGCCGGGTCGGCAAAGACATAGACCATCTCCCCGCCCACCAGCAGACGGGTGTCACGGTACAGGCCCATGCGCATCAGCATCGAGCTCGTGCCGATGCGCTCGCAGCGCACGCCAACCGTACACCGCTCGTCGAAGTGCGCCGAGCCGTGGTACTCGAGCGTGGCCTTCTTGACGTACAGGTCGCCGCCCAGCCGCTTCATCGACTCCTCGTACGGCAGCGCGAGCGACCGCCAGTAGCCGGCGATCGCGGTGTCGAAGTAGGTCAGGTAGTGGCCGTTGAAGACGATGCCTTGCATGTCGACCTCGGCCCAGCGGATGCGCAGGGTCTCGCGGTGGCGGCAATCGGTCAGGCGCAGGGTGTCGGTGGTCATGTCGTGGTGCCGCGTGGGCGGTTGGGTGGCAGATTCCAGGCCTGGCGCAACGCGGCCGCGGCGACGTCCAGCGCCACTGCAGCCTCGGGCAACGCCCGGCCCATCTTGATGAAGTTGTGCGTCACGCCCGCCGCGAGGTGCAGCCGTGTGGGCACGCCGGCGGATTCCAGCCGCCGGGCATAGGCCAGGCCTTCGTCGAACAGGGGGTCGCAACCGGCCAGCACCACGCACGCCGGTGCGACTCCTGCGAGCGAGACGGCGTTCAGGGGCGCGAAATCCGGGTCGTCGTCCGGCCAGCGTGGCGACGGACTCTGCGGGCGAGCCTGGGCAAAGAACCAGTGCACCGTCGCGGCTTCGAGCAGGTGGCCTCGGGCAAAGCGCTGCATCGAATCGGTGATGGCGCCGCCCGCGGTGCCAGGCGTGATCAGCAACTGCATGGCCAGTGGCAGACCTTCGTCGCGTGCGTGCAGCGCCGCCGAGGCGGCCAAGGTGGCACCGGCGCTGTCCCCGGCCATGGCCGGCGACACGCTGGCATCCAGGCCCAGGTCGGCGCGGGACGCGATCAGCCAGCGCAGTGCCGCTTGCGCGTCGCGCAGCGCGGCCGGATGGCGGTGCTCGGGCGCGAGCCGGTAGTCCAGCGCCAGCACGGCGCAGCCGGCCCGCAATGCCAGCTGCCGGCACAGGCTGTCGTGGGTGTTCAGGCCACCCACGACAAAGCCCCCGCCGTGCAGGAACAGCAGCGCCGGTGGCGGCGTCGCTTGCTCGGCCGCGTAAAGGCGGGCCCGCAAGGGGCCGCCCGGCCCGGGCAGCGTCAGGTCCTCGACCCGCGACAGCGGCGCCCGCGGCAGATCCAGCACCTCGGCCCCGGCGGCGTAAAGGGTCCGTGCCTCGGCGACGCTCAGGTGGTGCAGCGGCGGCCGGCCGGCGCGGGCGATGCGCGTCAGCAATTCGCTCATCGCGAGCGTGGGCTGGTGGAGATCCTGATGCGGGCTCATCGCGCGGACAAGCATAGCCGGCGGATACTGCCGGCATGGCGCGCATCCTCTACATCACCCAGATCGACATCGAACCCGGCGCGGTGCGCCTGCTGGCTGGCGAATGCCAGCGCCTGGGCATGAAGCGGCCCCTGGTGGTCAGCGACGCCGGCGTCCGCGCCGCGGGCGTGCTGCAAGCCGCGCTCGATGCCCTGGGCGACCTGCCGCATGCGGTCTTCGACGCCACGCCCAGCAACCCGACCGAGGCGGCGGTGCGCGATGCCCGGTCGGTCTGGCGCGACCAAGGCTGCGACGGGCTGATCGCGGTGGGGGGCGGCAGCAGCATCGACCTCGCCAAGGCCCTGGCGATCGCCGCCACGCACGACGGGCCGCTGAAGCACTACGCCACGATCGAAGGCGGCAGCCCCCGCATCACCGAACGCGTCCTGCCGCTGATCGCCGTGCCGACCACCGCCGGCACCGGCAGCGAGGTCGCACGCGGTGCCATCGTCATCGTCGACGACGGTCGCAAGCTCGGCTTCCACAGCTGGCACCTGGTGCCGAAGGCCGCGCTGCTCGACCCTGAGCTGACGCTCGCACTGCCACCGCGGCTGACCGCCGCGACCGGGCTGGATGCCATCGCGCACTGCATGGAGACCTTCATGGCGCCGGCCTTCAACCCACCGGCCGACGGCATCGCGCTCGATGGCCTGGCACGCGGCTGGGCGCACATCGAAACGGCCACCCACGACGGCCGCGACCTGAACGCCCGCACCCAGATGCTGAGCGCGTCGATGCAGGGCGCGATGGCGTTCCAGAAGGGCCTGGGCTGCGTGCATTCGCTGTCCCACAGCCTGGGTGGCGTCGACCCCAGGCTGCACCACGGCACGCTGAACGCGCTGTTCCTGCCCGCGGTGATCCGCTTCAACGCCAACGCCCCGGGCATCGTCGCCGAGCGCCGGTTGCAGCGCATGGCGCAGGCCCTCGACCTGCCGCAAGCCGTGGCCGATGCCACCCCCGAGGCCGCGGCCGGTGCGCTGGGCGACGCGATCCGCGCCCTGAACGCCCGCCTGGGCCTGCCCGACGGCCTGGCCGCCCTGGGCGTGACCGAGGGTCTGTTCGACCGTGTGATCGAAGGCGCGCTGGCCGATCACTGCCACAAGACCAACCCCCGGCTGGCGACGGCCGAGGACTACCGGGCGATGTTGCGGTCATCGATGTAGGCGCGGCGCTGCCCGCGTGGACGCTCAGCCCAGCGCCGCGGCGTGGTGTCGCAGGTGGTCCTCGACGACGCTGGCGATGAAGAAGTAGCCGTGGTCGTAGCCCGCATGGCGGCGCAATGTCAGCGGCTGGCCAGCGGCGCGGCAGGCGGCCTCAAGGCGGTGCGGGTGCAGTTGTTCGGCCAGGAAGCGGTCGGCCTCACCCTGGTCGATCAGCAGCGGCGGACAACGGGCGCCAGCGGTCACCAGCGCCGTGGCGTCGTGTGCGGCCCAGGTGCTGCGGTCGTCCCCCAGGTAGCCGCTGAAGGCCTTGACGCCCCAGGGGCAGTCCATCGGTGCTGCGATGGGTGCCAGGGCCGACACGCTGCGGAACAGCCCCGGGTGGCGCAGCGCCAGCGTCAGCGCGCCATGCCCGCCCATCGAGTGCCCGAAGACACCCATCTGCAGGCCGTTGCGCTGCTGCACGGCAAAGTGCTGGGCGAGCACGGCCGGCAGCTCTTCGGTGAGCCAGGTTTCCATGCGCCAGTGCGCCGCCCAGGGCGCCTGTGTGGCGTCGAGGTAGAAGCCCGCGCCGTGGCCGAAGTCCCAGGCCGCGTCGGCCCCGGGCACGCCGGTGTCGCGCGGGCTGGTGTCGGGCGTCACCAGGATCAGGCCCAGCTCGGCGGCGACGCGCTGCGCACCGGCCTTGAACGCAAAGGTCTCTTCGTTGCAGGTCAGTCCCGCCAGGTAGACCAGCACCGGCCGCGGCTGCGCCTGTGGCCCCAGGGCCTGCGGCGGGCGGTAGACACCAAAGCGCATCGGCAGGCCGATGGCCTGCGAGGCATGGCGGTAGAAGCCCTGCACGCCGCCGAAGCAGGCGTGTTCGGCGAGCACATCGAGCGGGGTCACAGTCAGTACACGGTCAGTAGACGACGACGCTGCGGATGCTCTCGCCACGCTCCATCAGCTCGAAGCCATGGTTGATGTCTTCGAGCTTCAAGGTGTGCGTGATCAGCGGGTCGATGCTGATCTTGCCGTCCATGTACCAGTCGACGATCCTGGGCACGTCGGTGCGGCCACGGGCGCCGCCGAAGGCGCTGCCCATCCAGACCCGGCCCGTGACGAGCTGGAACGGGCGTGTCGCGATCTCCTGCCCGGCTGCGGCCACGCCGATGATGACGCTCTTGCCCCAGCCCTTGTGGCAGCACTCCAGCGCCTGACGCATGGTCTTGGTGTTGCCGATGCACTCGAAGCTGTAGTCGGCGCCGCCGCCGGTCAACTGCACGATGGCGTCGACCACGTTGTCCACTTCCTTCGGGTTGATGAAGTGCGTCATGCCGAAGCGTCGGGCCATCGCCTCGCGCTCCGGGTTGATGTCGATGCCGATGATCTTGTCGGCACCCACCATCTTCGCGCCCTGGATGACGTTCAGCCCGATGCCGCCGAGGCCGAAGACGACGACGTTGGCACCGGCCTCGACCTCGGCCGTGAACAGCACCGCGCCAACGCCGGTGGTGACGCCGCAGCCGATGTAGCAGACCTTGTCGAACGGTGCGTCCTCGCGGATCCTGGCCAGCGCGATCTCCGGCACGACGATGTGGTTGGAGAAGGTGCTGGTGCCCATGTAGTGCAGCACCGGCTCGCCGCCGATCGAGAAGCGCGAGCTGCCATCGGGCATCAGGCCACGGCCCTGGGTCGGGCGGATGGCCTGGCACAGATTGGTCTTGCGGCTGAGGCAGAACTTGCACTGCCGGCACTCCGGCGTGTACAGCGGGATCACGTGGTCGCCGGGGCGCAGCGTGCTCACGCCGGCGCCGACCTCGAGCACCACGCCGGCGCCCTCGTGGCCCAGGATCGCCGGAAACAGGCCCTCCGGGTCGGCGCCGGACAGCGTGTACTGGTCGGTGTGGCAGATGCCCGTGGCCTTGACCTCGACCAGCACCTCGCCGGCGCGCGGGCCCTCGAGGTCGACGGTTTCGATGCTCAGCGGGGCGCCAGCCTTCCAGGCGACAGCGGCACGGGTTTTCATGGGGGCAACCGGGCAGTGGGAATGGCCGCCATTCTGGCGTGCCAATCACCAGCCGACCCGGCCGCCACGACCCCGGCCGCGGCCACAATGGCTTCAGCGCCGCCGTGGCAGCAGCGTCAACGCAATCCGCCCTGGCCCGGCGGTGTGCGGTTCGGGTGCGGCAACTGGGCCATGAATCGCGCCAGCTCGAGCGGGCTGTCGAAGGCACGCTGCTCCGGCTGGCCGCTGGGCCCCCACTCCGCCCGGGCGTGCCAGGCCGCGCCGGCGTCGACCCAGACGGTGAGCCGCAGCTCGGTGCTGCGCGGCGTTGTCAGCGGGGCTGGTGTGGCCATCCCTGCCGCCCCAGGACCGACCGGCCCGCCGCGAACATCGCCCTGGTTCCGGGCGCGGGCACCGGCGCAGCCGCGTTCCCAGGACAGTGCCATGGCACCACCTCCCGCGACCGAACAGACGGCAAGGACATGGGCAGACTCCGATCAATGTCACCCGGGATGGGGCAGGGTCACTGTGACGTCTGTCCGTTGCGCAGCCGTTGCGTGGGCCGCGCAGGCCCACTCCTGGCCAAGGGCCGCATCAGCGATCCGGCAAACGGGCCGGATGAAAGCCCGGCCGAAGGTACATCAGCCATTGCAGCATGACGGTCGGCGCAGACGCCCATCGTCCAAGGCGAAACAGGCCGGCCGAGCGCTGTCGCCAGACTCGGTACGACGATGCCTCGGGCTCTGCCGACATCAAGGCGCCCACCAAGCGAGCTGCATGGACAACAGCCACGAGACTGACCGTGGTCAGTGCAAAGACACGTGATACCCAGCCACCGCCGCCAGTGGCGAGCATCAGGTCGAAGACGAGTTCACGGTGGCCGATCTCGTCCTGGGCGTGAGTGGCGAAGAGGCGTTCGACCTCGGGCGACCGTATCCGGGCCCGGACCGGCGACCGCAGGTAGGCCAGCGAGAGGATCGCCGAGAGGTGCTCGCAGGCCGCCGAGATGGCCAATTGCGCACCCGCCGGCAACAGTCGCCGGGCGTGCCTGGACAACCGGCGTACCGCGGCCAGCGACGCCTCGACGTCGATGCCCTGGGCCTCCAGGCGCCGGTTGAAGCGGTGGTGGGCCTGGCTGTGGGCGGCTTCCTCGAGCACGAAGCTGGCGCCAGCGGCGGCCACCGGCCCAGCGCCCGGGCATGTCAGACCGGTTCGTACCGCGGCAATGAGAAAGCGCTCCATCTCGGGTGCGAGCAGGCTCATGGCCTCGAGGCACCGCGTCTCGAAGGCATCGTCGCCGCACCAGTGGCGCGGCAGGGTCGAGATCGCTTCGTAACGGACCGGGTTCATTGCGGAGTCCGGAAGGTGTCGGGCCCAAGCGCCACACCCTCCTCGCCGTTGTAGATGTCCAGTCGCCGCACCACACCGCCGGCATCGGTCAGCGTCAGGGTGCGCGCCGCACCGCTGCCGTCGGGGCGCTGAACGAAACGGTCGACCCGCAGCTCGCGCAGCCGCTTGCCGTCGGCGGACAGGAACTCGAGCCGCAAGGTCAGCTGCAGCTGCGGCGCGTACCAGCTGCGCACGCGTGCCACCCGCCCCTGGAGGCGACCGGAGGATTCGAGCACCTGGCAGCGCTGCGACAGGCAGGCCTCCTCGCGCAGCCAGGTCTGGCGCGGCCAGCGCCACCATGCCCCGGTGAAGTCCCAGGGGACGATTCCGGTGCCGAGGAAGGGCTCCGTCGCATCGACCACCCGTGCCGGGCCATCCGACACACCGAAGCGCAAGGCCTGCACCGGCAGGTCCGGCTGTGCGTGCAGAACCAGTGCCTGGCCCCGCAACGGCTCCGGCGCCTGCACCCGCAGCAGGAGCCTCAGCCGCAAGGCGTCCTTTTCTCCGGCGATCACAACCCGCCAGGACTCGTCCCCGCCTTCGGGGGTGATCTGGGCCCGCAGACGGAAGCCCTCGTTGTGGCTGGCGCCGTCCATTGCCTGGGCCAGCGCGTTCGCCGCCGCCTGGTCCTGCGCTGGTTGCGCCAGCACCGCGGTGCCCAGCAGGCACAGGCACAGGCACAGAACCATCGCTCTCATCATTCGTGCCTCAGCGCCGCCGCCGGCACCAGCCTCGAAGCGCGCCAGGCCGGGTACAGCCCGCCGAGAAGCCCAAGCCCGAGCGCCAGGCCCAAGGCCGAGGCGAAGAGCCCCCCGGTGAACAGCCCGTCGATCTTGCCGCGCAGCATCGCGTGGTGCTCCAGCACCGTCACACCCAGCACGCCCAGCAGCACGCCCAGCAGGCCACCGAGCACGGAAAGCGCTGCCGACTCGATCAGCACCAGACGGATCACACGCCCGCGGCGCCAGCCGATGGCCAGCAGCACGCCGATCGCGCGCGTCCGTTCGCTGACGCTCATCAGCATCGTGTTGAACACCCCCAGCGCCCCAACCAGGCCGGCGACCAGAATCGTCGCCGCGCTCATGGCCTTGGTGATCCGCACCAGCGCGTTCTGCTGCACCAGTTGGCCGGACGTGATGGCCGAGTAGCCGGGCAGCGAGGACTTGACGGCGTCGCGCACGCGGGCGGCGCCGGCCTCGCCCGCGCCGGGCTTGAGCTTGACGTTGAGGATGTTCACCTTGCCCGGCTTGTCGTTGAGCCTCTGGGCCTGGGCCAGCGACATCAGCACCGCGCCGTTTTCGACCAGGGCGGTGCTCTGGAAAATGCCCACCACGCGAAAGCGCGTGCCCTCGATGACGAGATCGTTGCCGGCCTGCTTGTGCAGCAGCTCGGCGGCCAGCGCGCCCAGCACGACTGCGGGCTCCTCGTCGTCGCGGGGCCAGCGGCCGTCGCGCAGGACCAGGTGGTCCCACAGGAAGCTGCCCTGCGCCCAGCCGAAGACGAACATCGGCGGTGCCTCGTCCACGCCAAGCAGTTCGGACAGGAGCCCGGCCACCTGGTCGACCTCCGGCATCGCCAGCAGCCGGGCCTGGACCGCATCGGCGCGAAACGCAGCCGGAAGCGCGTTTTCGCTCGCCCGGCGCGTGACGATGAGATCGGTGCCGCGTGCATCGTTGGCGCGTTGCCAGCTCGCTTCGAAGCCCCATGCGATGCTGGTCAGCGAGACGATGGCCGCGATTCCGATGGCGATGGCCACCACCGTCAGCGCCGAGCGCGCCGGGCGGCGCCAGAGGTCCAGGAGCGCGAGCTGCGTCAGCGTCATGTCGGCAAGGCGCTGTCGGACACGATGCGGCCGTCCTTCATCGTCACCGTGCGTTCGGCCTGACGTGCGACGGCCGCGTCGTGGGTCACGACGAGAAGCGTGAGCGCGTTCTTCTCGTGCAGTGCGCGCAGCAGCGCCAGCACCTGGGACGCGCTTGCGCTGTCCAGGCTGCCGGTGGGTTCGTCGGCCAGCAGCAGATCGGGCTCGTTGGCCAGTGCACGGGCGATGGCGACCCGCTGGCGCTCGCCCCCTGAGAGCTGCGCCGGACGCTTGTCCTGGCGGTGTGCGACACCCACGGCATCGAGCAGCCCCTGGGCACGCTCGCGGCGCTCGGTGTGGCTCCACTCGCGCTCGAACATCGGCAGCTGCACGTTGTCCAGCGCCGTCAGGGTCGGCAGAAGGTGAAACGACTGGAAGACGAAGCCGAGCCTTCGCGACCGGAACCCGGCCAGGTCGGGCAAAGCCGCATAGGCCTGCCCGCGCCAACGCAACTCGCCAGCGTCGGGCCGGTCCAGAGCGCCGATGAGCTGCAGCAGTGTCGACTTGCCGCAGCCGCTGGGCCCCATCAGAGAGACAAACTCGCCCTCGTTCACGGTCAGGCTCGCGTGCGTCAGGGCCTGCACTTCCCCGCCATCGAAGGCCCGGCCCAGGCCGGTGGCGCAGACCAGCGGTACGGCCACGCTATCGCTCCGATGCCGCCGAGACGAAACGCTTCTCGACGATGTCGGGGTCATCGAAGTGACGCCGCCCGAGGAAGGCCGTCGGGTGTCGGCCCCACTGGCGCATCGTGCCTGGGCTGGCGATCCCCATGGGCCAGAAGAAGAGCCGCTCGGCACGCTCCGATCCGCGAACCAGCGCGTCCGGGCCGTAGATGCTCCGGAACCCACCGCCCGGCAGCGGCAGCCTGCGCAACTCGTCCTCGTCGGCCAGGGTGTAGGTTTCGCTGGCGATCGCGCCTGCTGGGGCCGACGACACGCTCACCAGGTAGTGGGTGGCCGTGGCCGTGCGCACGGTCACCCGATCGGCCGGTCCCATGGCCGGCAGTCGAGCCGGGATGAAGGCCCACTCCTCGTCGGGATCGGGTGCGGGCACGGCCTTGAGCGCCGTAGTAGGAAAGAACATGTGATAGCAGCCGCAGGGGTGGATGGTGTCCCAGACCAACGGAGCGCCGTCTTCGCCCAGGGTCACGCGCATGACGAGGCCGTCCAGCGCACCGCCCAGAAGATCCAGCGGATGCGAACGAGGCCGCTCCGGGAACCACATCGTGTAGACCAGTTGCACCAGCACCCGGCCCTGGAATCGCGTGTGCGCCAGACGCCGGTACACCACCGGCCGGCTGCTGTCGACCTGCGGTGGCGCCGCGTCCGGCCACTTCAATGCGCCGAAGCGATCGAAGCTGCCCGTGGCCTCGATCTCGTAGCGGGGAGCGTAGGCGCGGAACAGCAGCGATTCGTCTTGAGGCGACAGCAGCGGCACACCGAGCGCGTCACGTCGCACCTGCCCGAAGACATCACGCACCTCGGTCGGCGACACCGCGGCACCGGCCGGATCGACGCGGCGAATCCGCTGCACCGACGCGTCGGTGGCGGCCTTGCGGAACATCGCTTCGGCCTCCCGGTGCCAGCCTTCAACCCCCAACGAGAACGGCCAGCGGGCCAGGGCGTACAGGCCCGACGAGCGCACCCACTGCGCATAGTCGTCCGGAACGACGGTCAGATCCTTCAGGCGGTCTCGGCCGGCCGGAGTGGCGAGGTCTTCACGTGCCAGGACCTGGCCGCACTGGTCCAGTTTCCCCAGGGCCGCCGTGACCGAGGTGGCAAGCGGTTGCAGGAGAGCCGGCGCCAGTCCGCGCAACTCGGCCTCCCGTCCCACCAGATCCAGTCGGCGCTGCCGTTCGACCCAGGTGTTGAAGGCTGGGCCTGGTTGCTTTGCCTCATGGCGAAACGACGCCAGGAAGCGATCGGCACGCAGGTACGGGTGGCCGGCAATGCGATGTTCGCCCGCATCGCGTGTGCCCGCCCGGTCGACCACGTCATCGAGTTGGGCGAGCCACTCGGCGCAGGCCTGGGCTTCGGCGCTGGTGCGCAGCGGCGGATGGGGCGACTCGACAGTGGCGCAGCCCGCGATGAGCAGCGTCGCAACCACGATGACGAGACGCCGCATGGGATCCAACATGGAGTTCCTGGAGGTGGGTGGCCATTCGCCACGGCGGATCCTGTGCCGTCAAACTGAAGCCAGCCTGAAGAGGCACGCCGGGAGGCGGCAACCGCTGCGACCGCTGCAAAAGGCGTGACATCGGACCCGCGGTGGCCTGGCCCTCGCAGGGGTGCACAACCCGACTCCAGCTTGCGGGCGACCGGTGATGCCGACATCCCGGCCCCACAAGCGCCGATGCCCGGCGAGCCGGGCATCGATTTCAATGAAGGTTGGCGTGTCGGCGATCAGAAACTGGACCACGCCCCGTCGGTGCCGGTCTTCGGCAGACTGACGCTCGCCGGCTCCGCCACCGGCGCCGGCGCTTGCGCCTTGGGCTTCGCGCTGAACTTGGGTCGCGTCACGTTCGTGGCGCGGTCCGGACCGCGCCGTTCTGCACCGGAGTGGCTCGCCACCGAGGCCGGTGCGCGCACTTCCGCGTGGCTCAGCTTGAAGACCGCCACCGCCTGCACCAGTTGCTGCGCCTGGCCCTTCAGGCTCTCGGCAGCGGCCGCGCTTTCCTCCACCAGCGCCGCGTTCTGCTGCGTGGCCTGGTCCATCTGGCTGACCGCATCGCCCACCTGCGCGACGCCGGTGCTCTGCTCGTGGCTGGCCGCGCTGATCTCGCCCATGATGTCGGTCACACGCTTGATCGCGACCACCACCTCGGTCATCGTGCTGCCGGCGCGGTCAACCAACGCGGTGCCCTGCTCCACGCGCTCGACACTGGCCGTGATCAGGCTCTTGATCTCCTTGGCCGCGTCGGCACTGCGCTGCGCCAGGCTGCGCACTTCACTGGCCACGACGGCAAAGCCCCGGCCCTGCTCACCGGCGCGCGCGGCCTCCACCGCAGCGTTCAGCGCCAGGATGTTGGTCTGGAAGGCGATGCCGTCGATGACGCTGATGATGTCGGCGATCTTCTTGCTGCTGTCGTTGATGCCCTTCATCGTCGTGACCACCTGGCCCACCACTTCGCCGCCCTGGACGGCCACGGTGCTGGCGTTCTTGGCCAGCTGGTTGGCCTGGCGTGCGTTGTCGGCGCTGGCCTTCACGGTGCTGCCCAGTTGCTCCATCGACGCCGCGGTCTGTTGCAGCGCACTGGCCTGCTCTTCGGTTCTCTGGCTCAGGTCGGCGTTGCCGCTGGCGATCTGCGCGCTGGCCGTGGCCACGCCTTCGCTGTTGTGTCGTACGGTCTGCACGATCGTGCGCAGCCGTTCGTTCATGCCCGCCAGGGCCCCGAGCAACCGGGCCGCCTCGTTGCTGCCCCGCACGATGACCTGGCTGCGCAGGTCGCCCTCAGCCACGGCCCGGGCGACGTCCAGGCTTTGCGTGAGGGCTCGCATCAGCCGCTGACCCACGGTCCACAGCGCAGCCAGGCCCAGCAGGCACAGCAAGATGGAAGCGCCCGTGGCAGCCAATACCTGCGCAAAGAACGCGTCGACGCTGCTGGCGCGTTGGTTGGCTTCTTGTTCGATGGCGCCCGACATGGCTTCAAGCTCGGTTTCCAGCTCATCGAAGGCACGTTCGAATGCGGAACGCAAGCCCTGCGCCTTCTCGGTGTCGGTCAGCGCAGCCTCCACCAGCGCAGTGGCCGCTGTGCGGTAGGCCGAGGCCTTGTCGATGGCGGCCAGACCCGCCTGCCCCAGACCACTTCCGCGCTCGTTGCGCAGGATGTCCAACTGCTCGGCCAGTGTCTTGCCGTTCTCGTCCACGTCCTTGCGAATCGCGGCCGCTTCGGCGGCATCGGCCTGCGGGCCGGCCAGCAACGCAGACAGCGCGTCGGAGCGCAGTGCGTCGTGCATCATGTCCACCATGCCCGCGGCGCGCGCCATGCGCACGTCGCGCGCCAGGTCTCCAGCCAGCACCTTGCCGCGCTGGCCTTCGTAGATGCTGACCGCACTGAGGCACAAGACGCCCAGCAAGGCCGACACGAGCGCACCCCTCAAGAGGCGTCGAAAGGAGAAGCGGTCCAGGAATGTTGTGGTCTTCATCACGCGTCCCTCCGGCTCAGAACGACAGCTTCACGCCAAGCGACAAGGCCTTGGGCCGCCCGCCGACCGTCTGCTGTCCGTAGGCGATGTCCAGGGTCAGCGTGTCGGGTACGGCCGTCCAGCGCAGGCCGACGTTCCAGGCCGGCGCGGCGAGGTCGTCACCGATCAGCTCGCCCATCAGGGCCACGGGGCCCCAGCCGGCATGTTCCAGTGCCAGGCCCCAGGTGGTGGCCGAGCGTCGCTCCAGGGCGTCGCGCAGATGGCCCAGGTTGGCGTGCAGGGTGAACTGGCTGCCCACGGCGCGGGTGTGCAGCAGGTTCACCGCGGTGGCGGAGCGCCGGTTGCCCTGGCCCGGCACGTCCGTCCACAGCACGGACCCGCTGGCGGACCAGCTGGACTCGTCACCGGGCAGCAGCGAAACCTTGCCGCCCAAGGCCGTTCCCTTGACCTTCAGTCCGTCTTCCTTGGCCTGGTCGATGCCGAGCGACAACTGCGTTCGTGCGCCCACGCCGCATCCCAGCTGCAGGCTCTTGCCGTCCACCCGGACGCCGTCGGCCTTGTCTCGCGAGGCCACGGCCTCCAGCTCGCAGTTGCGCGCATCGAGCACGCCGGTGTCGTCGGTGCCCAGGGGGCGCGCGGCGTGGGCCGCGAGGGCCATTCCAAGCCCCATCAGGGCTGCGAGGCTGTGCCGGATCATCGTGGTCTGCATATGAAAGGTCCTCTGCGCAAGTGTCCCAAGTCACACAGTTGCGGTGGATTCGCGCAGCCGTTCAGCTGGTTGTCGGCCCGATGACGGATACCTTTGAGGGCATAACCAGCGCAAAAATTCACAGACCCATCCCGACCCGCGAGCCAGGGCAGTGCCTGCCCGCCTGCAGTTCGTCGCCCAGCCATGCAGCCTGTCGGGGCGCACTCGCGACGGCCGCTGTGTCGCTGATATGGTGTCCTACATCAGCAACACACCCTGAGCAAGGCACACCATGCCCACCTGGGACGACCGACAACCCATCTACCAGCAATTGGCCGATCTGCTGGCCACGCAACTGCTGGATGGCCACCCCGAGGAGGGCGCCGCGATGCCCTCGGTGCGGGTCCTGGCCAGCCAGCACCTGCTGAACCCGCTGACCGTCAACCGGGCGCTGCAGACGCTGTCCGAGGAGGGCCTGCTGGAGAACCGCCGCGGGCTGGGCCTGTTCGTCACGCCCGGGGCGCGCGAGCGGCTGCGGGCCGCCGAACGCCAACGCTTCCTGAGCCACGAATGGCCGCGGCTGCGCGAGCGCCTGCGCCTCTTGGGAATCACCGCCGAACAACTCGAATGGGAGGGCCGCACCGCATGAACACCGCCACCAACTCGCCCCAGCCGGCGCTCGACGCCGGCGGCACGCCGCTGGTCCAGGCCCGCGGACTGGGATTCCGCTACCGCTCGATCTCGGGCGGCGGCAAGCAGGCCCTGGACGATCTGAGCTTCAGCATCGGCCCGGGCCGCGTCGTCGGCCTGCTGGGCCACAACGGCGCCGGCAAGACCACCCTGCTCAAGGCCATGGTCGGCCTGCTGCGCCCGAGCAGCGGCAGCCTGTCGGTACTCGGCCGCGACCCGGCGCGCGAGCGCCTGTCGCTGCTGTCCGAGGCCTGCTACATCCCGGATGTCGCGACGCTGCCGCGCTGGGCCCGCGTCGGCGAGCTGATCACGCTGCTCGGCGGCACCCACCCGCGCTTTTCGGCCGAGCGTGCCCGCGAGCTGCTGCGCCGCACCAGCGTCGGCGAACGCGACCGCATCAAGACCCTGTCCAAAGGCATGCTGGCCCAGGCCCACCTGGCGCTGATCGCGGCCATCGACGCCCGGCTGATGATCCTGGACGAGCCAACGCTGGGCCTGGACGTGCTGTCTCGCAAGTCGTTCTACGAGATGCTGATCGAGCAGTGGTGCGACGGCGAACGCACGCTGATCGTGTCGACCCACCAGGTCGAGGAGATCGAGACGCTGCTGTCGGACGTGCTGATGCTCAACGAGGGCCGGCTCGTGCTCGCGACCAGCCTGGACGAGATCGACCGCCGCTACGTCGGCCTGGCGCACGAGCCGCAGGTCGCCGACGCGGTGGCCGCGGCCCACCCGCTGCTGCGCTACCGCACGCCACGCGGCGCGGCGGCGGTGTTCGAGGGCGAGCCGCCCGCCAGCGTGCTGGCCCTGGGCCAGCGAGTGCGGCCCAGCCTGGTGGACCTGTTCCTGGCCTTGACCCGGCGGCCCGAACTCGACCGGACGCAGTTCTGAGATGCCGCGCCGCGCTCACGAACACACCCCAGAGCACACCGAAGAACACACCCGATCCGAGGCCACACGATGAACGCCACCCCTGCCCTTTCGGCCTGGAGCCGAACCAAGACCCTGCTGCTGCGCGAATGGATGCAGCACCGCTTCGGCTGGACGATGATGCTGCTGATCCCGTTTGCGATTGCGGTGCTGACGATCCCGGTCGCGAACTACTCCGTCGATTCCCCCGGCGAGGGTCCGCCGCCCGAGGCGGTGCCGCTGATCGTCACGCTGGCCTCGGTGCTGGGCACGGCGGCGGTGATGGCGGTGGTCGCGGTGATCGCCTCGCTGATCTTTGCCATCACGTCGCCGCGGCGCGACCACGGCGACCGCAGCATCGAGTTCTGGCTGTCGATGCCGATCCCGCACAGCGCCAGCCTGGGCGTGCCGCTGGCGGTGCACCTGCTGCTGGTGCCGGCCATCGCGCTGCTGATCGGCTTCGGCCTGGGCCACATCATCGGCTTTGTCGTCGCGCTGCGGCTGGGGGTGCTGGGCGACCTGCCGAACCTGCCTTGGGGGTCGCTGTATGTGGCGATGCTGGCGATCGCCGTGCGCATGGCGGCGGGCCTGGCGCTGGCCGCGCTGTGGCTGGCGCCGCTGCTGATGCTGATGGTGCTGGCCTATGCGCTGCTGCGCCTGTGGGGCCACATCGCGCTGGCCGCCGCGACGGCGGTGCTGGCCACACTCGAGAGCAGCTTCGGCGTGCGCACCCTGGGCCGCTGGATCGAGTCCATCTTCCAGGGCGTGGCCAGCGCCTTCCCGCACGGCAATCCCGAGGGCATGGCCTTCACGGCCAAGACCCTGCCCGACGACATGGCGCGGATGCCGATGGTGCTGATCGGCGACTTCCTCTCCAGCCTCGCCGCGCTGGCGTCACCCACGTTCATCGGCGGCGCGGCGCTGGCCACGGCCCTGTTCATGGCCCTGGTGGTCTGGCGCCAGCGTGGGGCCGGGATGGTCTGACCCCGGCGACCGATCCGAATCGAAAAAGGGGCCCCGCGGGGCCCCTTGGTCTTTGCGGCGCAGGCGCTGGCGATCAGTGGTGCGTGCCGTCGAAGAACTGCTCGTCCTCGGTCGAGCCCTTGAGCGCTGCGGTCGAGGCCTCCTTCTCGATCGTCGTCGTCACGGCGTCGAAGTAGCCGGTGCCGACCTCGCGCTGGTGCTTCACGGCGGTGAAGCCCCGCTCGGCGGCGGCGAACTCCTTCTCCTGCAGCTCGACAAACGCGCTCATGTTGTTGCGCGCGTAGCCGTGGGCGAGCTCGAACATCGAGTAGTTCAGGCTGTGGAAACCCGCCAGCGTGATGAACTGGAATTTGTAGCCCATGGCACCGAGTTCGCGCTGGAACTTGGCGATGGTGGCGTCGTCCAGGTTCTTCTTCCAGTTGAAGCTG
>JAJTGU010000023.1 GCA_021297985.1 Rubrivivax sp.
ACCCATGGTGTGGCCCAGCCCGCCCTTGCCGGCGCAGGCGTGAACGTCCGGCGCATAGCGGCGGGCAACGAGTGCGGCTTCGACGGCGTCGTTCTGCGGCGTTGCCGTGCCATGCAGGCTGACCAGGCCGACCGTCCGCGTGTCGGCCAGACCGGCCCGGGCCAGGGCGTGGTCCAGCGCCGTTTCTGCACCCAGGCCCTGAGGGTGGGGCGCCGACATGTGGTGGGCGTCGTTGGCCTCGCCATAGCCGAGCAGACACAACGGCGCGTCGCGGCCGCGTTCGAGCAATGCAAAGCCGGCCGCCTCGCCGACGCTGATGCCGTTGCGCCGGGCGTCGAACGGTCGGCAGGGCTCGGTCGACACCAGGCCCAGCGCATGGAAGCCATACAGCACGCTGGCGCACAGCGCGTCGACACCGCCCACCAGCACCGCGTCCACCAGTCCCAGGCGCAGCCAGCGCTCGGCCATCGCAAAGGCCTTGGCGCTGGACGAACAGGCGGTGCTGACGGTCGCGGAAGGACCGTCGATGGACAAGGCTTCGGCCACGAAGGCGGCCACCGCATGCGGCGTGTTCAGGCGCTCGCTGCGCACGCGATGCGGAAACCCGCCATCGGCTTCAAGCCGCCGGTAGGCCTGCTCGGAGACGCCGATCGTCGACGCCGACGTGCCGAGCACGAGCCCGATGCGCGCCGGTCCGTGGCGCTGTCGAGCCGCGATGACCGCGTCGATCAGGCCGTCGGCCTGCAGCGCCCGCCAGGCCAGCCGTGTCGGCCGGCTGTCCCAGTGCGACCAGGCCAGCGGCAGCGGATCCCCGTCCAGGCCTGCGACCGCACCGGTGAAACACGCCAGCGGCGCTTCGTTCAGGCGGTTCGGTGCCAGTGCCGACCGGTTGTCGCGCACGGCATCGTCCAAGGCCTGCTGGCCGTCGCCCAGGGCGCTGACCAGGCTGTGGGCCACGATGGCCACGGGCGCGATGGCCGACGGGGTTGCCGTCATGCCACCGTGCCCACGGCGCAGCCCGAAGGCCAGGGCGCCTGCTGAAACCACTGCGCCAACAGCGCGCGCCATGGCGGCCAGTCGTGGCCCCCGGCGACCTGGCTCACGCGCTCTGGCGGCAGCAGCGTGGCGGCCACGGCGCAGGTGTCGGCGAAGCGGTCCTCGCGGCCCCAGCCCAGGTAGACCGGCGGTGCGTCGGCCGGTGGTGCCGCGAGCCAGCGCCAGATGGCCTGGTCCAGGTCCTGCGGATCGGGCGCGGCCAGGCCCTGGTTCCAGGCCCGTGGGCCCCCCGCGGCGGCCATGTCGCGCAGTTGCGTCCGCCGGCCGAGATAGGGCGCGATCGCGAACACGCCGTCGACCCGGGCCCCCGGGTTGCGGGCCAGGTAGGCCAGTGCGGCATAGCCCCCGAGCGAGATGCCGACCAGCCAGACCTGCGCGTAGCCGGCCGCGCGAGCCGGTGCCACCACGTCGTCGTGCAGGCGGCGCACCAGGCTGCCGTCGCCGACATAACCGAGGTGCGAGTCGGCGATGCACAGGTCGGCGCGGCGCCCGGCGGCCCGCAGCGCCGCGGGCGTGCCGTTGTCGATGAACTCCTGCGGCGTGCTGTAGGCGCCGGGCAGCAGCACCAGCAGGGTCTGCGCGCGGCCGCCGGCCCCGCAGGGCGACGGTGGGCGCAGCGTGGGCATCGGCGTCGTGGCAGGGCGGGCGAGCATCAGGGCCACGGTCGAGCAGCCGGTGGTCAGCAGCGTGGCCGAAGCCGACGCGGCGGTGGTGAGCAGCAGGCGCCGGCGGGGCTGGAACGCGGCACGCGCCAAAGGGCGGAACAAAGGGCGGACGAAGGACAAGAAACGATGCTAACCGGGGGCCGCCAGACCCGCGGCTGCAGGGTCAAGGGCGGGCCAAAGACCCCGACCGTGCAACTGTGCCGAACGGCCGCGAGACTCGGGTCCCACACGAAGCCGCCGAATGCTCGCCGAATGCTGATCGCCATGTCTCCGTCCTTCGATCCCACCCGCCGCCGACTGCTGCTGGGCGCGGCCTCGCTGTCTGCCGTGCCGGCGCTGATCGGCTGTTCGACACCGCTGCCGATGACGCAGGCGCCGCGCAGCTCGGCGCTTGGCCAACGCCGGCTGCTCGACAGCGCGCAGGCCCATGGACTCGAGGCCTACCGCACGCTGACCGACATCAACGTCGCCTACGACGGCCAATGGCGACCGCTGATCGGCCGCATCCAGCCGCTGGTGGTCGACGCGGGCTACCGGGGTCCGTCGGAGGAGCGGCTGCTGCCCCGGCTCGGCATCAACGCCCAGGCCTACCGCGGACCGCTGGGGCGCAAGCAGGTGCTCTGGCAGCGTGGCGACGGCAGCCGCGAGCGCCCGGGCGAGTCCGCTGTCTGGTTCAACGGCCAGCCCAGCCGCGACCGCGCCGTGCTCGATGCCTCGGCCCTGGTCGCCGAGGCCTACGGCCTGTTCCTGCTCGGGCCGCTGTGGCTGGTGGACCGCGGGCTGGCCGCTGAACTGAACGGCACCGAGCGTGTCAACGGGCGCGCCTGCGACGTGGTCGATGTCTGGATGCGCCCGGGCCTGGGCCGTGTGGGGCTGGACCGCGTGGCGGTCTGCATCGACCGCGACGACAACGTCACCCGGCGCGTGCGCTTCACGCTCGAGGCCACCCCCAGCACCCGCGGTGCGGTGGCTGAAACCGACAGCCTGGAGCACCAGCGCCGCTTTGGCGTGCTGTGGCCGACACGCAGCTACGAGGAGGTCGTGCACCCGTTCCGGCTGCCCGCGCACGACTGGCACATCACCGGCCTGGACGTGAACCGCGGCCATGGCCTGGCCGAACTCAGCGGCCCCGAGTTCAGCGGCGCCGCTGCGGCACCGGCGGCGAAGCTGTGATCGGCCCGGCTTTCACCACAACCCGCCGTTCACCGACACCACCTGCCCGGTGATGTAGCCGGCACGGGGCGAGCAGATGAAGCCGACGAGGGCGGCGACTTCGTCGGGGGTGCCGGGGCGCTGCATCGGCACGATGCGCTTGATGGCGTCGGCATCGAAGGCCCCTGCGGCCATCGGGGACTCGACGATGCCCGGCGCCACCGCGTTGACGGTGACGCCGCGGCTGGCGAGCTCGAGCGCCAGGGCCTTGGTGGCGCTGTTCAGGGCGCCCTTGGCCGCAGCGTAGTTGACCTGGCCGCGGTTGCCGGCCAGCGCCGCCACCGACGAGATGTTGACGATGCGGCCCCAGCGCGTGCGCAGCATCGGCAGCACCAGCGGCTGCGTGACGCGGAAGAAGCCGTGCAGCGAGACATCGATGACGCGGTGCCATTGCTCGGGCTTCATGCCGGGGAAGACGGCGTCGTCGTGGATGCCGGCGTTGTTGATCACGATCTGCACCGCTCCGTCGGCCAGCATCGCCTTGGTGGCCTCGGCGCAGGCCGCATCGTCGGCGAGGTCGAAGACCACCGGGTGGGCCGGCGTGCCGTGCTGTCCGCTCAGTTCGGCGGCCAGCGCGGCCACCGCGTCGCCGCGGCTGTTGGCGTGCAGCAGCAGGCTGGCGCCCTGGGCCGCGAGCTCGCGCGCGATGGCCTGGCCGAGGGCGCCGCTGGCCCCGGTGACGAGGGCGCGTTTGCCGGTGAGTGGGAGAGCGGTCATGCCGTCGTGGGGGATGAAGTGGACAGGGGGTCGGCAGGGCTGCCGTCGAGCACGACGGTTGCACGGCCCTCGACGAGCAGCAAGCCCTCGCCGTCGTGCAGCGTGAAGCGGTACTGGGCCTGGCGCGCATCGCCCAGCAGACGCTCGGCGCGCACGTGCAGCGGGCCCGGCGCGGTGTCGAGCCGGGCCTGGCGCATGACGACGTTGCGCACGGCGGCCAGGAAGCCGGCACGCGGGGGATCGCCGGGGCGCGCCATCAGCCCCGCGTGCAGTGCCATGGCCTGGCTGGCGTATTCGATCGCGGTGGGTGCGAGCAGGCCGCTGGCACCGCGCAGCGGGTGGTCCGGCGCAGCGTGGTGGCGGGTGCTGCAGTGGATGCTGCCGTCGCTCCAGCCGTGCAAGGCATCGAGCAGGCACATCGTGCCCGCGTGCGGGATGCGCGCGGCGATGCCGGCCCGGTCCAGGGTCTGCGGAGCGGGCCCGGGCGTGGGCTCGAGCTCGGGCGTCATTCCGGCCACCGCAGCTGCACGTGCAGCACCGCGCCCGGCACGTCGTCGAGCACGACGGACGCCGGCACTTGGCCGGCCAGTGCCTGCAGCAGGGGCAGGGCGCGGGCGGCGGGGATCTCGCGCCGCAGGCGGTCCATCGCCTCGTCGGCGCAGGCCGTGACGGCGACCTCGCCGGTGCCGCAGGCCAGTCCCAGCCAGGCGGCCGAAGCGGGGGCGTCACGGGTGGGTCCGAGCAGCAAGGCAACACCAAAGCTGTCGGCGACCGGGCGTTTGCTGTGCAGCGGCTCGGGGTAGGGCACGTCGCAGGCCACCAGCAGCACCGGCGCCTGCGTGGCCTGCACCTGCACCGCGGCCTCGAGCAGGCCGGCGGCAAAGCTCGCGTCGTAGGCCGCCAGACTGGTCGACGGTGCCATCGAGCCGGCGGCGATGTGCCAGTAGCCCGCCGGTGCGTTGTGGACCGAATTGGTGAAGCGCGTTGGCGAAACCATGCGTTCGCTCGTCGCCAGCGCCTCGCACAGCAGATGGCAGTTCAGCGGGTCGCCGGTGGACGACGTGAAGACCGTCGCGACCTCGCTGGCGGCGACCCCGGCCATCGCCAGCGCCTCGTCGGCGACGACGATCGAGGCCTTGACCACGGTGCCGGCACGGCGCCGCTCGGTGGCCGGCAGGCGCTGCGGCGGTGGCACCACGGTGGGGCTGCGCACCCAGCCCGCCGGCTCGCGCAGCAGCGGTGCGGCCTGGGCCCAGCTCGCCAGCCCGGGCCCGATCGCACCGATGCCGAGCACCGCGACCTCGACGGCGCCGCTGCGCTGTGCCGATGTCGTCATGCCACGCCCCCGAAGACCAGGCAGGCGTTGCTGCCCCCGAAGCCGAACGAGTTGCTGGCGACCACGCGCAGCGCCGCGGGTTGGCCGCTGTCCACGTAATGGGCGTGCAAGGCGGGATCGGGTTCGCGCCGGTGCAGGCCCCCGGGCAGCCAGCCGTCACGCAGCGCCAGCAGGCACAGCGAGGCCTCGACACCCCCGGCCGCCCCCAGGGTGTGACCGGTGTGGCCCTTGGTCGAACTGCATCGGACGCGGGCGCCGAACACCGACATCACGGCACGGTCTTCGGCCGCGTCGTTGCCGGGCGTGGCGGTGCCGTGCAGGTTGAGGTAGTCCACCGCGCCGGCACCAAGGCCGGCACTCGCCAGCGCGGCGCGCATCGCCGCAGCGGCACCGGCGCCCTCGGGGTGGGGGCTGCTCATATGGTGGCCGTCGCTGGACTCGCCGATGCCGAGCAGCCAGCCCGCCGGCGGGCCGTCGGGCTCGCGTTCGAGCAGGGCCAAGGCGCCGCCTTCGCCAAGCGACAGGCCATTGCGTCCGGCGTCGTAGGGTCGGCAGACCTCCGGGCTCAGCAGCTCCAGCGACTTGAAGCCGTACAGCGTCGTCATGCACAGGCTGTCGACACCGCCGACGACGGCCGCGTCGATGACCCCGGCGGCGATCATGCGCGCGGCGTTGCCGTAGACCTTGGCGCTGGACGAGCACGCGGTCGACACCACGGCGGCCGGCCCGGTCAGGCCCAGGCTCTGGCGCACATGCCGCGCCACCGAGTAGGTGTTGTGCGTGGCCGCGTAGTCCAGCCCGGCGGGCAGGGCGCCGCTGGCGGCGTCGCGCTGGCGGTAGGCGATCTCGCTGGCCAGGATGCCCGAGGTGCTGGTGCCCAGGAAGACCCCGACGCGATGTGCGCCCCAGCGACCTGCGGCCGCGCGGACACGCTCGGCAAAGCCGTCGGCACGCAGCGTCGCTTCCGCCAGGCGGTTGTTGCGGCAGTCGGCACCGGACTGGCCGCGGCTGAAGGCACTGCCCAAGGCCGCGTCGTCCAGATCTGGGGCGACGCCGAGCCAGGTGTCGAGCGGTGCGGTTTCGAAGACCTGTGGCTTCAGGCCGCTGCGGCCGTCGCGCAGGGCCTGCGCATGGTCGGCCAGGCCATGGCCGAGCGCCGTGACCAGGGTGTGGGCGGTGATGGCCAGCGGCGACATCGGGGTGGGAGGGTTCATGGTCGACGGGCCACCAGCAGCACGTTCGCGAAGGGGGTGCCCTGGCTCATCGGCCACGGCTCGACCGGAGCAAAGCCCAGGCCCTGGAGCAGCGCCACCCACTCGTCCAGCGGCCGCCCCCAGGTCGGCGCCACGCGGTGGCCGCGGATCCGGGTGACGAGGCGGTCCACCCACTGGCTGGCGGCAAAACCACGCGTGCTGGCGGCGTCGCCGACGCGCAGCAGCAGCGTGCCGCCGGGTGCCAGCGCATCGCGCACGCGGGCCAGCAGGGCGGCCTGATCGGCATGGTCCACGTAGTGCAGCACGTCGAGGATCACCACGCTGTCGCAGGCCGGCAGCGGCGCCTGGCGCATGTCGGCGCAGACCAGGCGGGGCGCCAGCGGCAGCGCGCCCACGGCCTCCTGGGCCCGGGCCACGTCGCGCGACATCAGCTCGATCCCGGTGTAGGCGCGTGGGTTCGGCGCCGGGCCCCAGGCGCCGGGCCAGCGGCCCGACGCCGCGAAGGCGGACGCACTGTGCAGCAGGCTGGCCAGCAGGCCTTGACCGCAGCCGATGTCGACGACCCGGGCGCCGGCGAGCTCGCCGTGTTCGAGCAGGTGGCGGAACACCGGATCGCGACCCAGCTTGCCCCGTGCAAAGTGCCAGGCAAAGCGGCCCGCTCGGCGGTACGGCGCGCAGGCCGACGTGTGGATGGCCTGCCAGGCGGCATTGGGGTCGGTCGGGTGGGCCAGGGCAACGGGTGGAGCGAGCATGGGGTCGACAGGTCAGGCGTGGCGGGCCGGCACGGCCTCATGCAGCGTCACCGGCGTCAGGCCGGCCGCCTGCAGCGCGTGCAGCAACGGGGGCAGGACGGCCAGCACCACCGGTTGGCCGTCGCGGGTGCGGCCGGCGTGGCCGTCGTGCAGCAGCAGGATGTCCCGTGGCGCGAGGCCGCGGCTCAGGCGTGTGAACACGGTCGCCGGATCGCGTTCGCGGGTGTCGAAGCCGCGCCGGGTCCAGCTGACCAGGTGGAGCCCGAGGCGGTGCAGAACCGGGTCGAGAAACGGGTTGCGCAGCCCGGCCGGGGCGCGGAAGCAGTGCGGCAGCCGGCCGGTGATGTCGGCGATCGTGGCCTGTGCGCGGTGGATCTCGCGGTGCAGCGCCCCTGGCCCGGAGACGCTGAAGTCGTGCCGGTGCCGGGCGCTGTGGTTCTGCACGTCGTGCCCCTCTGCCACGATGCGCCGCAGCAGCGCCGGCTCGGCGGCAGCGCGCTCGGCGATGCAGAAGAAGGTCGCACGAACACCGCGCTCGGCCAGCAGGTCCAGCACCCGCGGCGTGACCTCGCGGTCCGGGCCATCGTCCAGCGTCAGCGCCACGGCGTCGGGCGCGGCGGTTTCGGGCAGGCGGCGCAGGTTGGGTCCGAGCCAGGCACTGCGCGGCACCAGGCCGGCGCCGGTCAGCAGCGCATGGTTGACCACGACGGCGCCCAGGGCCAGGGCGGCATGCTGCGGCGCCAGCAGCGCGGCACCGAGCGCCGCCGCGTGGACGCCGACGCTGGCCTGGAACAGCGCCGGCCAGGGCCAGCGGTGTTGCGGCTTGGGCAGGTCAGGAGCGGTCGGCATGGTGCAGATGCATCGGACGCGATTTTCAGCGCGACAGGGGGGTCGCGGCGGGACGTCCGGCAAACGCCGCCGCGAGCAGCAGCGCGAGCAGCGCCCCCGGAGCCACCACGCGGCCGATGGCCGACAACGCTGGAATCTCGGACATCGCGATCAGGCCGAACGAGGCCACGGTGGTCAGGTTGGCCAGGGCCAGCGAGGCCAGGGTCTCGTTGGCTTCTTCCGCGTCGGCTGGGCCGGCGATGCCGGCATTGGTGCGGTCGTGGTGCAGCATGTCGAAGAAGAGCGCGTAGTTCGAACCCACCGCCACCACCAGCAGCAGCCCGACCAGGTGCAGGATGCCGAGCGCCACCTGCGCCAGGGCCAGACCGGCCAGCGTGAACAGCACCGCGAGCACCAGCGGCTGGCAGACCGCCAGCAGACGCCGCCATGAGCGCAGCCACAGCATCACCAGCACCAGCACGGCGGTCGCGCCCATCAGGGTCTGGGCCTTGGCCTCGTCCAGGTAGCGCTGGTAGAGGCGGTCGAGTTCGGGCTTGATGTCCAGCAGCACGGCCCCTTCCAGGCCGGCGAGCGAGGCTTCGACCCTGGCCAGGGCTTGCGCGGTGTGAGCGATGGGCTGCACCGGCATCAGCGCTGCCAGGCCTCCGCCGGGGCGCTCCAGCAGCAGCGCGTCGACCAGCGTGGCCGCGGGTGAAGCGGCCAGGACCTCGCGGGTCAGCGGCGGTCGGGTGCGGGCGGCCTGGACCTCGTCGACAAAGGGCTGCAGACGCGACGCGGGCAGGGGCCCGCCGGCGGTGGCGGCGGCAAGCGCCGTCCGGAGCGCCACAGCCTCGGGCAGGCCGTTGCGCCGCTGGTCCTGCTGCGCCTGGCTCGGCAGCCAGCGCGTGACGCTGGAAACGCCGGCCAACTGGCCCGCATCGACCAGCCCTTGCAGCCGCGCGTCCGCGGCTTCGGCGCGCTGGAGCACGGTCTCGAGGTCCGGACCCTGGACCACCACCAGCAGCCCGCCCTCGCCGGGCATCAGCTCGGCCCGCAACTCGGCGTCGAGCTTGAGCGTCTCGGCGTCGATCGGGCTCAGCGACAGCAGGTCGGCACGCCACAGCCGGTCGTGCTGCCAGACCAGGCCCGCGGCGGCGACGATGCCCAGCGCGACGATGGCCCGGCGCCACGTGGGCAGGCTGGCGAACAGGCGTGCAGCAAGCCGGCCCAGGCGTTGTCTCGGCCGGGCTGCGCGCTCGCTGACCGCGACGCCGTCGGGCCGCAGGACCGGCAGAACATGGCGCGTCGTCAGCGCCGCGCCCAGCAGGCCGGCGCACGAAAACACGCCCAGTTGGGCCAGCCCAGGGAAGCCCGAGAACACCAGCGCCGCGAAGCCCGCCAGCGAGGTCAGCAAACCCAGGCGCACGGTGGGCCAGCTGGTGCGCAGCCAGCGCTGCCAGCCGCGTTCGTGCGGGGCATCGCCGGCGTGGCGGCGGGCCTGGATCAGGTAGTAGATCGCGTAGTCCACCGCCTCGCCGATCAGCGTCGCGCCAAAACCCAGCGTCAGCCCGTGCACGCTGCCGAAGCCCAGCGCCACCGCGGCGATGCCGACGAGCACGCCACTGGCCACCGGCAGCAGGGCCACGGCCAGCCCCGACCACGAGCGCAGCACCCACCACAGCAGCAGGCTGACCAGCACCGCGGCGAACGCGCCGAGCCGGTGCGCCTCGGTTTCGATGCGGGCGCGGCTCTCGACGGAAAAAAGCGGGGCGCCACTCAGTTCGAGCGTCAGCACCCCGGCCTCGGGCAGGGCTGCAAACGCTTCACGCAGTGTGGCCAGCGCCGCGGCCTGGCCGTCCAGGTCTGCCCCGGCGGCACGGGTGATGGCCAGCAGAAGCGCCCGCTCGCCACGGCCCCGTTCGGGCCGGGACATCCAGACGCCGTCGGCGCTGCGCGGGCCGGCGGCGGGCAGCAGCGACTCGCCAATGCGCAAGGTCTCGCCGGTGGGGTCGCGTTCGAGCAGCGGCTTGATGGCGGCGCCGGCCGGCGTGCCGAGCAGCGACAGCGTGTCGGCGATGCCGTCGGCCAGGCCGGAGGCCGTGAAGCGATCCGCCGACACCGCCGGACTGAGCGCGTAGCGGTTCTCGAACAGCCACTGCCCGATCGCGGCGAAGCCGGCGGTCTCGCCGTTCTGGACCTGCTCGAACCGCCCGGATCCGCGCAGGGCCGCCGCCAGGGTCTTGGACGCCGCCGCCCGCTGTGCCGAGTCGCCACCGGCGATGCCGACCAGCAGGGTGCGCGCGGCGGCGCCGCTCTGCAGCTGTTCGATCAGCAACTGCTGGCGCGCGTCGGGCTTGGCCGGCAGGAAGGCGCTCATGTCGGCCACGAAAGGCACGCGCAGGATGGCCACCAGCGCCAGCAGCAGCGCCACGGCCCACAGCGCCAGCACGACGGCGCCGTGGCGGCGCGCCGGGGTCACTTCCTGGCCGCCGGAGCAGCGCCCGGCAGGTTGGCGACCAGCGGCTCGATGCTCATCGTCGAACGGTCGCCACCGGCCAGTTGCAGCTCCACGCTGCGCAGCTCGGCGCCCTGGCCTTCGATCTCGAGCCGCTGCACCTGGGTGCCGATGCGCTCGGCGCGTGGGCTCAGGCTGAGCCTCCAGCGCACCGCATTGCCGTCGACGCGGACGACGTAGTGGCGCTGCAGCGAGGCCAGGTCGCCGGTCAGCGCACCGCGCAGCGCTTCCAGCAGCGCGGTCGCCTCGGGCACGCTGTCCAGCGTCATCGTGCGCGTGCGGCCGCCACGCTGCATCGTGACCTGGTTGCCGTCGATGGCCAGCAGCTCGGGCCGCGGCAGCAGGGTCTGGCGCACGAAGCGCGACGGCGGCACGAAGCTCAGCGTGCCGCTCGCGCGCAGAGGCTGGTCCAGCCCGGCGACAAAGCGCTCCTCGACAAACCGGGCCTGGGTCTCGCGGCGCTGCCCGAGCAGCGCGGCCAGGCCGGCAACGTCCAGCGCCGCGGACTGCCCCTGGGCCTGCACCGGCGGCCCGAAGGTGCCCAGGAACAGCACCAGCGCGAGGATGCGTGCGCAGGCGTTCATGCGGCGGCCTCGCCGCGCGGTGCCGGCAGCGCCCAGTAGTCGTAGAAGTTGAACCAGTTGTACGGGGCTTCGTGGCACAGGCCTTCGAGCCGCGCGACGTACGTCGCCTGCGCTTGCGCGAGTGCCGCCTCGCGGGGCAGCGGCTGGCCGTCGGGGCCGATCATCGGTTGCGAAAAGTCCGCCAGCGGTTCAAAGCGCAGCTCGTAGCGGTTGCCGCCGCGGTACAGGCCCGTCATCAGCAGCACGCGCCGGCGCAGCACCTGCGCCAGCCGCAACGGGCCGTCGGTGAAGGCTGCGTCCTGTCCGAGGAAGCGGTGGACGACGACACCGCCGTCGCGTGCGCTGGCGGCCGTGCCGGTCGGTGGCATCCAGCGGTCGCCGAGCAAGCCGACCAGGCCACCGTTGTCGAGCCAGTCGCGGATCGCCAGCGTGCTGCCGGCGCGACCGATCTCGATGATGCTCATCGCAAAGCCCGGCGCGATGGCCGCCAGCGCGCGCTGGATCATCTCGGCGTTGCCCGGGTACATCACGTGGGCCACGCGCATGCCCGGGCGGGTCGCGCCGATCGCATGCAGGGCCTCGAAGCTGCCGAAGTGCGCACCGAGCATGAAGGCGCCCTGGCCCAGCGCCAGGGTCTCGTCGACCCGCGGGCCGCCCTGAACGTCGATCTCGAACAGATGCATCTGGCCGCGGGCGAAGTAGACGCGGTCCAGCACCACCGAGGCAAAGCAGTGGAAGTGGCGGTAGCGCTCGCGCCAGCCCGGCCGGCGGTCCAGCACCCGTTGCAGGTAGCGCTGCGAATGGCGCGCAGCCGTCGGCGAGAAGACCAGGAAGTACAGCGCGATCGGATGCAGCAGCACCCGTGCGAACCGCCGGCCCAGCGTGGTCGCGACCCATGCCATCAGCGCCAGCGCCAGGCGGTTGCTGCGTTCGCGCCGGGCCAGCCATTCGGGCCGGGCGGCGGCGTCCCGTGGGGTCGATGCAGCGCTCATGCCGTGGCCTGCGGCAGCCACTGGCCGCGTGCGGCGAGCGTGCCGTCGCCGTTGGCCTGGGTGCTGGCGATCCTGGCCTCGAACGCAACGCCCCGGCCTTCGGCGCGCAACAGGATGTGCACCCGCTGGCCCGGGCCCACCGGCGCCAGGAACTTGGCTTGCGCCAGCGTGGGTGCCTCGTCCGGACGCGGGGCCACGCGCCGGGCCAGTGCCGGCGCTGCCTTCAGTGCTTCAAGGGCCAGCGACAGCAGCACCACGCCGGGCAGGATGGGCCGGCCCGGAAAGTGACCGGCAAACGCCGGGTGATCGGATGCGATGTCGAACACCGCCTCGCAGCGGTCGGGGTCGGCAGGCGGGGCGGCCGTGGCAGGGCGGTGCTGTCGTGCGAGCTCGCGCAACGCGGCCGTCGTCAACTTGCCCGTGGCCTCGCGCGGCAAGGTTTCGAGGTGGACGATGCGGCGCGGCACGAACACGGCTTCGAGCTGCTGGCGCAGCGCGGCGCCGATCTGCGCGGCCGACAGCGTCGGCGCGACGACAAAGGCCATCGGCCTGGCGACCTGTTCGCCGTCCTGAAGCTCGTCTTCGGGCAACCAGAAGGCCCCGTCCTCGACCCCGGGGATGCGGTTGAGGTGGAAGTTCAAATGCGCCAGCGAGCTGCGCTTGCCGGCGACGTGGATCAGGTCGTTGGCCCGACCGAGCAGGCGAAAACGCGTCGCGTCGAGCAGCTCCAGCACGTCGGCCAGCACCGTCGGCTCGTCCACATGCCCGCCCTGCACGACGGCCTGTGGACCTTCGGCGGCGTCGGCCAGGTGCAGACGCAGCTCGCCCAGCGTCTGCCAGACCTCGCCTTCGGTCGTGCGCCGCGTCGCCACCTGGCCGGCTTCGGTGCAACCGTAGATCTCGATCAGCTGGCCCTGCAGGCGGGCCTCGGCCTCGGCAGCGAGCTGCGGCGACAGCGGCGCGGTGGCCGACAGCACCAGTTCAGTCGGTGGCAGGTCCACGGACGCGGCCAGGAGGGTCTTCAGATGAAAGGGCGTCGTGACCAGGGCCCGAGGTGTCGGCACCGCGGCCAGCGCCTGCGCGATGTCGGCCGGGAAGTACGGCCGCCCAGTTTCGAACGCCGCGCCGCCCAGCAGGGCCAGCAACACGGTGGACTCCATGCCGTAGCTGTGCTGTGCCGGTACCGTGGCGACGAGGGTCAGCCCCGCCAGCGACGGCCGGCCCAGCCGGTCGGCCAGGCGCGCCGCCTCGGCGGCGATGTTCAGCGTCAACTGCGCGAAGCGCTTGCCGTGGGGCTGCGGGGTGCCGGTCGAGCCCGAGGTCAGCAGGCGCACCGCCTCCAGATCGGCCGCCACCGTGGGCACCTCGTTCGCCGGGGCGAGGGGCGCGTCCATGCCGACGACCACCGTGGGCAGGCCGCCGGTGGGGGCCTCGGGCCCGTCGACCAGGGCGTACACCGGTGCACCGGCATCGGCGGCGAGGGCCGACAGGGTGGTCGGCAGCGCGTTGGGCGGCAGCAGGCTGGTGTGGCCGCGCAGCATCGCCGCGACCAGCCCGAGCGCGAAGTGGCCGCGGTCCTGACACAGGTTCACGGCGCGACCCTGTGCCGGCAGCCGCTCGGCCAGGGCCTGGGCCTGCGCGACCACCTGGCCGGCGCTGACCGCCACACCGCGCCGCCACAGCAGCGGCGCGGACAGGTCCCGCGGCGCGAGCAGGGGCAGCCGGTTCATCGCGCCTGCTGGCCGTGGTCGCGCCAGGCCTGCACCGCACCGCGCAGCGTGACACGTTCGAAGTCCGGGTGGCGCCAGTAGCGCCACAGGTGCTCGCCGACGAACAACCCGGCCACCGCCAGCGGGGTCAGCAGGTTGCAGAAGAGGCTCCACCAGCTCCAGGGCGCCAGGCTGTAGAGCACCAACGAGATGCCGATCATGACCAGGAAGTACAGCGTCCAGGTGCGGGTGATCGCTTCGGTGTAGCGGCGCATCGCGGGCGTGAAGACCCGGTGCACACGCTCGGCCAGTGCCGTGATCAACGGCAGGCGCCCGGGCAGCAGGGTGCGGCCGAAGGTCCACGCGAGCACGGCGTGGATCGCTCCGTGCTGCAGGACGTACATGCGTTGCACGTCCTGCACGCCACCGCGGGCCACGACCGCGGCGATCACCAGAGCCGCGACGCCGCATCCCACCAGCAGCAGCCACTTGCGGCCCTGCCAGGCGCCCAGCGCGAC
>JAJTGU010000304.1 GCA_021297985.1 Rubrivivax sp.
CAGGCAGACCTCGCCGTCGTAGAGCACGGCGCTCTGGCCCGGTGTGACGGCCCACTGGTCGGTGTCGAAATGCAGCGCAAACGCGCCGAGGCCGTCGTCATCCGGTTCGTATCGGCACGCCGCATCGGGTTGGCGATAGCGCGTCTTGGCGCCGTAGCGCCCGGCCGGCGGCGGGTGGCCGGCGATCCAGCTGGCATCGGCAGCCTGAAGCGATGGCGACAGCAGCCGCGGATGGTCATGACCCTGGACCACGTGCAGCACATTGCGCTGCATGTCCTTGCCGGCCACGAACCACGGCGCGTGGTCGCCACCGCCGCTCCTGGTGCCACCGATCCCCAGGCCCTGGCGCTGGCCCCGCGTGTAGAAGCTCAAGCCCACGTGGCGCCCGACCTCGCGCCCGCGTTCGTCGAGCATCGGCCCCGGGGCATGCGCCAGGTAGCGCCCCAGGAACTCGCGGAACGGCCGCTCGCCGATGAAGCAGATGCCGGTGGAGTCCTTCTTACCCGCGTTGGGCAGGCCGGCGGACTCGGCGATCCGGCGGACCTCGCGCTTTTCGATCTCGCCGACCGGGAACCAGGTCCTGGCCAGCTGGGCCTGCGTCAGCCGGTGCAGGAAGTAGCTCTGGTCCTTGCCTGCGTCCAGCCCCTTCAGCAACTGCACCGCCCCGCCGGGCTGCTCGCGCACACGCGCGTAGTGGCCGGTCGCGATGCGCTCGGCGCCCAGGCGCAGCGCGTGGTCCAGGAAGGCCTTGAACTTGATCTCGGCGTTGCACAGCACGTCCGGGTTCGGCGTGCGGCCGGCGCGGTGCTCGGCCAGGAAGGCGGCGAAGACACGGTCCTTGTACTCGGCCGCGAAGTTGACGTGCTCGATCTCGATGCCGATCACGTCGGCCACCGCCGCGGCGTCGACGAAGTCCTCGTTGCTGCTGCAGTAGCGCTCGTCGTCGGCCAGCGAGTCGTCGTCTTCCCAGTTCTTCATGAAGATGCCGACGACCTCGTGCCCCTGCTGCTTGAGCAGCAAGGCCGACACGGCCGAGTCCACGCCGCCGGACAGTCCGACGACCACCCGCTGCCTGCGACCCGCCGCGCTTGCTCCGCTTGCCATCCCGCGATTGTCCCGCGGCAGGGTCACGTCGTCAGATCGTGCGCCCGCCGTCCACCGGCAGCTCGATGCCGGTGATGAAGGCCGCCGCGTCGCTGGCCAGGTACAGCGTCGCCTCGGCCACGTCCTCGGCCGTCGACAGCCGGCCCAGCGGGATGCCGGCGATCACGCGGGCCCGTGCCTCGGGCGTGTCGGCGGCGCCGAGGAACTGCTCGATCAGATTGGTGGCGCCCATCACCGGGCAGACCGCGTTGACGCGTATGCCCTCGGCCCCGAGTTCGGCCGCCATCGACTTGCTGAGCACGTTGACCGCGCCCTTGCTGGCGTTGTACCAGCTCAGGCCCGGCCGCGGCCGGATGCCGGCGGTCGAGCCGATGTTGACGATGACGGCGCCGGCTGGCCCCGCCGGCCGCGCGCGCCACCGCGGCAGCACCGCGTGCGTGGTGTGGAAGATGGACTTCACGTTGACGGCAAAGATGCGGTCGAAGCTCGCCTCGTCGACGTCGAGCATCGGGCCATTGCGGTGCGTGGTGCCGGCGTTGTTGACGACGATGTCGGGCACGCCGAAGGCCTGCACGCAGGCCTCCACCGCGGCCTCGACATCGCCCCGTTGCGACACGTCGCAGCGCACCGCGCGCGCCTGTGCCGCGCCGAGCTGTGCCACCAGGGACTCGCCGCGGGCCAGATCGAGGTCGGCGATCAGCACCCGCGCGCCTTCGGCGACGAAGCGGCGCACGATGCCCTCGCCAAAGCCGGCGGCGCCGCCGGTGACGAAGGCGGTCTTGTGGGCGAGTCGGGGCATGGTGTCGGGTCTCCGGTGCGAGTGTGGGCTGAGCGGGGCTGGGCTCGCGAGCATCGTAGCCATGCCGGCGCCGGGCCAGAATGGGCCTTGTCCTTGGCGCACACAACACGGAACAGGGCAAAAGGCACCCGACCATGAAACGCATGTTCATCGCCGGCCAGTGGGTCGCGGCACACGACGAGCGCAGCCTGCCGGTGCACGACCCCTGCGACGGCGCCGAGTTCGAGCGCATCCCACGCGGCGGCGCGGCCGATGTCGATGCCGCCGTCGCCGCGGCGCGCGCCGCGCTGGCTGGGCCCTGGGGTCGCATGACGGCCACCGAGCGCGGGCGCGTGCTGATGAGGATCTCGAAGGGCATCGCCGACGACGCCGAAGCGCTGGCGCAGATCGAGGCCCGCGACACGGGCAAGCCGCTGGCCACCGCGCGCAACGACATCGCCGTGCTGGCACGCTACTTCGAGTTCTACGCCGGCGCGGCCGACAAGGTGCACGGCCAGACGATCCCGTTTGCCGCCGGCCACCAGGTGCTGCTGCTGCGCGAGCCGCTGGGCGTGACAGCGCACATCGTGCCCTGGAACTACCCCGCGCAGATGCTTGGCCGCACGGTCGCGCCGGCACTGGCGATGGGCAACGCCGCGGTGCTGAAGCCGGCCGAGGACACCCCGCTGTCGGCGCTGCGCGTGGCCGAGATCGCACAGGCCGCCGGCCTGCCCGACGGCGCGTTCAATGTCGTCACCGGGCTTGGCGAGGAGGCCGGCGCCGCGCTGGCCGGCCACCCGGGCATCGACTTCGTCAGCTTCACCGGCAGCCGCGAGGCGGGTGCCGCCGTGCAGTCCGCCGCCGCGCGCAACGCCGTCAAGTGCGTGCTCGAGCTCGGCGGCAAGAGCCCGCAGATCGTGTTTGCCGACGCCGACCTGGACCGTGCGCTGCCCATCGTGCTGCGCGCCATCGTGCAGAACGCCGGCCAGACCTGCACCGCGGGCAGCCGCCTGCTGGTGCAACAACCGATCTACGAGGCCTTTGTCGGCCGCGTGGCCGACGGTTTTGCGCGCCTGGCGGCCGGCACCCCGGCGATGGACCTGGACTGCGGCCCGCTGATGAACACCCCCCAGCAGCGACGCGTGCAGGGCTACATCGACCGCGCCCGCGCCGGCGGCGTGGCCGTGCTGGCCGAAGGCCGCATCGCCGACGGCGTGGCGGCCAGCGGCCACTGGGTCAAGCCGACGCTGTTCGGCCCGGTGCCGCGGGAACATGCACTGGCGACCGAAGAGGTCTTCGGCCCGGTGCTGGCGGCGATGCCCTTCGACGACGAGGCCGACGCCGTCGCCTTGGCCAATGCCACCGAATACGGCCTGCTGGCCGCGGTGTGGACCGACAGCGGCGGCCGCCAGCTGCGCATGGCCAAGGCGCTGAAGGTCGGGCAGGTCTTTGTCAACGGCTACGGCGCCGGGGGCGGTGTCGAGCTGCCCTTCGGCGGCACCAAGCGCAGCGGCCATGGCCGCGAGAAGGGTCTGTTGGCGCTGGAGGAGATGAGCAACTGCAAGACCGTGGTGCTGTACCACGGCTGAGCGGCGACACCCGCCGCACGCTGCGCTCAGGCCAGGTGGCGGGCCAGGAAGCGTTCGACGCGTCCCGCCCAGTCGATCCGGGTTTCGTCCAGATCCCAGCCATGGCCCTCGGCCTTGTACTCGACCCACTCGACATTCGGGTTGTGGCGGCGCACCGCGTCGTACAGGCGCTTGCCGTGTTCGATCGGCACCCGTTCGTCGTAACCGCCATAGCCCAGCAGCAGCGGGTTCTTGATGCGCGCCGCCTGCTTCAGCGGCGAGGTGGCGTCGAAGCGCTCGCGGTCGGCCTGCGGGTCGCCGATGCGCTCGCGCATGCTGTAGCGCTTGTCGAGCTCACCCATGTCGCTCCAGTGCGCACTGAACAACAGGTCGAGGTCCGAGACCCCGACCTGGCAGACCGCGCAGCGGAACAGGTCGCCGTCCTTGACCAGGCCCATCAGCGCTGCGTAACCGCCGTAGCTGGCGCCGTGGATGGCCACCCGCTTGCCGTCGGCAATGCCCTGCGCAATGGCCCAGCGCGCGACGTCGGCCAGGTCGTCCTGCATCGCCAGGCCCCACTGCTTCAGACCGGCCAGAAAGTGCTTGCGGCCGAAGCCGGTGCTGCCGCGGAACTCGGGCTGCAGCACGGCATATCCGCGCGAGGCCAGGAACTGCACATGCGGCTGCCAGCCCCAGGTGGCACCCCGAACGTTCGGGCCGCCGTGCACGTCCACCACCAGCGGCAGCTTGCCCGCCGCGGCCTTGGCGGCGTCGAGCGTCACGCCGGGCGGCAGGGTCAGGTAGGTCGGGATCTCCAGGCCGTCACGGGCGCGGATGCGCACCAGGTCCATCGTGCCCATGCGCGCCGGGTCGATCTCGGGCCGGCGACCGCCGATTGCGGTGAGCTTGCCGGTGCCACGGTGGAAGACAAACCAGCGCGCCGGCTGGACGTCGGCAAACGCCTCGACCAGCAGCCAGGGGCTGTCGTCGCGGCGAGGTGGCGTGACGCGGTTGCTCGTCGCCGGCAACAGGCGGTCGATGCGTTCCTGCACCGCCCGCATGCCCTCGTCGAACCACTGCGTGACCTCGGCGTCCAGATCCAGCCGCACCCCGAGCAGTTGCCGGTCGCTCTCGACGAAGTCGGGTTCGAGGTCGAAGTGCGGGCTTTCAAGCAGCGGCTTTTCGGCAGGGCGCCCGGTCGCCGGGTCGTACTCGAAGAGAGCCCGGGTGTCGCGGCCTTTGTCGCTGACGGCAAACCAGCGACCGTCGGGCGCAATGTGCGATGGCATGGTCGGCGCTTCGATCAAGCCCCTTCCGTACTCCACGACCTCGCGCCACTGGCCATCGACCCGGTCGAGGATGCGGAACGACCCGCGCTCGCCACGTTCGCCCTGGGCGACCCAGACCGCACGCAGCCGGTCCTCGGCATCGACCAGCCAACTGAAGCTGCGCCGCGGCGCGTCGACCTCGCGGACCCGCGCGGTGCGGGTGTTCAGGCGCAGCAGCGCAAACCAATCGAGACGTTTGTCTTCGATGCCCTCGGGCCGCTGCGCCCAGATCTCGTCGCCACGCTGGCTGCCCTCATCCCAAAGGGCAAAGGTGTTCCAGGGCTGCTGCCTGAGCACCACGTCGTCACGGACCCCGACATGGTCGCGCAGCACGAGCTGCATCGCATTGCGGCCATCGGCATCGACGGCAAACAGGCCCGGCGCCCGGCGGCGGTCGCCTCTGGCCTTGTCGGCCTCGAAGAAGTCATAGATCAGGCGTTGATCGTCGGACCAGCGGAACCGGCCGACATCGTTGTCCCGATCGCCCGCGACCAGCGTGAGCTTCATCGTCGCGAGGTCCAGCACCGCCAGGCGGTCGGGCTTGTCGGCGCTGCCGACCTTCAGCGCGACATGGGTGCCGGCGGGCGACAAGGCCGCGCCGCCGATCGCGTCGTGGCGGAAGAACGCGCTCGCGGGCAGCGGCTCGGCCGGCTTGGCGGGCTGAGCCTGCAGCGTCTGAACCGCCCACGGGCTGCCGAGCAGGCCGGCCAGCGTGAACCGGGTCGCCTGGCGGCGGGTCAGGTGCAAGCTCAGGGGTTCGTGCGGCATCCGGTCATGAACAGGTTCATCGTCAGCCGGCCTCGAGCCGGATCGTCGCTGAGCCGCTCGGGCTGCTCGATCTGGCTGCAATGGAATCGGCCGCCGTCGTAGAAGATCGCGCGGTTGAAGGCCGGCGGCAGCTCGGCCAGCCAGTCGAACAGCCGGCTGCCCGCGTGCGGGTAGCACTTGACCGCACCCAGGCCGGTCTCGTGCTCGAAGTGGCGGTCGTCCAGGCTGGCATAACGCCCGAATTGTGCGTCCAGTTCGGCCCGTGGAACCCGCGGCGAATAGAACGCCGTGCCGCCCAGGCTGGCATCGTCGAACAGATAGAGCACGCCGGCGGCGGCCATCTCGCCGGGGGCGGTGCCCAGGCGGTCGCGGTGCGGCAGGCGTTGCAGCGGCGACAGGCGGTCCGGCGGCCGCGTCACCATCGCCAGCCGTGCATGTGCCGACTGCACCGCGCTCAAGCCCAGCGCGGCCTGGGCATGGTCGCCAAACCACTGCACGAAGGCCTGCACCGCACGGTCAGGCAGCGGCAGCTCGATCCCGGGGTAGGCGTTGTGCGGCGCTTCGGCAAAGGCGGCGCGGTGGCGCACCGCGAGGTCCACCAGGGCCCAGGGGTCGAGCAAGGCATCGTCGACGACGACGACGCGGACCGGATCGTCCGCCGGTCCGAATTCGATCGTCCGGACCTCGGGCCGCGGGTTGAACATCGCCTTGCAGGCCGTGAGCGGCGAGCCGCCGACGCTCAGCGCACCGGCGCCGCTGCGCAGTGCTGGGCGACGAACTCGGCGTGCGTCGGCATCGCCTGCACGCAGCGCTGCATCGTTGCCTCGATGCCGGACATGAACTGCTCGATGCGTTCCTGCGACATCGTGTCCACCAGCGGGTGGTAGCCCTGCGGCACGATGCGCTGGCCGATCATCACCTCGACCCAGCTGATCTCGCTGAACAGCTCCATGTCGAAGCGGAAGATCCTTCCGTGGGTCTTGAACAGGTCGATCTTGTCCTGCAGCGTCTGCGGGATGGACATCGTGCGGCAGTAGTTCCAGAACTCGGTGTCGTCGCGCTCCGTCGCCTTGTAGTGCAGGATGATGAAGTCGCGGATGCGCTCGAATTCGAAGTCGCACTGACGGTTGAACTCCTCGATGTCGCGGGCATTGAAACCGCGATCCGGAAAGAAGGTCGTCAACCGCGCGATCGCGTTCTGGATCAGGTGGATGCTGGTGCTTTCCAGCGGCTCCAGGAAGCCGCTCGCCAGGCCGACCGCGACGACGTTCTTGTTCCAGAGCTTCTTGCGCTTGCCGGTGACGAACTTCAGCATGCGCGGCGCGGCCAGGGCCTTGCCGTCGAGGTTGCCGACGAGCACGCTGGCGGCTTCGTCCTCGGAGATGAAGCTGTTGCAGAACACGTGCCCGTTGCCGATGCGGTGCTGCAGCGGGATCCGCCACTGCCAGCCGGCGGTGCGCGCCGTGGCTCGGGTGTAGGGCAGCAGCGGACTCACCGACTCGCAGGGCACGGCCCAGGCACGGTTGGCCGGCAGCCAGTGGCTCCAGTCCTCGTAGCCGGTGTTCAGCGTCTGCTCGATCAGCAGGCCACGGAATCCCGAGCAGTCGACGAACAGGTCGCCTTCGATGCGGGTGCCGTCTTCCATCGTCACCGCGTCGACGTGGCCGTCGCTGGCGCGGGTGGTGGCACCGGCGATCTTGCCTTCGATGCGCCGCACGCCGAGCTGTTCAGCGTACCGGCGCAGGAAGGCCGCGTACAGGCCGGCGTCGAAGTGGTACGCGTGCGCGATCTCGGCCAGCGGGGAGTTGCCCAGGTCCTTGCGTGCGCGCATGAACTTGTTGGCACGAGCCGCGGCGATGTTGATCGAATACGGCTCCAGCGAGCTGACCTTGCCCTGGTGGTACAGCTTGAGCCAGTACTGGTGGAACTTGTTCAGCCCTGCGTCCGGGCCCAGCGGCCCGAAGCCGTGGATGTAGCTGTCGCCCTGGCGGCCCCAGTTCACGAACTCGATGCCGAGCTTGAACGTCGCACGGGTCTCGCGCATGAAGCGGTCTTCATCCAGCTCCAGCGCCTGGTTGTAGATGTTGATCAGCGGAATCGTCGCCTCGCCGACGCCGACGGTGCCGATCTCCTCGCTCTCGATCAGGACGATGTTCCAGCGCCCGGGGCCGAGCAGCTTGGCCAGCGCGGCGGCGGCCATCCAGCCGGCGGTGCCTCCGCCGGCAATGACGATGTTGCGGATGTTCTCGTGGGCCATGCTGCGCAGCTCGGATAGGGGCTTCAGGACGTTGCGGATTGTTGTCCTGCACGCTCACGTCGCGGCAGGGCACACAGAAAAGCCCTGGGCGGTGGGCAACCGGCCAGGGCTCCAGTGACTTGCGACCGCTCACGCGGCCGCCAATGGCGTCAGAACTTGTACGCCACTCCGAACAGCAGGCTCTTGCCGTAGAAGACCTGCTTGGTCAGCACGGAAGCGTCGTTGTTCTGGTACTCGCTGTATTCCTCGTCGTTGATGTTGTTGGCTTGCAGCAGCACCGACAGGCCCTTCAGGAAGCCGCTCTGCACCTCGTAGCCGAGTTGCACGTCGGTGATCTTCTCCGGCCGGATGTAGGTGTAGCCGCGGTTCGCGCCGAAGCCCTGGATCTCGCCAATGTAGGCCGAGCGCGAGCGCTGCGCCACCCGGGCCGAGAAGCCGTGTTTCTCGTAGTAGGCCGTCAGGGTCGCGACCTTCTTCGACAGACCCGGCAGCGGCCGCACGTCGTCCTGGCCGAACGGCCGGATCGCGCTGCGCGTGTCCGACAGACTGGCCACGACGCCAAAGCCGTCGAGCGGCTTCCACAGCATGTTCAAAGGCACCGACACCGCCAGTTCCGTGCCCTGGATCGTGCCGCCCTTGCCGTTGAACGGCTGCCTGAAGTCGCCGAAGCGCTCTGGAAGTGTGCCTGGCGGCTGATTCGGAGGCACCGGGAACCCCGAGTAGTCGAAGTCCTTGCGCGTGATCTCGAAGATGTAGCTCTTCAGGTCCTTGTAGAACCACGCCAGCGAGACGTAGCCCTTGTTGCCGCCGAAGTACTTTTCGTACGACACGTCGATGGCATTGGCGCGGAACGGGTCGAGCAGCGGGTTGCCACCTTCACCCGAGTACTTGTTGGCGTTGAAGCTGAAGCGCGCCAGTGCCGAGAGCTGGTCCATGCGCGGACGCGCCAGCACACGGCTCAGGCCCATGCGCACGACCGAGTCGTTGCCCAGGTCCAGAGACAGGTTCAGGCTCGGAAGCAGGTCGGTGTAGGTTCGGCCGACCGAGCGGAACCGGATGGTCTGCTGCGCGGCGTTGTCGACCAGCGGGGCCAGCGAGCTCTGGTCGCTCTGCACGACCTGAAGGCCGACGTTGCCACGCAGGCCCATGCCGAAGACTTCGGTGTCGATGTCGCCGCGGATGTAGCCGGTGGTGATCTCTTCCTTGACCTGCCAGCCCTTGGCGAGGATGTCGCCGTTGATGTTCTGGACCAGGTTGTACGACGACGGGTAGGCTGCGCCCGGCGCGAAGAAGATCGTCCGGAACGGCGTGCCGGCGACGTTGACCGAGCCGGTGCCGGCCGGCAGGGCGCCACCCGAGCTGCTGCCGCCCGGCAGCCGCAGGAAGTTCTCGGCCGAGCCCTTGTTCTTCTCGCGCGTGGTGACGTTGCCGCCAAACTCGATGCGCGAGAACAGGCCTTCCATGTCCAGTTGCGCCGAGATGCGCGCCGACTTCAGTTCGTCATCGGTGGTCAGGATCTTGTCGTAGCCGTTCTGGCCCCAGCTTTCGGGGTCGGTCAGGCGCACGATGGCCGGGTTGCCGTGGTCGTACTGCAGGCCGGTGATGCTGCCGTAGCTGCCGACCGTGACGTTGCCGGCCTGCGGGCGGTTGTTGACCGTGTCGTAGACCCCGGCCTCCATCTCGATGATCTGCTCGCGGCGGTCGGACTTGGAGTAGTTCAGGTCGCCGACGATGGTCCAGGCCTGCGACGGCTTGAAGCGGGCCTCCCAGCCGGCGCTGGTCAGCTCGTCGCGGCGCGGTTCCCAGATCGTGCGCGACAGCGGGTTCACGCCGCCCCACTGCCCGGCCAACAGCCTTTGCTCTTGGATCGTGACGTCGACTCGTTGGCCGTTGACGGTGCGTTGAGTAACAAATGGGGTCTGAGCCCCCAGGCTCGGATTCACCATCGTCGGGCGCTGGAACGCCAAATCGGCATTGCCGTTCTTCCAGGTGTCGCCAACCTGGACCTCAAGGCCGCGCTTGATGAAGTCGCGCTCGAACTTCGAATAGAACAGGTCGACCTTGGTGCTGAAGTTCTTGTTCGGCTTGTATTCGAAGGTCGCGACCGCGCCGTCGCGGGTCTCGTCGCG